>JBKJUC010000097.1:0-45563 GCA_046590325.1 Burkholderiales bacterium | reverse complement strand
ACGTGACGCGACGCACACGTCACGCAGACGAAAGGTTAAAGGTGAAAGGTTCGAGGTAAAGGCAGTGGCGAGCGCCGCTTCGCTTTTTTGCGCTTTTACCTTTTACGGTTCGGCTTTTCCCTCTCACTGCCCGGCTTCGACGCAGCCGAGGCCGCCGCGGCGGATTCCTGGATCGTTTCCAGCGCAGACTTCTGCATCTCCAGCGTCTTCACCGTCATCTGCACAAAGCTGAGGTTCATCTTCAGCCAGTTTTCCACCGATTTCAGTTCGACGATCTTCTTCTCCACCTCTTCCGCACTCATGGTGGGCTGGAACATACCGGGAATGGGGAACGACATCGGGTTCCACATTTTCTGGAAGAACTCGAACATTTCCTTGGAAGAATCTTCAGCCATGGTTTTCTCCGAAATCCCGTGACGGTCGTGACTATCGTGACTGTCGTTACGGGGTAAAAGCTTTATACCACTGTGCACGAAAAAAATGCCGCAAATGAATTGCGGCATTACTTTGAATCCAATCTCCCGCCCTTTGACGTTTCAATTTTAAGTCGTCACGACAGTCACGATAGTTATGGGCGACGCCCGGTATCCCCGGATGGGGGCACTTAGTCACGAGTCCTACATCGTAGGACCCAGAATCCACGGCGCGAATTCGTCTTCGCCGTAACCCATTGCTTCGCTCTTGCTCGGTTCGCCGGAAGCGGTGCGCAGGATGATCTCGAAGAACTTCTGGCCGACGTCCTGGATGCTGGCCTTGCCGTCGACGATCACGCCGCAATTGATGTCCATGTCGTCTTCCTGCTTGTCGAACATCGCCGTATTGGTGGCGAGTTTCAGCGAGGGGGACGGTTTGCAGCCATAGGCCGAACCGCGGCCGGTGGTGAAGCAGATCATGTTGGCGCCGCCGGCAACCTGGCCGGTGGCGGAAACCGGATCGTAGCCCGGCGTGTCCATGAACACAAAACCCTTGGCGGAGACGCGCTCGGCGTATTCGTAAACGCCCATCATCGCCTGCGTGCCGCCCTTGGCGACCGCGCCCAGCGACTTTTCCAGGATCGTGGTGAGGCCGCCGGCCTTGTTGCCCGGCGAGGGATTATTGTTCATCTCGCCGCCCAGCCTGGTGGTGTAATCCTCCCACCAGTGGATGCGCTGGACCAGCTTTTCGCCGATCTCCCGGGTCGCGGCCCGGCGGGTCAGCAGGTGCTCGGCGCCATACACTTCCGGCGTTTCCGACAGGATAGCGCTGCCGCCGTTGCGCACCAGGATGTCCACCGCGGCGCCGAGTGCCGGGTTGGCCGAGATGCCGGAATAGCCGTCCGATCCGCCGCATTGCAGGCCGAGCGTGAGATGAGAAGCCGAAACGGACTCGCGTTTGACATTGTTGGCGTCAGGCAACAGTTCCTTGATGCGGGCAATGCCGTCGGCAACCGTCTTCTTGGTACCACCGGTTTCCTGGATGGTGAAGGCCTGCAGCTGGCGCGAGCGCTTCAGCCCCTGCGCGGCGAGAAGGTTGTTGATCTGGTTGGCTTCGCAACCCAGTCCGATCATCAGCGAAGAATGGAAGTTCGGATGCGTCGCATAGCCGGCCAGCACGCGGCGCAACAGGTCGACGGGTTCACCTTCGGAGCCCATTCCGCAGCCGGTCTTGTGGTGGATGGGCACCACGCCGTCCACGTTGGGATATTGCGCCATGAAGTCTTCATCGAAGAACTTGGCTATGGTCCGGCATACGTGCGCCGAGCAATTCACACTGGAGATCACACCCAGGTAGTTGCGGGTCGCCACTCGGCCGTCTTCGCGTACGATGCCCTGGAAGGTCGCCGGGTTAGGCACGTACTCCACGGGCTTGAAGTCCGCACAGAATGCATAATCGCGCTGGAAATCGCCCATCGCCAGGTTGTGCACATGCACGTGGTCGCCAGCCTTGATGGGCTTTACCGCAAATCCGATGATCTGGTTGTAGCGGCGTACCGGCGAGCCTTCGGTGATGTCGTGAGTGGCGATTTTGTGGCCGGGAGGAACGGTGACCGCGGTGCGGATCTTTTCCTTGATGATTTCGGTGCCGGCGGGCAGTTCCACCCGCGCGATCACCACGTCGTCCGCGGGGTTGAGGCGAATGGTCAAATCGGCTGCTTGCAACATTTCGGGTCTCCTTCGGTGGGCGCTGGCGGGCCGGTTTTGTATTTGGGCCACGCCGGGTCGGATCAAGCCACATTTTATGCCGGCAGGCCCGGTTTGGGGGAGCGGCTGTTCCGGACTTCGGTAGGCGGCCGGCGCGGCCAGACCCGTGCTAGCATCCCCCGGCCCGCCTGCCCCCATGCTGCGGCCACGAAATCGTGACGTCGAAATCGTGGCGTCGAAACAACAAAAACACCCGATGGATCTGCGGCTCCTGGTTCTTTGCTTCGGCAATTTCATCATCGGCACCGGGACGCTGATCGTTCCAGGCATGCTGACCGCCCTGGCGCACGGCCTTGGGGTCACCATCCCGGTCGCCGCGCAACTGATTACGGCCTTTGCCATCACCGTGTGCCTCACCGCACCCGTATTCGCCGCCCTGACCTCCCGTTTCGACCGCCGTGCGCTCCTCGCCGGCGTCCTGTTGCTGTTTGCCGCTGGGCATTTCGCCTCCGCTTTCGCTAGCGGCCTGCGCGAATTGATGGTCCTCCGGATCCTTTCCTCGATCGGCGCAGCCCTGTTCACCGCCCAGGCCGCGTCGACAGCGGCGCTGCTGGTGCCGGTCGAAAGACGCGGCAGCGCGATCGCGTTCGTCTTCCTCGGATGGTCTATCGCCTCCGTTGCCGGGATGCCGCTTGGCGCCTACATAAGCGAAACGCTGGGCTGGCCGGCCGGTTTCCTCATGGTGGGCGCCGGCGCCCTGCTCGCCGCGGGTGCCGTGCAATTGACCATTCCCGGCGGGCTGAATATCGCGCCGATCGGCCGCGCCATGTGGGCGTCGCTGTTCGCCAACCGCAGGCTGCTGCTGACCGTCGGCGTCACCGCGATCCAAGCGGCCGCGCAGTTCACGCTGTTTTCCTTCCTGGTGCCGTCGTTCAAGACCCTGTTCAGCGCCACCGCCGAAACCACCAGCCTGCTGCTGGTGTTGCTCGGTGTTACCGGCGTTGCGGGAAATATCATCGGCGCGCGGCTGGTCGACCGCATCGGCGCAGCGCAGGTCACGCTGTATGGGCTGCTGTCGATGCTCGCTTCCCACGTCATCTGGATATTCGTGCCGGGCTCCTGGCCGTTGCTCATCGTTTTCCTGATTCTCTGGGGCATCGGCTGCTTCTCGACCAACAGTTCCCAGCAGGCACGGCTTGTTATGATGTCGCCGCCCCACGCCCCGGTTTCCGTGGCGATGAATTCCTCGGCCATGTACTTCGGCCAGGCGGTTGGCACCGCCTCGGGCGCGGCACTGCTCGCCGGAGTCGGCGGTCCGGTGGCCTACACCGCGCTCGTGGCGCTTAGCATCCCACTGTTCATCGCCTCGATCGTCATGTCCCTGCTGGTCGAGCGCAAAAAAACCACCGCCTGAAAAGAAACGGGGCGCCACCGCGCCCCGTAGTAGTTTGCTTTTACCTTTCCCCTTTTACCTTTGACCTTTTCCCTGCCTCTAATGTCCCTGCCTCTAATGCGATTCGCGCAAATGCGGTGTCCCGCTGCCCCCGACCAGTACATCGAGGTCAGCGCCTTCGTCGGCCTGGTTGACGTGGTCGATGTAGATTTTCACGTAGCCCCGGTACGCCATCGGTTTCGGCGCCTTCCACTTCTTGTAGCGGCGCTCCAGTTCGGCATCCGAGACATCGAGATGAAGCTTGCGCTTCGGCACGTCGATCTCGATCATGTCGCCGTCCTGCACCAACGCCAGCGGACCGCCTGCCGCGGATTCCGGCGCACTGTGCAGAACCACCGTGCCATACGCCGTGCCGCTCATGCGCGCATCAGAGATGCGCACCATGTCGGTGATGCCCTTCTTCAGGATCTTGGCAGGCAGGGAGAAGTTGCCGACCTCCGGAAAACCCGGATAGCCCTTCGGGCCGCAACCTTTCAGCACCATGATGCAGGTCTCGTCGATCTTCAGCTTCGGATCATCGATGCGTTTGTGATAGTCCTCGATGCTTTCGAATACCACAGCACGTCCGCGATGCCTCATCAGTTTCGGCGTGGCGGCGGAGGGCTTGATCACCGCGCCCTTCGGCACCAGGTTGCCGCGCAGCACGGCAATCCCGCCTTGCTTCTTGAACGGTTTTTCGATGGGGAAAATCACCTTCGGATTCCAGTTCTTCGCCGCCTTGACGTTGTTCCAGATGGTGTCGCCGTTCACGGTAATCGCATTCTTGTGCAACAGTCCGCCCCGCGCCAGTTCCCGGATCACCACCGGCAGGCCGCCCGCGTAGTAGAAGTCCTCCATCAGGTACTCGCCAGAAGGCATCAGGTTCACCAGGCAAGGCAGGTCGCGGCCGAGGCGGTCCCAGTCATCGAGCGTCAGCTTCACACCAATGCGGCGCGCGATGGCCAGCAGGTGAACGACAGCGTTGGTCGAACCACCGATCGCGCCGTTGACGCGGATCGCATTCTCGAAAGCCTGTTTGGTTAGTACTTTCGACATGCGCAAGTCTTCCTTCACCATTTGCACGATGCGCTGGCCGGCCATGTGTGCCAGCACGTAGCGGCGCGAGTCGACGGCGGGAATCGCGGCATTGGTCGGCAACGCCATCCCCAGCGCTTCGGCCATCGAGGCCATGGTCGACGCGGTACCCATGGTCATGCAGTGTCCGGCGGAGCGCGACATCGCCTGTTCAGCTTCCATCAGGTCGTCGTCGTTCATCTCGCCGGTCTTGAGCATTTCCTTGAACTTCCAGACATGCGTGCCCGAGCCTATGGTCTGGTCGCGCCAGCGCCCGTTGAGCATCGGGCCGCCGGACACGACGAGCGCCGGGACATCACAGGATGCCGCGCCCATCAGCAGCGCCGGTGTGGTCTTGTCGCAGCCGGTGAGCAGGATGACGCCGTCGAGCGGATTGGCCCGGATGGATTCCTCGACATCCATGGCCGCGAGATTGCGGAACAACATGGCCGTCGGACGCATCACCGGTTCACCCAGGGACATCACGGGGAACTCCAGCGGAAAGCCACCGGCTTCCAGCACGCCGCGCTTGACGCGCTCGGCGAGCTGGCGGAAATGCGCGTTACAGGGTGTAAGTTCCGACCAGGTGTTGCAGATGCCGATGACCGGGCGGCCCTCGAAGAGATGGCGCGGCAGGCCCTGATTCTTCATCCAGGACCGGTGCACCATGCTGTCGATGCCCGGCACGCCGAACCAGTCGTGACTGCGCAGTTTTTTCTTCGCCATTTGTTTTTCTCCCTCGGGGCAAATCTAAAATCGGGGTAAATCTAAAAAATGAACCACGGAGGGCACGGAGGACACGGAGAAAAACGCAAAGTACAAACCAGGATTTGCGAGAGGGCATGTGGTTCATTGTCTTTGCCCGCATTGCCACCGCGCGAATTGGATCGCCCGCCATCTCATTTGAGCCTCTGGAATTGTTGTTCCTCCGTGTCCTCCGCGTCCTCCGTGGTTCAGAATTCTTGTTTGGGGCCAACCGTTCCGGCTTCACGACGCTCGGGCGGGAATAATACATGAGGGACGCGCCACATGAACCGGTGCACTGACCGCGCCGCAACATCGAAGGGTCACCACCCAGCGGGTCTGCATTCGCCTGTGGCATACTTAGGCGTCTCAAAAATCGGCAGTCATAATCCGAAGGGGGAGAGCAGTGGCCGGAAGACTCAGTGGCAAGGTGGCGTTCGTCACCGCCGCCGCGCAAGGCATCGGGCGTGCGACCGCCCTCGCGTTCGCACGCGAGGGCGCCAAAGTTTGGGCAACCGACCTGAACGAGGCAAAGCTCGCCGAACTCAAGGGCGAGCCCGGTATAGAAATCCGCAAACTCGACGTCCTCAAGGACGGCGAGATCGAAAAACTCGCGAAGGAAATCGGCACGCCCAACGTGATTTTCAACTGCGCGGGGTTTGTCCACCACGGCACGGTATTGCAGTGTGCGGACAAGGACTGGGATTTCTCCTTCAATCTCAATGTGCGCAGCCACTATGTCGTGATCCGCAGCTTCCTGCCAAAAATGCTCGACAATGGCGGTGGCTCGATCATTAACGTGGCATCCGTGGCGGGCAGCATCAAGGGCATTGCCAACAGATTCGTCTACGGCGCCTCCAAGGCTGCCGTCATCGGCCTCACAAAATCCATCGCCATCGACTACGTCAAGCAGGGCATCCGCTGCAATGCGCTCTGCCCCGGCACGGTCGACACCCCTTCGCTGGGTGACCGCATCAATGCCTTTGAGGATCCGGTGCAGGCGCGCAAGGATTTCGTCGCGCGCCAGCCGATGGGACGCCTGGCGAAGGCCGAGGAACTCGCTGAGATTTCGGTGTTCCTCGCGTCCGACGAATCCGTGTTCATGACCGGCCAGGCCGTGATTATCGACGGCGGCATTACCATTTAAGGCAGCCAACCGCAAAGGCGCAGAGGACGCAAAGGTTACGCCAAGAAACCCGGATCGAAAAAAGCTATCGATTTGAGTTGCCTTCCTTTGCGATTCCTTCGCGCCCTTTGCGCCTTTGCGGTTGGGAGTTTGAATTCGAACAGGAGATAAAAATGAAACTGGTACGTTACGGAGAATCAGGAAAAGAGAAGCCCGGCATCCTCGACGCGCACGGCAGCATCCGTGATCTGTCGGGCGTGGTGAAGGACATCGACGGCAGCACGGTCTCGCCGGAAGGCATTGCCAAGCTGCGCGCGGTGAACGTCGACAGCCTGCCAAAGGTCAGCGGCAATCCGCGCCTCGGTTCGCCGATCGCCAACGTGCCAAAGCTGATCTGCATCGGCCTGAACTACGCCGACCACGCCAAGGAATCCAACCTGCCGATTCCCGCCGAACCGGTCGTGTTCATGAAGGCGATCAGCGCCATTACCGGCCCGAACGACGAGGTGAAGCTGCCGAAAGGCTCCAAGAAGGGCGACTGGGAAGTGGAGCTTGCCTTCGTCATCGGCAAGAAGGCACAGAGCGTCCCGGAGGCCGACGCGCTCAATTATGTCGCCGGCTACATGATCTGCAACGACGTCTCCGAGCGCGAATGGCAGCTCGAGCACGGCAGCCAGTGGTCCAAGGGCAAGAGCTTCGATACCTTCGCGCCGCTCGGCCCCTGGTTCGTGACCGCGGACGAGATCAAGGATCCGCAAAGCCTCGCCATGTGGCTGGATGTGAACGGCCAGCGCAAGCAGACCGGCAGCACCAGTACCATGATCTTCGGGGTGAAGAAGCTGGTTTCCTACCTGTCCTACATGTGCACGCTGACCCCGGGCGACGTGGTGAGCACCGGCACGCCGCCGGGCGTGGGCATGGGCATCAAGCCGACGGCGCAGTTCCTCAAGGCCGGCGACGAAATGCGACTTGGCATCGATGGGCTCGGTGAGCAAAAGCAAAAAGTGGCTGGTGGCTAGAAGTGCAGGTACGAGGTTAAAGGTTCGAGGTACGAGTAAGGGCCGAACGCGGCTCAAGCCTGACCGACGGCTTTTCCCTTTGACCTTTCACCTTTTACCTTTCGCCTGATCTTCCCTAAGGCGCACTCCGGTGCGCCTTTTTTTATGCGGGAATCAAGCTATGATGATTTCGTCAATTCTCAGGGAATTCCCCATGAACCGCCTTGGGCCAATGCTGGCCGCGAGCATCTTCTTCACCTGCGCCGCCGTCGCTGCAGACCAAGATTTGGAACCCGGCGACCGCGGCGTGACTGCCGCGGCCCGGCCCACCTATACTCTGGATTCGCCGCCGAGCGTCAACCGCCTCGACTTCGATTTCCGCATCGAGGAAACCAAAGCCTGGCTCAACAGGGACGGGGATTTCCAGGTGTCGGGCTGGATCAAACACGTTGGCCTGTTATGCGCAACCTACCGGATGGGCCTGCGCTTCGGCATCGGTTCCCCGGGATGCCTGAACGTAAACTGGGTAACGGAGCCCTCCTTCGTCACCTCCGAGTTCCAGTGCAACGGTGCCCGCGTCCAGCACGCCGGCGGCGACCTTTACGCTGAACTGGGTGAACAACTCAGTAAGATCAGCTGCGCCGAACGGGTCATCAATTGCTCGGGCAACTGCAAATAGGCACGCCGATGGCGCAAGCGGTCGCCCACCGGCTTTGCACAGCGCCGATGATGGACTGGTCGGACCGGCACTGCCGTTATTTTTTCCGGCAGCTGTCGCGGAACGCGGTCGTCTACACGGAAATGATTACCAGCGGCGCACTGATCCATGGCGACGTCGATCGGCACCTGCGCTTCCATGCGGAAGAACATCCGGTTGCGCTCCAGTTAGGCGGGTCCGAGCCCGGTGATCTGGCTCATTGCGCGCGGCTGGGCGAACGTTACGGCTACGACGAGATCAATCTGAACTGCGGCTGTCCCTCGGAGCGCGTCCAGCACGGCGCCTTCGGCGCCTGCCTGATGGCCGAGCCACGGCTGGTCGCTGATTGCGTGAAGGCCATGCGCGATGCAGTCTCCACGCCGGTCACGGTGAAACACCGTCTCGGCATCGATTCGGTCGAGGAGTACGACTTCGTGCGCCGGTTCGTGGACACGGTGGCACAGGCGGGCTGTGCGACATTTCTCGTGCACGCCCGCAACGCGGTGCTCAAGGGGCTCTCGCCCAAAGACAACCGCGAAGTCCCGCCCCTCAAGTACGACTACGTGTATCGGCTGAAAAAAGATTTTCCCGAACTGCGCATCATCGTAAACGGCGGCGTGGACACCCTGGATAAAGCCCTGGTGCATCTTGAAAACGCGGACGGCGTCATGCTCGGGCGGGTCGCCTACCACGATCCCTACATCCTCGCGCAAGCCGATGCACGGCTCTTCGGCGAGCCGCTGCAGCCGCGCGCCGCGATCGTCGAAGCAATGCTCGCTTACACTCGGGGAGAAGTTGCCTCCGGCACGCCTGTGCGGGCGATTGCGCGTCACATGCTGGGCCTTTACCACGGCCGGCCCAATGCGCGCGTCTGGCGGCGCATGCTGTCCGACGCGAAGCTGCTGGCCGCAAACCGCCCGGAGCTTCTGCTGGAAGCAATGCGGGCAACGGAAAGCGAACAACCGCCGCTCGCCGCCGTCGCTTGATCCAGCGGCAACGCTGCTCGACCTGGCAATTTCAGGACGAACCTTGAACCACGGATACCCTCGCGTCGTGAGGGTATCCGTGGTTCAAGATGTACGCGCCATAGTTCAAGATTGAGTGAGGATAAGAAATGAACGCTGCAATGAAATACGCCAATTTCTGCAACATGAGCTTCAATGCCTGCCACGGACTTTCGCTCCTCTTCCTTTGCGCAGCGTTCATTGCGAGCGCGCATGCGGCCGATCCGATCCGTATCGGCCTCGTGGCCGAAATTACCGGCCAGGCTGCGGAGGCCGGGGTCTACACGGTCAACGGTGCAAAACTGGCAATCGAAGACATCAACAAGGCAGGTGGCGTGCTGGGCCGCCAGGTCGAACTCCATGTGGAGGACAGCCAGGGGAGCAATCCCGGCGCGGTGCTGGCTTTCACCAAGCTGTTTTCGCGCAAGGACATCCCGGTGATCGTGGGCCCGATCCGCAGCACGCAGATCCAGGCGGCCTCGCCGTCGATCGCGAAGGCCGGGATCCCGGTCATGATAGGGGGCACCGACCCGAGCCTCACGCGCGTTAACAACCGCTGGGTGTTCCGCTGCCGGCCGAACGATCTTTATTCGTCGAAAGTGATCGCCGATTTCGGCGTGAACGACCTGAAACTGAAAAAGTGGGCGATCATCCACTCCACCGATGCCTTCGGCAACGGCGGCATGAATGCGCTGACTGCGGAGCTGAAGAAGTTCGGCATCGAGCCGGTTCTGGTGCAGGGCTTCACCAACAATACGGTGGATTTCACGCCGGTCGTGCTGGCCATCAAGCGCGCCAACCCGCAAGTCATCGGCACCTACATTCCCTTCTCCACCGACCAGGGAATTTTTGCCAAGCAGCTCCGGCAGCTTGGCGTGCAGACCGCCTGGGTCGGATCGCCGACGACCGTATCGGAGACCGCAATGAAGCTGGCAGGCGACGCGCTTCACGGCAGCTATGCCGTCACCGATTTCAATGCGGGCGCCAACGACGTTGCGAAAGCCTACGCCCGCAACTACCGGGATCGCTACAAGATCGATGCCGATAACTATTCGGCGTGGACCTACGATGCGGTCAGCCTGCTGGCGCTGGCCATGAACAACGCGAAAAGCACCGAGCCGGAAACCGTCCGCAAGGCGCTCGTCGGCCTGCGCGGGCATATCGGCACCGAGGGACTCTACAATTTCGACGAAAGCGGAGAAGGCGTGCGCGGCTACAACGTGGTGAAAAACGACAACGGCAAGGTCGTTTTCATCAAGCGCGTCGACTTTCCTGCAAACTAGGGCTGACCATGGCGGCTATCCGGTTCGACACCTACTACCGTTACACCGACCTCGTCCGCTTTCTGACGGAGTGGGCGGGCATGCATCCGGAACTGGTCCGGCTGGAACCCGCGGGCAAAAGCTACGAAGGCCGCGAAATCTACGTGGTGCGCGTCACCAACTACAAAACCGGTCCCGATACGGAAAAACCCGCCTTCTGGGTTGACGGAAACATCCATGCGTCCGAACTGGCCGGCTCGATGGCCTGCCTGCACCTGTTGCACCGGCTGATCACCGCATATGGCAAGGACCCGGAAGTGACACGCTGCCTCGACACCCGCGCCTTCTATATCTGCCCGCGCGTGAATCCGGACGGCGCGGAATGGGCGCTCGCCGATGTGCCGAGGATCATCCGTTCCAGCACGCGGCCCTACCCTTACGACGAGGAGCCGGTCGGCGGGCTGATCCGTGAGGACATCGACGCAGACGGCCGCATCCTGTCGATGCGCATCGTCGATCCGAACGGCCCCTGGAAGCAGTCGAAACAGGATCCGCGCATTCTGGTGCGGCGTGACCCGATCGAAGCCGGTGGAACTTACTACCGGTTGCTGCCGGAAGGCCGGGTCGACCAGTACGACGGCAGCACGATCAAGCTGCAGGCGCGCAAGGAACGGCTCGACCTGAACCGCAACTTTCCGGCGTACTGGCGTACCGAGAACGAACAGATGGGCGCCGGTCCCTTCCCCACTTCGGAACCGGAAATCGCCGCCGTCACCGGATTCATCGCACGGCATCCGAACATCACCGGCGCGGTGGCGTTTCATACCTACAGCGGGGTCCTGCTGCGGCCTTATTCCAATCTGGCCGATGAGCAAATGACGCCGGAAGACCTGTGGACCTATCAGAAGATCGGCGCCGCCGGCACCGAAATCACCGGCTATCCGGCGGTTTCCACCTACCATGATTTCCGCTATCACCCGAAGGAAGTGATCACCGGAGATTTCGATTCCTGGATGTATGACCATCGCGGCGTATTCGCCTGGACGGTGGAGATCTGGAGCCCGCAACGCCAGGCCGGCATCACGGACTACAAATACATCGACTGGTACCGCGAACATCCGGCCGAGGACGACCTCAAGCTGATGAAGTGGAACGACGGGGCACTCAAAGGCAAGGGCTTCATCGACTGGTACGAGTTCGACCATCCGCAACTGGGAAAAGTCGAACTCGGCGGCTGGAACAGCCTTTACACCTGGACCAATCCGCCGCCCCATCTGCTGGAAAAGGAGATCGCGCCGTTCTCGCGCTGGCTCACCTGGCATGCCCTGATCTCGCCGAGGCTGGAAATCCTTGAGGCCTCCGCCACGCCTATCGGCGACGAGGCATGGCGCATCCGGCTGGTCGTGCAGAACAGCGGCTGGCTGCCCAGCTATGTCACGAAAATGGCGAAGCAGAAGAAACTTGTGCGCGGCGTGGTGTGCGAAATCGAACTGCCGGAAGGCGCGAGGCTGGAAACCGGCAGCCCGCGCGAGGAGCTGGAGCAACTCGAAGGCCGCGCCTACAAGCCGGTGGCCGCAAATACCTGGGCGGGCTCCAGCGCCGACGAAACCGACGACCGCCTCAAGGTCGAGTGGGTCGTCCGCTCGCCTCGCGGCGCGACCCTGAAGCTGGTGGCGCGCCACGAGCGCGCAGGAAGCGCGCGCGCAAACGTGATCCTGGACTGAGCGGCAACGTCGCGCCAGCTCTCGCGTCTTTTGTCACCCGGCGCCGTGACGCGTGCATGTTGCAGGAATCAGGGCAGCTATGGCCTCCGCAAAGCGCTGAAACATGCGATGCTTACGCAGCGGCTTCCCACTTGCACAAGGCAGTTCCGGAACTCGGCGTGGACAAACGCGACTAATCAGGACGTATTCCTATTCGAGGTGAAACTATGAAGTCCATTTTTGTAATTCTTGCCACCTGCGTGGCGTTCACGGCGCATGGCGGGGAAACCACCGGGCAGAAGATCAAGTCCGACGCGAAGGCCATGGCGCATGGCGTCAAGGATGCCGCAGTCGATGTGGGCAAGCAGATCGGCCACGGCAGCAAAAAGGCGTACAAGAGCACCAAGAGCAAGATCAAGAAGGACGTGAATTCCGGCGCACCTGGCGATGGCAGCTTCGCCGCGAAGAACGAAAAATTGAAGAACGCCAAAGACGGCCGCGAGTAAATAACTTTCGCGTCATTTCCTGCTTCCACCGCACCTGCCTGATACGCCACAGCCGCCGAGATTTTTGCTTGAAACAAGCGTGCAACAGGCGCAGACTTGGCTTGACGCCCTGCCGGTCCGAGGTGAGGCGTGCTGGTTGCATGGAGGCAGCAGATGCAGAAAGAAACCGTCCCGAATCGCCGCTACCTCGAATTACTGAACGAGGAAATCCAGCGGCATCCGTTCTACAGGCAAGGCATGCAGTTTATCCCGACTGGTGCTGCCGACATAAAGCCCAAGCCCAAGCTGGTCGAAGTCACCTGGGACAAAAAGAAGTGGGGCGAATTCGAGTTTGTGTTTGCAGCCGCTGCCCGGGTGGTTCGACAGCGCTACCAGGTGCAGTAACGCGTTCGCTGCGCTCGCAGCGAAAAGAGGAAAGGTAAAAGGGGAAAGTAAAGACCGATCCTTCATCCTGGGCCGGATGGCTCTTACAACTTTTTCCTTTAACCTTTTACCTTTCCGCTACTTCTTGTAGCGATAGAAGATCGCGGGTCCCATGTCCTGTTCCAGCCTGGTCAGGGACAACGGGCCATTCGCAGTCACGATCGCCACATCCGAGGGAAGCTCCCGCGCCTTCGGAAAATTCGAATCGTAGATCGCCATCATCTGCGGCCACCAGGCCACATCGCCGCTTTTCTGCAGGCCGTGCTCCACCGGCGTGAAATTCGGTGACTCGGCGAAGTGATCTGCCGGCAGATAGTCGAACTTCATGTCCGAGCGGTTCAGCACGTACCACACGAATTTCGCGCCGTCGGCGTTCTCCTCTGCGCTGAACGGCAGGCCGGCATCGCTGAGTGCCGGACTGGCAACCCCGATGGCCAGCGCCAGCAGAACGATCCGCGCGAACCGCTTGTACGTTATTTGATGGAAATGATTCATGACAGCACGTCTCCTTTTTCTCTTGCAGCACACAGGCGCACGTAGACCATCTCTTAGTTTGGTTTGAGATATTCCTCGACATGCTCGTAGCTGGTTATGCGCTTCGAATTGACCGAGGGCGCCAGCGCAAGGATTTCCCGTATTGCCGCATCCTTTGGATGCGGATGCTCCTCCCCGGAGAATTCGGAAGCGCTTATTTACGTCCTGGCGGCCATTATGCAACCGTTGCACTCGACACGCCTAGCCTCTTGGGGAGAGTGGGCTTTCATCTCTCGACGGCCTCTACGACGGATATTTCCTTTGCAGTTCCGCGACCTGTTCCGGCGACAAAATCCGCAAACGGTGGCCGCGAAGCATAAGGTACAACTTTGCGGTTTCTTCCAGTTCCTCAGTCGCGTAAACCGCGCTTTCGAGGTCCTTGCCGGCCACGACAGGACCATGGTTCGCCAGCAGGATCGCGTGGTGCTTCCCGGCGACTTCCTTTACCGCATTGGCGAGTGTCATGTCCCCCGGAGCGTAGTAAGGCAGCAGCACCAGGTTGCCGATCTTCATGACGTAGTAGGGCGTGATCGGCGGAATCGGCTGTTTCGGGTCGGTATCGGCAAGGCAGGATACTGCTACCGAATGGGTGGAATGCAGATGCACGATCGCGCCCGCGGTGGGTCGTTTCTCGTAGACGGACAAATGCAGGAAGGATTCCTTGGTCGGCTTGTCGCCCGACAGGAGGTTGCCCTGCGCATCGACCTTCGACAGCGTTGCCGGGTCGAGCCGGCCGAGGCAGGAGTTGGTCGGCGTCATCAGCCAGCCGTCGCCGGCCCGCACGCTCAGGTTTCCCGAACTTCCGACCGTAAGGCCGCGGTCGAACATGGATTTCCCGAGCAGGCACATCTGTTCCCTGAGTTTCGTTTCGTTCATTCTCTCTATCCATCTAAAAACGCACTTTCACCGCAAAGACGCAAAGGGTGCAAAGGAGTTCAACAGAAACGACGGGGCTAAAAAGCACTGCATTGCAGCGGATCTCAAAAAATTGATCATTGCGTGGCGCGACTGTAATCGCACATCTTTTCCTGGTTCAGTTTGTTTCTGGGCTTTCCTTTGCGTTCCCTTCGCGTACCCCTCAAGGGGGTATAGAAGTGAATCCTTTGCGCCTTTGCGGTGAACGGGTTGTGTCTTAGGGTTGAACCTTGAAAGCCTTGGTGAAGAAATCCGGGGTGCCGAAGTTGCCCGACTTGAGTGCAAGCGCCAGAGAAGGTTCGCCGATCGACACAGTCCAGGGCACGCCGGGGTCGATTTCCGGGCCGATGGCGAGGCCTTCGACGCCAAGCGCGCCAACAACGGCGCCCGACGTCTCGCCGCCCGCGACCACCAGCCGGCGCACGCCTTGGGCTACCAGACCCCTGGCAATCTTGCCCAGGGTTTCCTCGACCATGGCGCCCGCATGTTCGCGGCCGAGTTTTTCCTGCACGGCTTTCACCTGCTCGGGCGTTGACGTTGAATAGATCAGGACCGGTTTCTCGGCGAGCCGGCTGCCCGCCCAGTCCAGTGCTTCCTGCGCGACATCCCGGCCCGAGGCAATGGCAATCGGATCGAGCTCGAATGCGTCATGGTCCTTCTTCATTGAGGCAACCTGTCCCTGGGTGGCGACCGAACAGGATCCCGCGATCACGGCCGTGGGCCCGCCGACTTTTGGCAGCTTCGCCGACTGGCCGGTTTTCATCAGGCCCTGACGCGCAAAATTGGCAGGCAGCCCCATCGCCATGCCGGAACCACCGGTAACGAGTTTCATGTCGGCGCAGGCTTCGCCCAGCGTCATCAGATGCTCGTCGGTGATGGAATCGAGTACCGCGTGGCGGATGCCCTGCTTGCGCAGATCGTCGATAGCGGCACGAATCGCCGCCGTGCCCTTCACCACCGTGGAATACTGCACCAGACCGACCTTGTGCCTGGTCTGCCGTTGCAGCACGCGCACCAGAGAAGGATCGGTCATCGGGGTCAGCGGATGGTTGCGCATGCCGGATTCCGACAGCAACTCATCGCCGACCAAAAGATAACCCTTGTAGACGGTACGCTTGTTGGTCGGGAAGGACGGATTGAATACCGTGAAATCGGCGCCCAAAGCTTCGAGCAGCGCATCGGCTACCGGACCGATGTTGCCCTTTTCGGTGGAGTCGAAGGTCGAGCAGTACTTGAAGTAGTACTGTTTCGCCCCCTGCTTGCGCAGCCAGACGAGCGCGCCCAGCGACATGGCCACGGCTTCCGTTGCGGGATTGCTGCGCGACTTGAGCGCCACGATCACGCAGTCGGCGTCCGGCACTTTCAGATTCGCTCGGGGAACTCCGAGCAACTGGACGGTTCGCATGCCGGCCTTGACGAGCGTATTGGCAAGGTCGGTCGCGCCGGTGAAATCGTCGGCCACACAGCCGAGCAGGATGCTCATACCGACGCCTCCGGATGAATGGCTTTGTACACCAGGAACTCCCCCGAATTGGTTGTGGTTTGGGTTCGGTCATAATGTTACCGAATCCCCGGGCCCAATAACTGCCGATATGAAACCGCGGACATGACCGAAATCACCGGAATCGACCACATCTACATCGCCGTGACCGACCTCGGGCGTTCCGAGGAATTCTACGACAAGGTGATGGGCGTGCTCGGCTTCAGGAAGAACGCTTTCACTTTGAACGGCGACCCGCACGTGCATTACTTCAACCGCCACTTCGGCTATGTGCTGCGCCCGGCGCGCAATCGCCTTGTCCACGATTCCTATTCGCCGGGACTGCATCACTTCTGCCTGCGCGTGGACACTGCGGAGGAAGTCGCGCAGGCGGCCGCTGAACTGCGAGCTGCCGGAATCGAGACATCCGAACCCCAAGTCTATCCGGAATACGCCCCCGACTACCATGCGACTTTTTTCCGGGATCCGGACGGCATTCGCCTGGAAATCACCAACTACCGGGACGAGCGCCGCAAGCGGCATGATGAGTGGGATCGATAGTGACTGGTGGCTAGTGTCTCGTGGCTGGAAAGTTCCGATTCAATGGGAGATCAGATGGCATTTGCGGACAACCTGAAGCAGCTTCCGGGCGTGGAGAATATCGAGAAACTGGATTTGATTGATGCCAGTGGCAATCTCGTCGCCACGCTGGAAAACAAGCCGGGAAAAGCCGGATCCCTCGCGGTTTACAACCATCTGGTCCTGCGCTACGGCAGGATAGATCCAGCGGCGGCGACGGAAGGCTTGACGCTGTTTGCCGAGCACACCGAAGACGCGAGAAAGAATCCGGGCAAGCACCCGAACATCGATCGCCTGCTCAAGGTGATCGAACATAAGTTGAGCTACTCGGCAATGGTGACGAACAAGCAGGACGGGGCCGCGGGCCGCGGCACGAGGTCCGCGTGAACCCATCAAGACCGTGATCTTCACGCGGACCCTCGGCCCTATTTTTGTTTCCAGTGTGGCGGAATGGTCTTCTCGAAATACGGCAAGGCTTCGATCCGCTTCATCCAGGCCTTGAGCTTCGGCCCCAAAAGACTGGCGAGGTTCAGGTCGGGTTTGCGAATGTCGATGCGCAGGCACAGCGCAAGCATCGGATACAGGGTGAAATCGGCCGCCGACAGCCCGCCCGCCAGATAGTCTCCGGCGAAGACTGCCTCCCATTTTTCCATTTCCCTGCCGAATTTTTCGCGGGCAGCAGAGATGGCTTCCTGGTTCCAGTTTTCCCGTTTGGTGAACAGGACCAACTCGACCAGGGGATCCATGGTTTCCACGACATAGGTATCGACTTCGCGCACCAGCCGGCGGATGAAGGCACGCTGTTTCGCGTCGCCCGGAAACAGTTTTCCGCCCGATGAATACTGTTCATCCAGATACTCGACAATGGCCGCCGATTCGCAGAGCGCGAACCCGCCATCGACGATCACGGGCACACGATGCCGGGGATTTAGCTTCAGGAATTCCGGCTTCTTGTGGTCGCCCTCGGAGAATGAAATCGCATTGAGATCGTAAGCCAGCGCCTTGTACTCCAGGGCGAGCCAGACTCGCCACGCGTAGGGCGAGCCGGAACCGTAGTAAAAAATGATAGCCATGCGTTTCCTCCATTTTATGTATCGGACCGCGGCGGTGAATGGTAATCGGACCGTGGCAGTACAATTAATCGACCGGATAACAGGCGTGAAGTGTAATGGATGAAGCCGTACTACGTTCCATCGCCAAGTGGCCCAATGTGCCGGCGGTCTACGGCTGGCTCAATCTTGACCGGCGCGGCAACTGGCTGATCAAGGGCGATCGAATCGCAAACCGGGGGGTCACCGATTTCATCGGCCGCAACTACGCCACCGATGAACGCGGCCGCTGGTACTTCCAGAACGGCCCGCAGCGCGTGTTCGTGACCCTGGAATACACGCCTTTCATCGTGAACACGAAGGACGATGCCACGGCCTTGGTGACGCACACGGCACAGCCGATAGAGCGCGTTTCAGGCGCCTGGGTGGACGAATCCGGATCACTGATATTGCGCTGGGCCACGGGGATCGGCGTGGTCAGCGACCGCGACCTGGCTGCGGTTTCCAGGCTCTTCACCGATGTCCATGGCAAGCTTGCAAGCGATGCCGCCCTTACGAAGGCCTTCGATCCGGCGGCAACACGCCATGCAACCGGGATGTATTTTGACTACGCCGGCAACCGGGTGCCCATAGGCCGCATCCAGGCCGGCGAAGTCGCACAGAAGTTCGGCTTCGAACCGGCGCCCAGGCCCGCGGAAGGCGAGCCGGACTGCTGAAACCCAGCCGGCCAAAGGCCGGCGATAAGGTCGTTGACGCAAAGGGCGCAGAGGATGAACAGAAAGGTCGCAGAGAAAATCTGAACGACAGGAAATCAGTGTATTGCGGACTCCCGTCGACATCGGCAGGCCAGTCGGTCACCGTTCACTTCCGGGCAAATTTCAACGCATCCGCACAGAGGCGACAGTCTGCAATGGCCGCTCTCCTTCCCGCTCTCTTCCTGGTTTCCCTCTGCGACCTTTCTTGCCTTTCCTCCGCGTCCTTTGCGTCAACGCTGCTAATGCCGGCCATCGGCCGGCTAGCCTTTCACCCGCTTCGCGGTAAACGATTCCTCGACGTTGTCGCGAAAATAGCTGACGATCGAAGGGGTGCTCATCATGCGCCGGTGTACTTCGGCGGAAACGCCGGAGTACTGCGTGATCCGGCCGTCGCTGAACTCCACTTCCAGCAGGCGGGTTCTTTCGTCGTAGCCCACTGAGCGGATCGAACTGGAACTGACTTTCTTCCTTTCCATGGCCTCTCCTGCGTGGATTCGGGTTATAAAGATATAAAGAATGGGCTTTAACGCGAATAAGAAACAGCGTTAAAGTCCCCGATTCGCAACCATAACCGACTTGCAGCCACTGGAGACCCACATGGCCACCCTTCGCCTTGGCGACATCGCCCCCGACTTTATCCAGGAGTCCACCCAGGGAACCATCAGGTTCCACGAGTGGGCCGGCAACAACTGGGTTGTGCTGTTTTCTCACCCCAAGGATTTCACCCCGGTATGCACCACTGAACTCGGCTACACCGCCAAGCTCAAATCGGAGTTCGACAAACGCGGCGTCAAGGCGCTCGCCATCAGCGTCGATCCGCTCGACTCCCACAATAGATGGATCGGCGACATCGAGGAAACGCAGAACACCAAACTCAACTTTCCGATCCTGGCGGATGCCGACAGGAAAGTGGCGAACCTGTACGACATGATCCACCCGAATGCGAACGATACCTTCACGGTGCGCTCGGTGTTCATCATCGATCCCAACAGGAAGATCCGCCTGACGCTGACCTACCCGGCCAGCACCGGCCGCAACTTCGACGAGATCCTGCGCGTGATCGATTCGCTGCAGCTCACCGACAAGTACAGCGTGGCAACCCCGGTGAACTGGAAGGACGGCGACGACGTGGTGATCGTGCCTTCGATCCAGGACCCGGAAGTGATAAAACAGAAGTTCCCGAAAGGCTACAAGGTGGTGAAGCCCTACCTGCG
Source organism: Burkholderiales bacterium (assembly GCA_046590325.1). Lineage (GTDB taxonomy): Bacteria > Pseudomonadota > Gammaproteobacteria > Burkholderiales > JACQAP01 > JACQAP01. The sequence goes on along the minus strand of JBKJUC010000097.1, from coordinate 25,948 downwards.
CATCACCCCGCAACCGGACAAGTGATTTGCAGGCGCCGCCGAGCGATCTCGGTGGTGAGGAGTCAGGGCCGGCGCAAGCCGGGTTTTTTTGCGTGGTCAGATCACGTCAACTTCATCCTCGGCGACGGCCGCCGGACAGCGGAATCCGGGTACCTTCGCCACTAAAGAGTCTGCGCTCCGGTCGAAAAAAGAGGCAGCCAGTGCTGCCTCGGGTGCGCGGAAACCGCTGATCACGGCTTCTTCGGAAGCGGTCCGGGTGCCCTTCCGGGCCGCCTCCGTGTAGGAATTTTTCTCAATCTTTGAAGTGCTTAGAGTTTAGCTTTCAACAGACATAAAAATACCCTCTCGTCCCTCACGGGACAAGAAGTTAAAGGTTAGCAACTTTACCCCGCCTCCCGTCTCTTGATCGGCGAGGGTTGTAATGCAGTTCTAACTCGACGGCGCCCTGACGGGCCCGGCTATTTAAGGTGGTGCAAAACCCAAAGCTCGCGGCTCAGTGCCTGGTATCCATCGCGGATGCAGACTGCCCGCGAGCATCTTGGGAAGCTTAGTTAGGCCGACCCGCTACCGGAAACGGCCAGGCCGCCGGTGCAGAGACTGGCTTCGGTGCCGCCGGTGCGCTCATCGCAGCCGGCTTAGCCGCAGGCTTCTTTTTGGCCGCCTTCTTTTTGGCAGGCTTCTTTTTCGCAGCCTTCTTCGCCTTTTTCTTGGCGGGCTTCTTCGCCTTTTTCTTCGCGGCCTTTTTCTTGGCCGGGCGCTTAGCCGCCTTTTTCGCGGGCTTCTTCGCCGCTTTTTTCGCAGGCTTCTTCGCAGCCTTCTTCGCCGGCTTCTTCGCCGCCTTTTTCGCGGTTTTCTTAGCCGGGGACTTCTTCTTCGTCGTCTTTTTTGCAGCTTTCTTCTTTGCAGCCATTATGAAATCTCCTGATGAAAGTTAAACAACTAAGGGCACTGCCAGCACTTCAAAGAAAGATTCTTTGCCGTGCCTACCACCGATGCCCGGACGTGCGCCATGCGAGCCGCATGTCCGGAAACCGGACGGTTCTGCCGGACGCGCACCCGATGAACAACAGGAACGCGTCTCGATTCTTGAGAGAGAGGGGGACAGCGGCCGCGAAGGGGAAAACTCCCGCATCGGCCTGGGGCCTTCAACGAACAGGAATGGAATCCTGGGGCTTGGAGTCATTACTCCCAGCCTGGCAGCGCGCCCATCGGGGCGCTGCACGTTTCGTTATTGGAGAAGTACAGTTCTTCCGGTTTACCCATTCAATGTAATGCGCTGGCGGCAAGCCTCGCCTGTTGCAGCGCGGGTGTGACAAAAATCTTTTCGGGCCTGATCATCAATCCCAATTCAGTGCCCCTCCCGTCTGATACTCGATCACACGGGTTTCGAAAAAGTTCTTCTCTTTCTTCAGATCGACCATTTCCGACATCCACGGGAACGGATTGGTCGCCCCCGGGTACAGCGGATCCAGGCCGATCTGCTGCGCGCGGCGATTGGCCACGTAGCGCAGGTATTCCTTGAACATGGGCGCATTCAGGCCCAGCACGCCGCGCGGCATGGTGTCCTCCGCGTAGCGGTATTCGAGTTCGACGCCGCGCTGGATCAGGACGCGGATTTCCTCGCGGAACTCCGGGGTCCAGAGGTGCGGGTTTTCCATCTTGATCTGGTTGATCAGGTCGATGCCGAAATTGCAGTGCATGGACTCGTCGCGCAGGATGTACTGGTACTGCTCGGCGGAGCCCATCATCTTGCTCTGGCGGCCCAGCGCCAGGATGTAAAGCCGACATAGAAGAACAGCCCTTCCATGATGCAGGCGAAGACGATCAACCCCTTAAGGAGCTGCTGGTCGGTCTCGGGCGTGCCCGTCTTGAATTGGGGGTCGGTCAGGATCTCGATGAACGGGATCAGGAACTCGTCCTTTTCCCGGATGCTGGAGACCTCGTGATAGGCGTTGAAGATCTCGCCCTCGTCCAGGCCCAGGCTTTCCACGATGTACTGGTAGGCGTGGGTATGGATCGCCTCTTCGAAAGCCTGGCGCAGCAGGTACTGGCGGCATTCGGGGGCGGTGATGTGCCGGTAGGTGCCGAGCACGATGTTGTTGGCTGCGAGGCTGTCGGCGGTAACGAAGAAGCCGAGGTTGCGCTTGACGATCAGGCGTTCATCCTCGGTCAGGCCGTTCGGGTCCTTCCACGTGGCGATGTCCCGGCTCATGTTGATTTCCTGGGGCATCCAATGGTTCGCGCACCCCGAGAGATACTTGTCCCAGGCCCATTTGTACTTGAACGGCACCAGCTGGTTGACGTCAGCCTTGCCGTTGATGATGCGCTTGTCCTCGACGCGGACGCGGCTCTTGGCAGCCTCGGTCTTGGCAGCCTCGGTCTTCGCAACATTGGCGGAAACAGCACTGCCTGCGGCGGAAACGCGCGCAGGCGGGCTATTGTTCACGACAGGCTGGAGTCCAGCGCCGCCGGTGCTCGGTATGTGATCTTCAAATTGCAGCATCGCTGGCTCCTTTATAAATGTTATCGGTGGAGTGTCAAGTACTTCTTTGATATTCGGCCGCAAATGCAGCCCCTTTTTATCCGAAGGTCGCGATGAAAAATGAATTCCGGTATTCATCGCATCAAGAAGTCTCAACTCCGCTTCAACGGCCGCGCCGTGAAGGCGGGCCTTACGATTTCGTCACGCGTGCGGCGCAGCCAGAACGTCAGCCGCCGCCTCGATATGATCCGCAACTGTCGCACCGCCCTCACTGGCAGGCCTCGCACCAAGAACCATTCTTCAGGCCTTCAGGGAAGCCTTGCGGATTGTGGCTCCGGCTCACGCAATCCGACGACGCCAGGGAAAACGTAACGCCGGCTTGGATGACGCCAGATTGACCGACCAGTCGCCGCAACCAGGAGCGCTTGCTCATTGGCATGCCTCGCACTCCGGGTTGTCAATGGCGCAGAACTTGGCTTGCTCGGCCGCTTCCTGCGCCGCGGATGCGCCCATGACACCGCCATCCGTGGGCACCGCGTTCAACTGGCCGCCCCGCACCGTGGACTTCTCGGTCGAAGTAGCGCCCAGCGTGCGCAGGTAATAAGTGGTCTTGAGCCCCCGCAGCCAGGCCAGCTTGTAGGTGTCGTCCAGCTTCTTCCCGGAGGCGCCGGCCATATATATGTTGAGCGACTGCGCCTGGTCGATCCACTTCTGGCGGCGCGAACCCGCTTCCACCACCCAGGTCGGGTCGACCTCGAAGGCCGTGGCGTAAAGGTTGCGGACTTCGCCCGGAATGCGGTCGATCTTGGCCAGGCTGCCGTCGAAATACTTGAGGTCGGCGATCATGACCTCGTCCCACATGTTGAGCTTCTTCAGGTCACGCACCAGGTATTCGTTGGTCACCGTGAACTCGCCCGACAGGTTGGATTTGACGTACAGGTTCTGGTAGGTCGGCTCCAGCGAGGCGGAGACGCCGACGATGTTGGCGATGGTCGCCGTCGGGGCAATCGCCAGGCAATTCGAATTGCGCATGCCGAAGCGCGAGATGCGGCTGCGCACCGGCTCCCAGTCCAGACTGGAGGAGGCATCGACCTCGACATAGCCCCCACGCTCCTCGGCCAGCAGCTTGATGGTGTCCTGCGGCAGTATGCCCTTGGACCATAGCGAGCCTTCATAAGTGGAGTAGCGACCGCGTTCCTCGGCCAGCTCGGTCGAAGCCATGTACGCGTAGTAAGCCACCGCTTCCATCGATTTGTCGGCGAATTCGATCGCCTCCTTGGAGGCGTACGGAACCCGCATCTCGTGCAGGCAGTCCTGGAAACCCATGATGCCCAGGCCGACCGGACGGTGCTTGAAATTGGAATTGCGCGCTTTGTTGACCGCGTAGTAATTGATGTCGATCACGTTGTCCAGCATGCGCATGGCGGTGGCAATCGTCGCCTTGAGCTTGTCCTGGTCGAGTTTGCCGTCCTTCAGGTGGGCAACGAGGTTGACCGAGCCGAGGTTGCAGACCGCGATTTCGGTTTCCGAGGTGTTCAGCGTGATCTCAGTGCACAGGTTGGAGCTGTGGACCACCCCGATATGCTGCTGCGGACTACGGATATTGCAGGGATCCTTGAAGGTGATCCAGGGATGCCCGGTCTCGAACAGCATGGTCAGCATCTTGCGCCACAGGGTAAGCGCCGGGATGCGCCTGAACAGCTTCAACTCGCCTCCCTGCGCCTTGCGCTCATAGTCGGTGTACGCTTTCTCGAAGGCCTTGCCGACTTTCTCGTGCAGGTCGGGGACGTCCGCCGGCGAGAACAGGGTCCATTCGCCGGCTTCCATCACGCGCTTCATGAACAAGTCAGGAATCCAGTTGGCCGTGTTCATGTCATGGGTGCGGCGGCGGTCATCGCCCGTATTCTTGCGCAGCTCAAGGAACTCCTCGATGTCCAGGTGCCAGGTCTCCAGGTAGGAGCAGACTGCGCCCTTGCGCTTGCCGCCCTGGTTCACGGCGACAGCGGTGTCGTTGACGACCTTCAGGAAAGGCACGACCCCCTGGGATTTGCCGTTGGTGCCCTTGATGTGGGAACCGAGGGCGCGTACCGGCGTCCAGTCGTTGCCAAGGCCGCCCGCAAACTTGGACAACAGCGCGTTTTCCTTGATGGCGTCGTAAATGCCTTCGAGATGGTCCGACACGGTGGTCAGGTAGCAACTGGAGAGCTGCGAGCGCTGGGTGCCGGAATTGAACAGAGTTGGCGTCGAGGACATGAAGTCGAAGCTCGACAGCACATTGTAGAACTCGATGGCGCGGACTTCGCGGTCGACTTCGTTGATCGCGAGGCCCATGGCCACGCGCATGAAGAAGGCCTGGGGGAGCTCGATGCGCCGGTCCTGCACGTGCAGGAAGTAGCGGTCGTAAAGCGTTTGCAGGCCCAGGTAGCCGAACTTGAAGTCGCGGGTGGCGTCGAGCGCCGCCCCCAGGGAACGCAGGTCGAAGCGGCCGAGCCGCTCGTCGAGCAGCCCGGCATCGATGCCGCGCTGGATGAAGCCGGGGAAATATTCGCCGTACAGGGTGTGCATCGCGCCGTGGCTGACTTCCTTGCCGAGGACCTCGAATCGCACGCTATTAAGTAGCAGGCGGGCGGTGACGTAGCTGTAGGCCGGATCTTTCTCGATCAACGACCGGGCGGCGAGGATCGCGCACTTGCGCACTTCGTCCATCGGCACGCCGTCGTACAGGTCCTTCAGGGTCATCTGCAGGATCAGCGACGGGTCGACCGCCCGCCCCAGGTTTTCGCAGGAATCCTTGATCAGCGTAGCCAGCTGGGCCAGGTCGAGCGGCCGGCGCCGCCCGTCTTCCACGACATTGATCACCTGGCCCGAAGCCGCTGCCGCAGACTGCGACTCGCGGGTCTTCGCACGCTCGCGCGTCCGCTCCTCGCGGTACAGCACGTAGGCTCGCGCCACTTCGTGCTCGCCCGATCGCATTAGCGTCAGCTCGACCTGATCCTGGATGTCCTCGATATGGAAAGTGCCGCCGTTGGGCTGGCGCCGCATCAGGGCAGTGACGGCCACTTCCGTCATCTTCTCAACCAGCTCGCGGACGCGAGCGGAAGCCGCCCCCTGGCCGCCGTTGATCGCCAGGAACGCCTTGGTCATCGCCACCGCGATCTTGCCGGGCTCGAATCCGACCACCGCGCCGTTGCGGCGGATGATCTTGTACTGCGCGTAACGCTGCTCACGACTGGCCGCACCCTCGTCCGCGGGGAAGTTGGTTACCGGAGAGGATGTGGTCAGATCGGTGGCTAGTTGCATTGGTTCTCCCTCGAATTTTCTTGTGTCGCCAGACAACAACGGCCGGGTGGGTGTAAGTTCGAAACCACTACATCTTGTGCTTTCGACCCCAAAGTTGAACTAATTCTAGTAGTCTGACGCATGCTGTCAAGAAATTTTTACATTGTAAAAACAGAATGCTCGGTTCTGCTCTTCAACTGCTCGCGAGACGCGCAAAACTGATGCGGCGCGGCAGAAAATTCAGGGAAAGCGCGCGCGGAGTCAATCGGTATCGGCCCGGAATGGAGCAAGGCTGTCGCCGTCGCCCGAATGGCGGTCGACGAGGTAATCCGCGTTATCGGTGCATGAGCGAGTTCGATGGCGCAGCGCCGCAGGCTTCGATGATGTCGACTGCGGAGTGCCAACTGCGACAGGACTAAGCCTGGGCGAGGAAGAACTTCCGGACAGTGAGTGGTGGCCGGCGAGAACTCCGATCACCAATTACCGATCACCAATCACCGCCCTTTGAGCAGGGCCCTGAAGCGGACCCAATCGAAATGCGGCCCCGGATCGGTCTTGCGGCCGGGTGGCGTGGCGATGTCGGAGTGGCCGACGCAATCCGCGATGGGATAGGCCCGGCCGAGCGCGCGGGCCAGCCGCGCAAGCTGCAAATACTGTACGTCCTCGAACGGGACGTCGTCCGCCCCCTCCAGTTCAATGCCCACGGAATAGTCGTTGCAGCGCCCGCGCCCGCGCCATTCAGACTGCCCGGCGTGCCAGGCACGCTTGCCGCAAGCGACGAACTGCATCAATTCACCGTCGCGACGGACGAGGAAGTGGCTGGAGACCCTGAGGCCCTCGATTTCGCGGTAATACGGATGTTCCGCGGGGTCGAGCCGGTTGGTGAACAACTCGACGATTCCTGGACCCCCGAAACCGCCTGGCGGCAGGCTGATGTTGTGGACGACGATCAACTCAACGACCGAGCCCTCGGGCCGCTCGTCGAAGTTTGGGGAAGGTATTTGCCTTGCGCAAGGAGTCAGCCCCTGGGGATCGAATCTCCAGTCCCCGTCTGCCGCGGTTAGCCGGCGTTTTTCTCGGCCCGCGGCCCGCGGCCCGCGGCCCCGGGTCAATTTATTCCCAGGCGCTCCATGCGGTAGCGCATCGAGCGGAACGTGATGCCAAGCAGTTTGGCGGCAGCAGTGCGGTTGAAGCGGGTCTTTTCCAGCGCCTCCAGGATCGCTTCCTTTTCGATCCGGTCCAGATAATCCTGCAGGGGCGCCTTGCTATCATTGCCCGCCGCCGTAGCCTGCTCCGGCGACTCCTGAGGCGTGAGCTGGAGGTCGTCTACGGTGATCTTGCTTTCGCTGCACAGGGCCATGGCCCGTTCCAGCACGTTTTCCAGCTCGCGCACATTGCCGGGAAAATCGTAGCGGCTGAGCTCCTGCAGCGCTTCGGGGCTGACCTCCGCCTTCTTAGCCCCGCTGGTTCGCGCCAGCTTTTCCAGAAGTGCGATCACGAACAGGGGAACATCCTCCCGCATCTCGCGCAGCGCCGGCATGCGCAGCTCGATGACATTGAGCCTGTAATAGAGATCGTGGCGAAACTTGCCCGCCTCGACGCATTCGCCCAGCTTTTGGTGCGTCGCGCTTATGATGCGCACGTCCACCGGGTCTTCCTGGGTCGACCCGACCTTGCGCACTTTCTTTTCCTGTATCGCCCGCAGCAGCTTGACCTGCATGGCAAGTGGCAGATCGGCGACTTCGTCCAGAAACAGCGTGCCGCCGCTGGCGGCCTGGAAAAATCCGTCGCGTTCCGTGTCGGCGCCCGTAAAGGCGCCTTTCTTGTAGCCGAAGAACTCGGATTCCATCAGGTTTTCGGGAATGGCGCCGCAATTGACCGGCATGAACGGCTGGGTGCGCCGCGCCCCCTTCTGGTGGATCAGGCGGGCAGCAAGCTCCTTGCCGCTGCCCGATTCGCCGGTGATATGCACCGGCGCCTCGCTGCGCGCCAGCTTCTCGATGAGGTCACGCACCTGCTGGATTGCGCTGGAATCGCCCAGCAGGGTCTGTTCATTCGACGACTTGGGCGTCGCGGACACCTGCGGCAGGGACAGCGCCGACTTGACCAGCGTGCGCAACTGTTCCAGGGATACCGGCTTGGCAAGGTAATCGAATGCGCCCGCCTTGAGCGCCGCCACGGCATTCTCGGTGTTGCCATGGGCGGTGATCACCGCCACCGGCAAGTCGGAAATGTTGTCGGAAATGAACTGGACAAGTTCGAGCCCTTCGCCGTCGGGGAGCCGCATGTCGGTGAGGCAGAGGTCGTAACTGCCGGACTGGACCTTTTCGATCGCGCCCTTCACCGTGGTGGCCCGTTCGACGTCGAGGCCCATGCGCAGTAATGTGAGTTCGATGAGTTCGAGGATGTCCTCCTCGTCGTCAACAATGAGTACCGACCGGGAGGGGGCTCCCGCTGCCTGGTCCTTGCGTTTCACGCCGACGCTCCTCTGCAGATGAGACTGAACTGCGCGCCCACCGGGCCATCCACGTAGTCGAGGGTGGCGCCGTTGGCTTCGCAGATTTCCCGCGCGATATACAGTCCGAGTCCGGTGCCGCTGGACGCGGTCGTAAAGAATGGCTCGAACAGATGGCCACGCAGCGATTCAGCGACGCCGCTGCCGTCATCGCCGACGCTCAACTCTATCGTACCCTTCCGCGGTCCGGGCCGCACGTTCAGGAATATGCTGCCCGCCTTCTTCTGGCAGTAACGCAGGGAATTGCGGCACAGGTTCCACATCACCTGGTTGAGATGGCTGCGATCGAAGCTGACGGTGTGCTCGAATTTTCCCGCTGCGCCACTTTCTACCTCAACCCGGATGATCTCCGCAGACACTTTCTCGATCTCGCAGAACTCCATTGCGAAGTTGCGCAGGTAGTCGACCAGGCTGAAATGCTCCCGCGTCGCCTGATCGCGACGGTTCAGCTTCAACACATCCTGGACCATGCGGTCCAGGCGCTTGCTGTTGTCGTGGATGATCTGCAGCATACGCGCCTGCGAAGGCGTGCGCATGGCGGTTTCCTCCAGCAGCAGCTCGGTGGCGTGATTGATCGCGGACAGCGGATTGCGGATCTCATGCGCGATATTGGCGGTCAGCCTGCCCAGGGACGCGAGTTTCAGCTGCTGGGCCTGTTGCTGGATGCGGGTCAGGTCCTCGAGAAAGATGACGACACCGACATTGCGGGCCTTGCCCACGGGCACGAAACGCGCCGCCGTCGGTTTGTGGGTCAGAACCGTGCGCAGCGGTTCCAGGGTGGCCCTCGGATTCGCGCTCCATTGGTCCATGCGCGCCGCCAGAGTCGGCGCATAGTCGATGAGGAAGACATCGCGGGCGCTCCGCGGAACCGGGCCGAAAAGGGTCTCGGCGCGCGAATTGATCTGGCGTATGACGCCGCGCTCGTCCACCACCAGCACGCCGTCCTGCATGTCCTGGATTACAAGCTGGTTGACCTGCGCCATATTGGCAAGGTCCACTTCGCGCTGCGCGACGATCGCCTCGATTGCGACTGCACGCTTGGCCAGCGAATGCGCCAGCCAGCCGGTGGCGAAAAACCCGATGCTCAGAAGGCCTGCCTGCGCAAACAACGCGGTGGAACCGTAGAGGAACAGCACCTGATAGGTGTGTTCGACCAGCACCGCCAGCGTCGCCAGTGCCGCAAAAAACAGCGTCAACCGGCCGCGACTGATGAGCCCTACTGCCGCAAGAGAAACCAACAGCAAGGTGCCCAGTCCGCTACTGATGCCGCCGCTTGCATACATCAGGACGACGATGAATAAGATATCGGCGCAGATCTGCACCGTGAGCTGCAATGCAAAGTGCGGCCTGCGCGGAAGTATGGATGCAAAGCAAAGCAGCCCGAACGCAACGTAGCCGACGTCCGTGTACAGGAACAGCGTGCGATTGCGGGAACCGAACGGGATGTCCTCGCCGAGCGCCATCACAGAGACGAACAGGATCAGCGCAGCGCCGAGGCGGTAGATATTGAAGTAGAACAGGGAGCGCCAGAAGGCGTCGCCGTACTGGCGGCGTTCGAGCGCGGGTCCATCCAGGGAAATAACGCTGCTCATCGGTGCCCGCCTCGCCCGGAGGTCAGCGACCTTCGCGTTCCCGGTCGGCCAGTTTCAGATGCTCGCGGCTGCAGAAGATTTCGTCGCGCGACGCGATGGCCTCGCTCTTCGGCAGGTGAATGCCGCACACCCGGCAGCGAACCATGTCCTCGCCGTGCTTCGATCCACCTTGATCCTGCCCGCCATGGCCCTGCGATCCGCCAGCCGGAGGCGCCGGCTTGTCGGTTTTCCTCTTGTAACTGCGGAGGATGAGGTAGACCACCGTGAAGACGGCGACTACGAGGAGCAGCTTGGCCACACGGGCTCCGGCGTTAGATCGGCCCCCGTGGGGGAGCCGGATTGAACTATTGGTCGGGGTGAGAGGATTCGAACCTCCGACTCCTGCGTCCCGAACGCAGTACTCTACCGGGCTGAGCTACACCCCGACGGTGAGTGGTACGTCAATAATTGCGGGTCACCGCAAAGGCCGCCAATTCTAACAAACAATCCCTGTATTTTGAATTCGGCAGTACCGCCAGGACCGCGCAGGCGCGGTCGGCGGCGATTTGCGCCTGGCTGCGAACGTATTCCAGCGCCCCCGTTTCCCTGATTGTTGCCATTACTGGCCCGAAATCGCCGAGACCGCCCTCTGTGATCGCCCTGCGAATCAAGGCGCCCTGCTCGGGACTGCCCTTGTGCATGGCGTGGATGAGCGGCAGTGTGGCCTTGCCTTCGGCCAGATCGTCGCCGAGGTTCTTGCCTGTGTTCACCAGGTCGCCAGAGTAGTCGAGGATGTCGTCGACCAGCTGGAACGCCGTCCCGAGTTGCATGCCGTATTCGGCCAGCGCGTCTTCCTGCGCCCGTGGCACGCCGGCTACGATGCCGCCCAGCCGGCTCGCGGCCTCGAACAGCTTGGCGGTCTTGGAACGGATCACACGCAGATAGGCGCGCTCGTCCACGTCCGCATTGTGGACGTGCAGTAACTGCATCACCTCGCCCTCGGCGATCGTATTGGTGGCCTCCGAGAGGATCTCCATCACCCTCATATTCTGCACTTCGACCATCATCTGGAAGGCGCGCGAGTAGAGGAAATCCCCGACCAGGACCGCGGCGGCATTGCCGAACGCGGAATTGGCCGTGGCGCGGCCACGGCGCATGCTGGAATCGTCCACCACGTCGTCGTGCAGAAGGGTGGCCGTGTGGATGAATTCAACGACGGCAGCCAGCCGGTGATGATGGGCGCCCTGATAACCGCAGGCCCCGGCCGACAGGACGACAAGCGCCGGCCTCAAGCGCTTGCCGCCACTGCCAATGATGTACTCGGCAACCTGCCGGACCAGCATGACCTCGGAATGCAGCCGGTCGCGGATGACGCCGTCGACCGCTTCCATGTCTCGGGCAATGAGGTTCCTGATAATGTCGGGGATCACAGGGAAACGGGGGGTGACGCCGGAAGCAAAAGTGCGCGATGGTAGGAACCCCGCCACCCGGGTGTCAAGAATCAGCCGATCGGGCGCCAGGCAACTTGATTAAATAGCCCTCCTGCGGTCAGCCGCCCCCCCGCTGGGGCCTTACCTTTGGCTTTACTAACCCCTTCTTTTTTTGTAGTATGCGCGGCTTCCTCAAAAGCGTATCGAGGGTTCCATCATGTATGCGGTCATAAAAACCGGCGGCAAGCAGTACCGCGTTGCTTCCGGTGAAAAAATCAAGGTAGAACAGATACCTGCAGACGTGGGTAGCCAGATTACCCTGGATCAGGTGCTCCTTGTTGCCGACGGCGACAAGGTTTCGGTCGGGGTTCCTCTGGTAGCCGGCGCCAAGGTCCAGGCCACAGTCGTGGCGCACGGCCGCCACGACAAGGTCACCATCTTCAAGATGCGCCGCCGCAAGCACTACCAGAAGCATGGCGGCCACCGGCAGAACTACACCGAGATTCAGATCGGCGCGATCTCGGCCTAAGGAGCGGACTCATGGCACATAAAAAAGCAGGCGGCAGTTCGCGCAATGGCCGCGACTCCAACGCAAAACGCCTTGGCGTGAAGCGCTACGGCGGACAGGTGATTTCGGCGGGCAGCATTATCGTGCGTCAGCGTGGCACCCAGGTTCATCCCGGCACCAATGTCGGCATTGGCAAGGATCACACGCTGTTCGCGAAAGTGGACGGCACGGTGAACTTCTCGGTGAAGGGCCCGGCGAAGAAGAAAATGGTCAGTGTCGTGCCGGTGTAAGGTTTCCCGCTTCAAGCAGAAGCCCTATCGGAACCGGTAGGGCTTTTTTGTTTCTGCCTGGACACAGAGTTCACGGAGGAGAACTCTGCTTACTCCGCCGTCATCACAATACGCCATGGGTCTTCCGCGGCAAGAATCGCCTCATGGGCAGGCTTTTCCGGACCCACACTGGCGAAGTTGCGCTTTGGTTATTCTCTGTGCTCTCTGTGTCCTGCTACGCTTCAAGTGTTCCCTTGTCTGTGGCTAAACTGTTTCTCAAATGAAATTTATCGACGAAGTCAGGATTGAAGTCCACGCCGGCAAGGGCGGGGACGGCATCGCCTCGTTCCGGCGCGAGAAATTCATCCCGCGGGGCGGGCCCGACGGCGGCGACGGTGGCCACGGCGGCAGCATCCATGCCATTGCGGACCGCAACATCAATACCCTGGTCGAATACCGTTTCAAGCGCATCCACCGCGCCCGCAACGGCGAAAAGGGCCGTGGCTCGGATTGCTACGGCGCGGCGGCCGAAGACATAACGCTGCGCGTACCGGTGGGCACCACCATCAGCGACCTGGAGACCGGCGAGGTCGTCGCCGACCTGTCCCACGACGGCCAAACCGCAACCATTGCCAAGGGCGGCAAAGGCGGTCTCGGCAACATCCATTTCAAGTCCAGCACCAACCGCTCGCCGCGCCAATGCACGCCCGGCACGCTCGGCGAAACCCGCAATCTCCAACTCGAATTGAAAGTGCTGGCGGACGTCGGTCTGCTCGGCATGCCGAACGCCGGCAAATCGACCTTTATCCGCTCGGTGTCCGCTGCCCGGCCGAAAGTCGCCGACTATCCCTTCACCACCCTGCACCCCAACCTCGGGGTGGTGCGGGTGGACGAAGGCCGCAGCTTCGTGGTCGCCGACATCCCGGGACTGATCGAAGGTGCGGCCGAAGGCGCCGGACTGGGCCACCAGTTCCTGCGCCACCTCCAGCGCACGCGCGTGCTCCTGCACCTGGTCGACATCGTTCCCCTGGATGAGTCAGCGGACCCCGTCCACGACGCTGCGGCGATCATCGAAGAACTGCGCAAATACGACGAGGCGCTCTACCACAAGCAGCGCTGGCTGGTCCTCAACAAGGTTGACCTCGCTGCCGAGGAAGACCGCGGCGCCAGGATCGATGCCTTCCTAGCGGGCTATCGCAGTGCCGTTGGGGAACCGGAGAAAACATTCATCATTTCCGCGCTTACTGGCGAAGGCACTCGCGCGCTGGTGTTCGCGATCATGGAATACCTGCAGGCCCACGCGCGCGTCGAAGCCGCGGAACCCGCAGACCACGAGCAACAATCGTAAACACACACGTCATGGCCTCCGTCGCCGCCTCAGCCAGCCGCCTGGTCGTCAAGGTTGGCAGCAGCCTGGTCACCAATGCCGGCCAGGGACTCGACCATGAAGCGCTGGCGCGCTGGGCGGAACAGATCGCCGAACTCAAGCATCGCAAAAAACAGATTGTTCTGGTCTCGAGCGGCGCCGTAGCCGAGGGCATGCAGCGCCTCGGCTGGAAACGGCGTCCGAATGCGTTGCATGAACTCCAGGCCGCCGCGGCGGTGGGCCAGATGGGCCTCGTGGAAGCCTACGAATCCTGCTTCCGCCGCCATGGCCTGCATACGGCACAGATCCTTCTGACCCATGAGGACCTGTCCGACCGTAAGCGCTACCTCAACGCCCGTTCCACACTGCGCACGTTGCTGGACCTGGACGTTATTCCGGTCATCAACGAGAACGACACGGTTGCCACCGACGAGATCCGCTTCGGCGACAACGACACGCTTGCGGCGCTGGTCACCAACCTGATCGAAGCGGATGCCCTGATCATCCTTACAGACCAGCCGGGCCTTTACACCCGGGATCCGCGGCGTCACAAGGACGCGGAATTCGTGCACGAAGGCAAGGCCGGTGATCCGGCGCTGGAAAAAATGGCGGGCGGCGTCGGCAGCCACATTGGCAGCGGCGGGATGCTCACCAAGATCCTGGCCGCCAAGCGGGCCGCGCGCAGCGGTGCTGCGACCATCATCGCCTCGGGACACGAGCCGAATGTGCTGGTACGCCTGGCCCAGGGCGAAGCGATAGGGACGCAGTTGCTGGCCGAAACGATGACTCTGGCCGCCCGCAAACAGTGGCTTGCGGACCACCTGCAAGTGCGCGGGAAGCTGAGCCTGGACGACGGCGCCGTGAAAGCGCTGAAAGTCGACGGCAAGAGCCTGCTGCCGATCGGCGTATACGAATCGAGCGGTCAGTTCGAGCGAGGTGAGGTGGTGAGCTGCCTCGATCCGCAGGGACGGGAAATCGCGCGCGGCCTGGTCAACTACAGCGCGGCGGAAACCGGAAAAATCCTCAAGTCACCCAGCCATGAAATCGAAGCGCGGCTGGGGTATATCGACGAACCTGAACTCATCCACCGGGACAATCTTGTGCTGCTTTAGCAGCGCACGATTGCAGTGCAGGCTAACCTGATCGCAGATAGCGGGCAGGTTAAGCTCGCAGAGTGTGCCGGAACTACAACTTAGTCCTGCTCTGACCGGCAACCGGCCACGGCGCAGGCTAGCGTTCCTTCAGGTCGAAGTTGTTCAGCGGATCGCCCTTGAGCCTGGCCACGAGATCCTTCGCGTCGCGTCCCCCGACCGCCTCGCTGTCGCAAAGATAGTCCACCCAGAGCGAGTAGTGGAAATTCGAGCTCGTGCCGCCGGTGGGCTGCCATTTCGGCGCCTGGGATGTGACCCACTGGCCATCACGAGTGCCAAACGCATAAACCTTGTACTCCCCAGTCTTGCAGCGCATGCCTTCGTAGCTGACGTTGGCAACCCCGGAAGGCGATTTGATCACCAGCGCGTAACGGATCACCCGGTCCGCGCCAAGAGACAGCGAATCTCCATCGACATAGAAGCGGTTTTTCGAGTTCCCCCTTGGGCGAAACTCGATCAGTCCCGCCTCGCCGGGAGGCGCGGGAAGTTTCAGCTTGTCTTCGCTGAATTCCTTTTCCTCGGGAATGCCGCCGATATCGTCCGGCATCCCTCGCTCCGCGCCGATGGCCAATCCGGAGCCCAGCAGCAGGGACAGGAACAACAAACCATGAACTGCCTTCATTTGTACAGGTGCTCCCTGGTAAGCGGATATGGCAGGGAACCATCGGCAAGCGGCCTCGCGCCCAGGATCTGGAAAATTGAAATCCAGCCGCGGTCGAAAGCATGGGCCGAGCCGGCCATGTAGATGCGCCAGATGCGATACATCCTTTCGCCAACGATCCTGCGGGCATCTTCCTGCCGCGCCTCCAGCCGGCTTACCCAGTGCCACAGGGTTTTCGCATAGTGCGGGCGCAGGCACTCCGCATCCCAGGGCTCCAGTCCCTGGCTGGACATTTCCGACAGCACGCGGGCCACATGCACGAGTTCACCGCCCGGAAACACATACTGGTCGACGAACTCGCCGATGCCGCTCCCCAGTTCGCCGTCGTCGAGGGAGTTGGTGGTGATGCCGTGGTTCATGACCACGCCGCCCGGCCTGAGCAGCCGGTGGATCTTGGCAAAGTACTCGGCCAGGTTGCGCTTGCCCACGTGTTCGAACATGCCGACGCTGGCAATCTTGTCGAATGGTTGGTCTTCCGGTACGTCCCGATAGTCCATCAGCTTCACTTCGCAGCGACCTTCCAGTCCGAATTCCCTGATGCGCCGGGTGGCATAGGCGTGCTGTTCTGCAGAAAGGGTGATTCCCAGCGCCTGGACGTTGAAGTGGCGTGCAGCCCACAGGATCAGCCCTCCCCAGCCGCAGCCGATGTCCAGGAAGCGTTCGCCTGGCTTGAGATCGAGCTTGCGGCAGATGTGGTCGAGCTTCTGTTCCTGAGCCAGATCCAGCGAATCGGCTTCCGTCCTGAAATAGGCGCAGGAATACACCCGGTTGGCATCGAGCCAAAGGCCGTAGAACTCATTGCTCACGTCGTAGTGGTGCTGGATGGCCTTGCGGTCAGCCGGCCTGGTGTGCCGCCACCATTTCCAGGTGTTGGAGCGCTTGCGGTAAGTGGTCGAATCGCCGGCCACCAGTTCCTCGCCGGCCTTGATGGTCTGGCGGATGTCACCGCCGAGGTCGAGGTCGCCCTCGACATAGGCCTTGGCGAGCTGGCCCAGGCTGGGATTGGCGAGCGACATGAGGGCTTGCGGAGAGCGCACGGTCAGTTCCAGCGACGGGTTGTCTCCGCTGCTGATGGTGCGGCCATTCCAGAATGTCAGGCTGAACGGCCGGCCGAGGCGCTTCACGCGATCCTCAAGAATGCCGATCATGCGGGCTTCCAGCATGTCATCCCTTCCGCGGTCGTACGACGAAAACGGCAACCCACGCGCCGAGCTGCCGATATTGTACTTCCAGGAAGGCTGAAACTAGAAAGCCAGGTCGTTCAGCAACGACGACCGGGTTTGCGCTGGGGCGGGGTCGCGCGTGGCGGAATAGGCCGGATGATCGACGCCAACGGCCAGCGCCTCTCCCGATTTCAGTGCGTGCTTCATTGCAGCATCGAGCTCGAACCGGAGGAAATGCACCGCGGAAGTCTTTTCGTCATTCTCGCGATCGAGGTCTTCGTCGGCGATGGCATATACCTTCTGATGGGCGCCCACCCGCATCCAGACCCGGTCCTCGACGCCGATCATTTTAGCCAAAGCTACCTTGCGCTCCTCGAGGTCGGGATACTCGATGAGCATGGTCGCCTTCCAGTTGCTGCCGTCCGGCACCAGCGGATTGTAGGCGCCGAGTTCATCGAGGATGCCTTGTTCCTCGAAAATGCGCTCGACCCGCAGCATCTCCTGCACCTGGTAGCGCATCGTCAGTTCGTCCTCGAACACCAGGGTGATGTGATCGCCCAGCTGGATCGTCCGGTGCTTCTTGTGCGCCAGCACTTTGGCGCGGAATTCCTTGCGCGCCATGGAGTACTGCTCCAGGGACATGAGGCTTTCGGGGGTTATCATCACGCTCGTCTGCTCCGGTTCTATAGTCCGTAAGCCATGCGAATCAGCGTCAGGGGGTGCTGCTTTTCCCCCTTGCCCTGATCCATACCGCCGTCACGCATGCCCTGCTTGATGTGGCGGCCGGCGATCGCGCAGTCGGAACTCACGTAGTCCGGCTCGACCGAAGCCATTTGCCGGAATACCGGCCGCCCGATTTTCATGGATTCGTCGAAGTACTCGGTTTTAACGCCCCAGGTGCCATCGTGACCGGAGCAGCGCTCGACGATATTGACCTGCGTTGCCGGCACCAGTTCGAAAACCTCGCGGGTCTTCTGCCCCATGTTCTGCACCCGCAGGTGGCAGGGAATGTGGTACGAAACCTTGCCCAGCGGCTGGCTGAAATCGGTCTTCAGAAACCCGTCGCGCTTGCGCATGATGAGGTATTCGAACGGGTCGAACATCGCCTCCTGCACCGCCTTCACGTCCGGGTCTTCCGGGAACATCAGCGGCAGCTCCTGCTTGAACATCAACGTGCAGGACGGCACTGCGGTCAGGATGGCATAGCCCTGCTTCGCCAGCTTCGCCAGGACCGGGATGTTCACTTCCTTGAGCTTTTTCACCGTGTCGAGGTCGCCAAGTTCCAGCTTGGGCATGCCGCAACAGGCCTCCTTCTCCACAACGATCGCCGGCACTTCGTTGTGCGCCAGTATCTTCAGGAGGTCATGGCCGATTCCGGGTTCGTTGTAATTGATGTAACAGGTCGAGAAAACGGCGACCTTGCCGGGCGCGTTCTTGCCGTCTCGAACCGGAAAAGAGGAATCCGGCCTGGCGGTGCTGCGGAACTTCGCGCTGGTGTATTCGGGTAGTTCGCGCTTGTGGTGCACGCCAATCACGGATTCCATCACCTTGCGGGTAACGGCGGTCTTGTTGACGGCGTTGACCATCTGCACCACGACGGGGATGGAGGCGAGTTTGCCCACCGCATCGGTGCTGGTCAGCAGCTTGTCGCGAAATGTCGTCTCGCCCTTCTTGAACTTCACTGCCTTGGCCCGCAGCATCAGGTGCGGGAAGTCGACGTTCCAGTGATGCGGCGGCACGTACGGACACTTGGTCATGTAGCACATGTCGCACAGGTAGCACTTGTCGACGACCTTCCATAAATCCTGCTTCTCGACGCCGTCGAGTTCGCCGGTCTTGCCCTCGTCAATGAGGTCGAACAAAGTGGGAAACGAAGTACACAGGTTGACGCAGCGGCGGCAGCCGTGACAGATATCGAAGACACGGTGCATTTCCCCGAACAGCTTCTCCTGATCGTAGAAATCAGGCGACAGCCAGTCGACAGGGTGCCGGGTAGGCGCCTCGAGAGAACCTTCGCGAATGGTCATTGGAAAAGGTGAGTGCGTGAAGGAGAAGGAGTAAGGGTGAAGGGGACAATGCTTCTGCGGGAGAAGGTTTGAACCCTTCCCCTTTCCCCTTACCCCTTCACCGGAAAATCAGTCGGTCAGGGCGTCCAGGGCTTTCTGGAAGCGGTTGGCATGCGAGCGCTCGGCTTTCGCCAGGGTCTCGAACCAGTCCGCGATTTCGTCGAAACCCTCGTCGCGCGCATTCTTGGCCATGCCGGGATACATGTCGGTGTACTCATGGGTCTCGCCGGCAATGGCGGCCTTGAGGTTCTCGCGCGACTTGCCGATCGGCAGGCCGGTGGCCGGGTCGCCGACCGCTTCGAGGTATTCAAGGTGGCCATGGGCATGGCCGGTTTCGCCTTCCGCCGTCGAGCGGAAGACCGCCGCGACGTCGTTCTGGCCTTCCACGTCCGCCTTCGCTGCGAAATACAGGTAACGGCGGTTGGCCTGGGATTCGCCTGCGAATGCGTCCTTCAGGCTGGTTTCGGTCTTGGAACCTTTCAGTGCCTTCATTTTGGCCTCCTTGATTTTACGTATTGATTGCCGGGATCCGGCACTCCCCCTCGAGCGACCTCCGGAACAGTAATTAGACTAAATCTAATCTGTAAATCGAGTATAGGAAACCAATTCGATCAAGTCAACCTCGCGCCTCAGTGGGACCGCCCAAGCCTCCTACTTGCCGCATTTCCGGTCACCGTCGCCGGCAGCAGATCCATGAAGGCGACGAATCCGCACAGCCACAGCCAGCGGATCGTCCGCAAGCGGAACCGATGCCGTATGCGCGATAGCAGGAACCCCAGCGTAATGGCAGCAGCAATCAGAACGCGCGGGAGAGACATCGCGGGAATTCCAACCGATCCGGAACGCGTTGCTGCACCTTATGTACTCCTCGCATCCTGCCCGCGCACCGGCGTTATGCTGGAACTGATGGCGGAAACCGTTTAGGCTTGTCGCGTTTTTGCGCCTACTGAACAAGATATCCGCATAGGCTGGATTTCCGGATACCTTCAATCAATGCTAACAAGAACCAACATCGGCCTCACCATCGAGCAAGACGAACTTAAGGGATTTTCGCGCACCGTTGCGGAAATCGAATGGCTTCTGGTCGTCCTGGTCCTGGTCTACCTGCTGGCCGGCGCCATCGGAGAGATGGGCAACATCGCCGTCACCATGGCGCTGTTCTTTTTCGGCGCCCTCGTACTCGGCCTTCACTACCTGAATTTCAACAGGCTCGAATCCAGGCCAAAGCTCATGGTCGAGACCTGGATCATGATCGTCTTTATCACCTGGGTGGTCTGGTTCACCGGCAGGATGCAGAGCCCGCTGCTGAACCTCTACCTTCTGCCCATCATCGCCAGTGCACTGATCTTCGGCAAGCTGTCCACCGCCGTGCAGATGACGGCGATCATCGGCTGCTTCATGTTCTTTTCGTACGATGCCCATGCCAAACCGATCATGTCCCTGGTTTTCTGGGGGGAGCTGCTGGCGCTTTCCGCGCCGGTGATCCTGGTGGCGTACATCACCACCATGCTTGCCGCGGACATCCGCTACGCGGTGGACAAAATCAAGCAGGTGTCGGATACCGACGACCTTACCGGCCTGTACAACATGCGAGCCTTCTCTAACATGCTGCAGAGGGCATTCAAGCAGTCGGTGCGCTACGGCCACTCGATGTCGGTGGTCATGATCGACTCGGACAACCTGAAACAGATCAACGACAAACACGGACATGACGCCGGCAACCGGCTGTTGCAGCACCTGGTCCGCTGCGTCCGCGAGCAACTGCGGGGTTCCGACGTGATGGCGCGATTCGGTGGCGACGAGTTCATCGTGCTGCTGTCCGAAACCAACAGCAAGGGCGCGCAGGAAATGGCGGAACGCATCCGCAAGGCCATCGAGATCTCGCGCTTCAACATCCGCGGCGGCGATACCAACGTCACCGCCAGCCTGGGCGTGGCAAGCTATCCGGATGACGGCGGCAACCTCGAAGTCATCCTCGACAAGGCCGACAAGGCGATGTACCGCGCCAAGCAGAAAGGCCGCAACAAGGTTGAGGCTTACGTCGACGAAGCCGTGACCTGATCCTGATCCGGACGGCGGCCCTGACGGAAATAGCCGGTGTTGTCGTAGAACCCCTCCGCAACGTTGTCCGTCCACCAGCCCGGCACGCCGAGCACGGGCAGAGGCGCCAGATCCCTGCCCTTTCCAATCCCCCCGCCGTCCAATAAATATAGCGCGAGCTGGCGGTCTGCCTGCGCAATCTGGGACGGCAACGGCCGCTCGAAGAAGGCCGACGAGACCCCGATCAGGATGCCCTTGGCGGTCATGCCGATGAAGGGATTGAGCGCCTTCTGATACAGAGCGTGGCCGAACAGCAAGAAGCGCATGTTCTGCCTGACTTCCGCGCGCCGCTTCCAGAACAGCTCCTTCCAGCGGAAATTCCTGACCAGATCCAGCAATGTCGGGTCCGAAGACAGGATCACGATGCCGTCCTCATCAAACAACGTCAGGGCGTCGCGCTGCGGCGGCCGTTGCCCGCCTTCGCCTGCCGCCATCGATTCGTAGTGCCGGGCATTGATCACGGCCTTGGAGGTGGGGAAGGTCATCCACACCAGTGCGTTGAACAGGTCGTGCCAGTCCAGCGTGCGCACCTGGACTTCGCCTTTCAGGAAGGTTCGGCCTTCGAAACTTTCCTCCAGGTTTCCCGGTTTCCCGGCCTGCGCGACGAAGCGGATCTGCTGCCCCTGCGCATTGACAAGCCTGCCGGAATTCATGGCCATGGCGTCGAGAAGTGCCACGTCCGGCCAGCCGATCGCAGGCAGCTTCGATCCCGCCGCGCGCAGTGGCGCGAACATTTCGGAGTCCGTCAGCCAGTTGGTATTCCAGAAGTCGGCCATGCGGGGACCGGATTGTGTTCGGGTAACATGCGTTCCTCGCAGTATAGCCAGCCGGCAAAAGCATCATGATCGAGAAAATGGACTGCGCCGTGATCGGTGCCGGGGTCGTCGGACTCGCCGTAGCGCGGGAACTCGCCCTCGCGGGGCGTGAAGTCATCGTACTCGAGGTCGAGGACGCCATCGGCATCCACACCAGTTCACGCAACTCCGAGGTCATCCACGCCGGCCTTTATTATCCGAAGGATTCCCTGAAAGCGCGCTTTTGCGTTCGTGGCAAACAGATGCTGTACGACTATTGCGCAGACCGCGGCGTGCCCCATCGCAATATCGGCAAGATCGTCGTCGCGGTGACCGCAGACGAGGTGGCCACGCTCAGGAGTTATACGGAAAAATCCGCTGCCAACGGGGTGAACGACCTGCGCTGGCTGTCGCGGGACGAATTGCGGGAACTGGAACCGGCGGTCGAGTGCGTCGCCGGCTTTCTTTCGCCCTCTACCGGAATCATCGACAGCCATGCGCTCATGCTCGCCTACCAGGGCGATGCCGAGAACAACGGCGCTGCCGTGGTATTCAAAAGTCCGATCCTGTCGGGACAGGTCTCCGGCGATGGCATCGTGCTGAATGTCGGCGGCGACGAGCCCATGACCATCCTGTGCAGGACCGTGGTCAACTGCGGCGGACTGTTCGCGCAGAATATCGCGCGATCGATCAAGGGCCTCCCTGCGCCAAGCATTCCGCCACAGTATTTCGCCAAGGCGCATTACTTCAGCCTTTCGGGCAAGCCGCCGTTCGGGCGCCTGGTCTACCCGGTGGCGAGCCATGCCCACCTTGGCGTGCACGTGACGGTCGATCTCGCCGGGCAGGTTAAATTCGGCCCGGATGTCAGCTGGGTGGATGGCGTCGACTACAGTTTCGACCATTCGCGCGAGCCGCTGTTCTACGAAGCCATCCGCAAGTACTACCCCGGCCTCAGGGACGGCCAGTTGCAGCCCGGGTATACGGGCATCCGGCCCAAGGTGGCCGGGCCAAAAGAGCCTGCCGGCGATTTCATCATTCGCGGCCCAGCGGACCATGGTGTAGCCGGCCTGGTCAATCTCTATGGCATAGAGTCGCCGGGCCTGACGGCCTCCCTGGCGATTGCCGGACACGTTCTGGCGCTGCTGCGGGATTAAACTACCGTCAAAAGTCCGGGAGGGGACGAGCGATGGGGACGCAGGATCAGGCCGAACCGATAGAAACAGCCGGCATCGACGAGCTGCGCGCACTGCAGCTTGCGCGCCTGCGCTGGAGTTTGCGCCACGCCTATGACAACGTGCCCCATTACCGGGGCGCGTTCGACGCCATCGATGCCCATCCCGACGACCTCGCGGAACTCGGCGACCTGTCGAAATTTCCCTTCACCACCAAATCGGAGTTGCGGGCCAACTATCCGTTCGGCATGTTCGCTTCGCCGATGCAGGATATCGTGCGCGTCCATGCGTCCAGCGGCACCACCGGCAAGCCAACCGTAGTCGGCTATACGAAACAGGACATCGAGACCTGGGCCACGGTCATGGCGCGGTCGCTGCGCGCGGCCGGCGGACGTTCCACAGACACCGTGCATGTCGCCTACGGATACGGATTGTTCACCGGCGGCCTCGGCGCGCACTACGGAGCCGAGATGCTGGGCGCCACCGTAATTCCGGTGAGCGGCGGCATGACCGAGCGGCAGGTGCAACTGATTTGCGACTTCAAGCCCGGCATCATCATGGCCACGCCTTCCTATCTGCTGGTGATCGCGGACGAATTTGTGCGCCAGGGCCTCGACCCGGCCGAAACCTCGCTGCGGGTCGGCATCTTCGGCGCGGAGCCCTGGTCCGAGAGCATGCGCGCCGAGCTGGAGAAGCGCTTCGGCATTGCCGCGCTCGATCTGTACGGCCTGTCGGAAGTCATCGGTCCGGGCGTGGCCGCGGAATGCATCGACACCCGGGACGGGCTCACGATCTGGGAAGACCATTTCTATCCCGAGATCGTCGACCCGCTCACCGGCGAAGTGCTGCCCGATGGCGAGACTGGCGAACTGGTCCTGACTTCGCTGACCAAGGTCGGCATGCCGGTAATCCGTTACCGCACGCGCGACCTGACCTTGCTGCGTCCCGGCAGCAGGCGCAGCATGCGCACCATGAACCGCGTCACCGGCCGCAGCGACGACATGCTCATCATCCGCGGCGTGAATGTGTTTCCTTCCCAGATCGAGGAAATCGTCGTCGGACAGGCGAGCCTGTCGCCGCACTATGTCCTGGAGGTCCGCCGCGACGGACACCTCGATGAACTCGACGTGCTGGTCGAGCGCCGCGCGGAGATTCCGGGGCCGTTGTCCGTCTCCGCACGCACCAGCGTCGAGCAGGCAGTCGAGCGTCTCATCAAGGGATTTATCGGAGTAAGCACTACGGTACGGGTGGTCGAACCCGGTACCGTGCAACGCTCGCAAGGCAAGGCCGTGCGGGTCATCGACAAGCGGCCAAAAAACTGAGCAGCACTGAAAGGAGCCAAGGTGGCAGCACCGGCAATCAAACCTCTTGTGCAGGAAACCGAAAGCCTGCGCCGCGCGGAAATCAGCAACGACGTGATCGAGGCCTGGCATGCGGCCGCGCCGGTAGATACGGCCGACTTCGCCAGCGATGGCATCCGCTATTCCCGGTTCTGGCAGACCAGCTCCCAGATCCTTGCGCGGCTGCCGGCGAAGCCCGTGCGCGATCCCCGGCAAGCCGAAGCCGCCGAACACCTCAAGCGTGTCGCGCGCGAGGCACGCGCCAGCTTCCTGCGCGCCCATGCGGCCACGGTATACGACAAACTCACGCGCAACCGTTCGAAGTTCGTCCGCGTCGAACAGTTGATCTATGACGCGGCCGAGCTGGTGCCCGGCCTCGCGCCGACGCAGGCGCAGGTCGATGCCGAATCGGCGCAGATGCAGCGCGACAAGGAAGGCATCGAGATCGACCAGGGAATTTTCGTTTCCAGCGTGCTCGCCGACGCGGAGTCCGGAACGCACCTTTGCCATGCCATGCTGCTGCCACGTCCGGAAGCCATCGAGCAGTTGCCGGAGTTCCGCAACAGCGGCCGGCTCGATCTCGGCGCCGCGGAACTTGTTCGCAAGGGCAATGCGGCTTACGTGATCCAGAAGAATCCACGCCATCTCAACGCGGAAGACGACACCACGATCGATGCCGCGGAAATCGCGGTCGACATCGCGACCCTTGATCCGGACACCCAGATCGGCGTGCTGCGTGGCGACTACGTCCAGGGCGGCAAATACGACGGCCGGCGCATGCTCGGCAGCGGCATCAACCTCACGCACCTCTACTACGGCAAGGTCCCTTTCATCTGGTACCTGCAACGCGATCTGGGCATCGTCAACAAGTTCTACCGCGGGGTGGCGCGCGAGGACCTGGTGCCCGACGACGTGAACGGCCAGACCATCGAGAAACCCTGGATCGCCGTGGTGGAGGAATTCGCCATCGGCGGCCATTGCCAGTACCTGCTTACGATGGACTACGTGCTGGCCGCGCGCGGCGCCTTTCTCAGCCTGCCCGCGCGCAAGGAGGGCATCATTCCGGGTGCGGCCAACATGCGCCTGCCACGCTTCACCGGCGAACGCATTGCCCGCCAGGCGATCATGTACCAGCGCCGGCTCGAATGCGACAGCCCGGAAGGGTTGCTGATCTGCGACGAAATCGTCGCGCCCGAAGACATGGACACGGCAATCGATCGCGTCGTGGAAAATTTCACTGGTTCGGGCGTGGTCAGCGCAGCCTCGAACCGGCGCGCAATGCGCGTATCCCAGGAACCGCTCGACTTGTTCCGCCGTTACTTCGCCGCTTACGCGCTGGAGCAGGCTTACTGCCACTTCAGCCCGGCGCTGATCGCCAACCTCGAGATGCACTGGAACGCCAAGAACCGCAAGCTCTAAATCTCTGACCCCCAACCGCAAAGGCGCGAAGACGCAAAGGAACGCGAAGGAAGGCAAAAGAACGATCGGGATGTCGCAACGTGCTGATTTTCCGATAGCGCCGATGGTTGCAGTGCTCGTGGCGATTCGAAATCCATTTCCCCGTTCCTTGATTTCCTTTGCGACCCCTTTGCGTCTTCGCGCCTTTGCGGTTAAGGGGTAAAGGAGAAGTCCCGCCGTAACAATCTGCAGCAACTTCCGCCGGCGCATCGGGTATGATGCGCCGCCGCCGACTTCCCGGTCTTATTCAGGTCCGAGCCAAAAGCTCCGCTTAGCCTGTCGTG
Source organism: Burkholderiales bacterium (assembly GCA_046590325.1). Taxonomy (GTDB): domain Bacteria; phylum Pseudomonadota; class Gammaproteobacteria; order Burkholderiales; family JACQAP01; genus JACQAP01. Next base: position 339 of record JBKJUC010000097.1, on the reverse strand, counting down.
ACCTTCGGCGACTCTTCCCAAAAATATTAGGAGTAATAAAGCATGACTTCCACAATTCTGCTTCTGGGTCCGCTCAGCGTCATTATCGGCTGTCTTTACTGGGTGATGTCTCTCGGCAAGGAACAGGCGAAACTCAACGAGGAACTCTGGGCGAAGTACAGGTAATCCACCCGGTATGCACGAAAAAAAGCCCCGGCTTGCCGGGGCTTTTTCTTTCTTGAATCTTTACATCCAACACAGAGACACAGAGGGCGCAGAGGGCGCAGAGGACACAGAGAGGGACAAGAAAGAGAAATTACTTTGTCCATGGATTGCCACCTGCGCTCGTCATTGTTGACG
>JBKJUC010000249.1:0-5476 GCA_046590325.1 Burkholderiales bacterium | reverse complement strand
CAAGTGCCCGAGCCTTCTCCGCAAAGGCCGCCCGCTGTTTCGGCTGCACGGCGGCCCGTGCGGACTGGATGTAATGAATGAGGAGGATGAAGCCCGCCTCTTCCCGTCCGGCATGCCCCGGATACTTCTGCCTGAACGTTTCTCCCAGTTTTATCTGTTCCGCAAGCTGCGCCGGGGTTTGCGTCGCGGGTTCCAGCGGATCGATGGTGAAGCTGTCGTAGAACCAGCCCTGCAGGAGCCTGAACGTAGCTTCTCCTGCAATGTTCGGCGCGGTCGACAGTCTTAGTGCTTCGCGGTAGTACTTCAGATTCGCATCGAAGCGTCCGTGCGGCGCCGACCAGGCTAGCGGCGTGCCGCGTGCACTGAGTTCGGCCATCAGGAAATTGGAAGCCAGGCCCTGGACTTTGCCGTGCGATTCGAGGTCGCGATTCAGGAGTTCGCGGATTTCGTCCAGCATGCGGCCCAGATCCAGCCAGGCCCCGGCGCGTGCCGGTGCGGGTTCGGATGAGGCGATGACGGCCTGCAGGGCCGACTGCCTGGCGAGGTAGGCCTGCGCCGATTCCGCGGTAATCAGGTCATGGGCGGTCGCCGGCAATGCAAGTAACGCAAGGCCCAACAACAGCGACCGCATCATTGCGGCGCTTCGATGGTCTCGCCCCGCGCAAAAGCCGCCGCACCGGGATGCACCGGCATGGAATCCCCGCTACCGGGAATGCGGATCCCCAGGGCCGCGGCATGATCCATCAGCGCGCCGGCGATCATGTAGCCGTGATGCAGGGGCACATCTTCCCGGCACACCAGTTGGTGCGATTCCGTCTGCACGATCACCTGCAGGGGAAACGGGCCGTAGTCCGCGAACGGTGGCTCGCCGCGCGCGAGGGCGGCGGCCGACGCATGGTCCAGTACCGCGATATTGGTCTGATCCGTGGTGATGAGGCTGGCGATACGCTCGAGATTGATGGCCCGGCTTACCATCGCCCTGCTTTGCGGCAGCTCGGCAAGGAGCACCTCGGCAAAACGATCACCCAGCGCATCGCCGGCAAGATCGGTGCGCGACGTAGTGATCAGCAGGTAACGCTGGCGGAACACCTTCCACTGCCGGTAAGGCGTATGCGCCAGCGCCGTCAAAGGCAGGCCGGCGAAGACCGCCGCCAGAAAACGCCGCCGGTTCATGGAAAAAAATCAGGGCGGGATGGCCCGCCCTGGATTCGATAACCGCCTCGCATTACTTTTTGCTGAAGATTTCCATGGGGCATATGGTCGAAACCGCGTAGTTGGGCATGTCGACCACGTTGCCGATGCGCAGATCGCAAGCCACGCTGGTGATCACGTAAGCCTGGTCCCGCGAATAGCCTTTGGTCTTTACCAGCCAGTCGATCATCTGGATCAGGGAGTGCCGGGCGGCCAGCGTGAGATCTTCCGAAAGATTGGACAGCGGCGCGATCTTGCTGCTGTCGAGGTAGGTCGTATACGGCAGCACTTCGCCCGCGCCTTTCAGTGGATAGCCCACGGTTGCGTAGAACGCATCCGGCTCCAGCGCCTTCAGTTGCGATCCGCCCTCGAAGTGCGGCGTCTTCACCAAAGATGCCAGCCCCTTGCGGATCTCGGTGCGCACAGTGACCTTCGCGCCCATCTCGATCGCGGTGCCCGCCACTTCACCGTCTCCCTGCGCGTAATGGACGTCGCCCACGAAAAAGCCGCAGCCATCGATGAAGCAGGGCAGCAGCAGCGTGGTGCCGACCACCATCTGCTTGATGTCCATGTTGCCGCCATTCTCGCGCGGCGGAATGGTGCGCAGGCATTTGTCCTTCTGGCTGCCGTTCGGGCCGCAGATATCCGCCGGCCGGGCGCCGGTGGGTTGCGGCGGCAGCGCGACACCGCCCGCTTCGCCGAGCTGGGTCTCGCGCTTCAGCCACGTCTCGATCTCCGGATTGCCCGGCAGCACGCCCACCGATCCCATGAACCCGTTGAAGGGGACGCGCACCCCGGGAATCTGGTCGGACACCGCTTCCATGCGGTTGAGCTTCCAGTTGGCGATGAACGGATTCGGGTAGAGGTCGCGCAGGAAACCGAATCCCGGCACGATGGTGGTGTACCCGTACTCGTCCGGTTCGACGTCGACCAGCGTGACCGCCAGCACGTCGCCGCGCTTTGCGCCCTCGATGTAGACCGGACCGGTCATCGGATGCACCAGGTTGAGGTCGACCGCCGTCACGTCCTTGGGCTCGGATTGAAGATTCAGGTTCGAATCCAGTGCATCGCGAGTTTCGATGCGGATCAATTGCCCCGTTTTGGCGCGGGCCACGGGCTTGATTGCCGGATGGTAGCGGTTGAAGCAGTTAGGATCGTCCGAACAATGGGCGCCCTGCTTCTTCACTTCGACGTAGGACTGGCTCTTTACGTCGGTAGTATCGGCGTAAGCCACGGAAAACGCGGCGCTCAACGCCAGGACCGGTAACAACCTGAAGGACGATTTCATTTCACCTCCGATTTAGAGACGGAAACAAAAAGCAAGAACGATTCCAGCGTCAGCACTATCTGCCTCCGGTATTTTCGTGTCAACTTTTCCGTGTAGACGCGGCAGACGTTTCAAGTTGTTACCGGGTGATGCCCAGCGCGCCGAGTATGAAGGAATAGGTAAACGCGAGTTCCTTGAGGAAATCGTAGCGCCCGGAAGCGCCGCCGTGCCCCGCATCCATGTTGACCCGCAATAGCAGCGGATTGCCGTCGGTCTTGAGCGTGCGCAGCTTGGCGACGTACTTCGCAGGCTCCCAGTACATCACCTGGCTGTCGTTCAGCGAAGTTTCGACCAGCATCGCCGGGTACTTTGCCGCCTTCAGATTGTCGTAAGGCGAGTAAGAGAGCATGTAATCGAAGTAGTCGCGATTGTTCGGATTGCCCCACTCCTCGTATTCGCCAGTGGTCAGCGGCAGCGTGTCGTCCAGCATGGTATTGACCACGTCGAAAAACGGCACTTCGGAAACGACCGCGCGGAACAGGTCGGGACGCAGGTTCGTCACGGCTCCCATCAGCAGGCCGCCTGCACTGCCGCCTTCAATGACCAGCCGGTCCGATGCGGTATAGCGTTTGCGGATGAGGTGCTCGGCGCTGGTGACGAAATCGGTGAAGCTGTTCATCTTTTCGAACATGCGGCCCTGGTCATGCCAGCGCTTGCCCATCTCCGCTCCACCGCGCACGTGGGCCGTGGCAAAAATAACGCCGCGATCCAGCAGAGACAGCCGGGTCGAGCTGAAGTTTACGTCCAGCGACAGGCCATAGGCTCCATAGCCGTAAAGCAGTGTTGGTTGCGGCCCCTCGCCGCGGAGATCCTTGCGATATACCAGGGATATCGGAACCAGTGCCCCATCCCGTGCCTCTGCGTAGACCAGCTCCGACCTGTACTTAGCCGGATCGTAGCCGCGCACCTCGCGCTGCTTGAGCAGTTTGCGGGAGCGGGTGTCGAGGTTGTACTCGAATTCGGCGTCCGGCGTGATGTACGAGTCGTAGTGAAACCGGTAGGTATCGGTATCGAACTCGGCATTGGCGCCGCCGCCCACCGAGTAGACCGGCTCCGGCAGCGAGATTTCGTGCGTATCCGCGTCTGCAAGGCGTATCACGCGCAACCGCGGAAAACCACCGGCGCGCTCGTGCACGACAAGGTGGCGCGCGAATACGTCCACGCCTTCGAGCATCACGTCGTCGCGATGGGCGATGCGCTCCTCCCAGTGCTCCACACCGGGCTTGCCCACCGGTGCCGTGACCAGGCGGAAATTGCGGCCGCGATCGTTGGTCACGATGTAGAACTGCCCCTGGCCATGATCGAGGTAGTACTCGTGGTCCTGGTGCCTCGGCAGCAGGAGCCGCAGCGGGCTTTGCGGGTCGCCCGCGGAGAAGTAACGGACCTCGGAAGTGGTGGCGCTGTGCGCAGTCAGGAACAGCCATTCGAGGCTGCGCGAAAGCGATATGGAAATCGAAAAGCGCGTGTCCTCTTCCTCGTACACCAACTCGTCGTTCAGTTCGCCGAGGCGATGGCGGTACAGCCGGTGGGCGCGCTTGGCGCTGTCCTCGCGGACGTAGAACAACGTGCGATTGTCGACGGCCCAGGCAGCCGAGCGGATTTTTTCGATGCGCTCCGGCAACAACTCTCCGGAGCGCAGGTCCTTCACCTGCAGCGTGTACTCACGGAAGCCGGTGACGTCCGATGAAAACGCCAGCAGGTTGCCGTCCGGGCTGACGTCCAGCAGTCCAAGCGAGAAGAACTTGTGCCCTTTTGCCGCTTCGTTGGCATCCAGGATCACCGCCTCGGGAGCATCAAGGCTGCCCGCCTTGCGGCAGAAAATCCGGTACTGCTTGCCCTTTTGCGTACGTGAATAGTAGAAATGGCCGCCCTCCCGGTAGGGCACGTCGACATCCGTTTCCTTGATGCGCTTGAGCATCTCCTTGTACAGGAACTTCTGCAGCGGCAGCGACGGCTTCATCATCGCTGCGGTGTAAGCATTCTCCGCCTTCAGGTGCGAAAGGACTTCCGGGCTCTCCTTGTCGCGCAGCCAGTGGTAGTCGTCGACGCGGGTCTGGCCGTGAACGGTGTTCTGGTGCGGAATGCGGCGGGCTATGGGCGGGACGAGCCTGGCGGGCGAAATCTTGGCGGGCAAAGGGGTACTCCTGCAGAAGGATCACATATCGGGTGGCCGGTCCCAAACTCAGCGGCTGGCCGGTACCGCACATCCGGCGGCTGGCCGCGGGTAGAATTGCGCCTTGCGCACTCACCGGTCACGTTCATCATGAAGGCCTACGAATCCGACGTCACCAAGTTTATGCGCGATTTCCTGGAGCGGCATCCGGAAGTCGTCGAAAAGCAGAAGCTGGCCCGGGCCACATGGTGGGACCGCCCGCAGAGCCCGAACATCAGCAAGGCTCTGGAAGAGGCGAAGGTTCCGAAAAAGGCCTACGAGTACTACGATCCCGAACCGGACAAGGACGCCTGATATTCTTACGCAAGCGCTCACCAGACGTAGCCGAGGGTAAACTGCACCGATGTGTCCGTCGGCACCCGGCCGGGTGTCGGATTCTTTTCCCAATCCACGTTGTACTGCAGGGTGCCCGTAACTCGATAAGCCAGGGGAAAGCGCAGGCCCGTCTGGGAACGCACGAACGCGTTGTCGCTCTGGTCGATGGCGGCATACGCTTCATGGATGTGAAAAAACTGCGAGCGTGACTTGAACAGGAAGTGGTCGAACTTCAGCGCCCAGCGCACCGCGGGATAGCGCTCGTCGACGCCGGCGATGAAATCGGTATCGACATAGGTCAGGCCGCCTTCCAGGGCAAGATTGGTGCTGTCGGTTTCGTAAAACTGGTAACCGGTACCGCCACCCACCGTGCTGCGCAGGCGGACGTCCTTGAACTGGTCGCTCTCGAAGTTGGTGTTGGCGTAGCTGTACCATTTCCGGGTCAGGAAGTGGTCCCACTTCAGCCCCGC
>JBKJUC010000210.1:0-10554 GCA_046590325.1 Burkholderiales bacterium | reverse complement strand
TCGAGGACCTTGCCGTTCACCATCACGGTCAGCGTATGCGCCAGCGCGAATACGGCATCCATGTCGTGCTCGACCAGGACAATGGCGTGATCGGCTGCCAGCGTCCGCAGCAGGGCGGTAATGCGTTGCGATTCTTCCGCTCCCATGCCAGCGAGAGGTTCGTCGAGCAGCAGGACACGCGGGCGCGTTGCCAGCGCCATGGCGATCTCGACCTGGCGGCGTTCGCCGTGCGACAAATCGGCGACCACGGCGCGTTCCCTGCCGTCGAGGCCCGCCTGCCGCAGCGCCCCACGTGCCGATTCGACCACGGCCTCGTATCGATCCGCGGCCTTGAAGAAACGGATGGAGTTCGCCAGGCGCGATTGCGCGGCAAGCCGGCAGTTCTCCAGCACGGTGAACGGCGGAAAAACGTTGGACTTCTGGTAGCTGCGGCCGATGCCCAGTTGCGAGATGCGATCAGGCGCGAGGCCGCCGATATCGCTTCCTTCGAAAACAATGCGGCCTGAACTCGGCGCAAGGTCGCCCGACAGCATGTTGATGAGCGTGCTCTTCCCGGCGCCGTTGGGACCGATGACGGCATGCACCTGTCCCATTGCGACGCCGAGCGATACGCCGCCGACAGCCGCGAGGCCGCCGAAGCGGCGCGACAGGTCGTGCGTCTGCAGCAGGAACTCAGTCATGGTCCGCGACCGGCGCGCGGCGCCGCGCCAGCAGTCCCGCGAGGCCGCGCGGCAGGAATAACGCGACCAGCACGATGACGATACCCATGGGCAGCTGCCAGTGCCTGCCGAGGCCGACTCCGCCGGTCTCCGGCAAGGATTGCAGAACCATCTCCAGCAACAGCATCGCGGCGGCGCCGATGACTGGACCGGTTAGCGTTCCCATTCCGCCAAGGATCACCATCATCAGAACCGTGCCGGACAAGTGCCAACCGAGCATTTCCGGATTGACCACGCCGTACTGCACGGCCGCGAGATAGCCCGCAAGTCCGGCAATCATCCCGGCGACCACGAAACAGGCCAGCTTGTAGCGAAAGGTCGCGAAGCCCAGTGAGCGCATGCGATGCTCGTTGACGCGGATGCCAGCGATGACGCGGCCGAACAGCGAATCGCGCAGCAGCCTGATGAACCCGAATGCGAGCAGGAACAACGCGAGCACCAGGAAATGCAGGTCGGCGAACTGCTCCAGGTCGAGCGGCCGCCAGCCCAGGATCGAAGCGTCCGGCCGCGCGTAAATATAGATGCCGTCGGAGCCGCCGGCAATGCCGGAGTCGTGAAACACGAAGTAGACCATTTGCGCGAACGCCAGCGTCGCCATGATGAAATAGACGCCGCTGGTGCGCAGCACCAGCAAGCCGATGCCCAGCGCGAGCAGGCCCGATGCAAGCATGGCCAGCGGCAGGCTGGTCCACAGGCTGGCTGCCTGGTATTGCGGACTTGCCAGCGCAAGGCAGTAGCCGGCCACGCCAAAAAAGGCGGCATGGCCGAGGCTCACCAGTCCGGTGAAGCCGACCAGGAGATTCAGGCTCATGGCGAAAATCGCCATGATCAGCACGCGGGTCGCGAACTGCACCGTGAACTTTTCGCCAAAGAAAGGCAGCGCGGCCAGAACCCCGGCCACAACGATTGCGGCGACCCACCACGCTACGTGGCGCTTCAGGATTTTCTCCCGAACAGGCCCGCGGGCCGCCACAGCAGCACCGCCGCCATCAGCAGGTACACGCTCATGCCGGCAAGCTCGGGCAGCAGGCGCAAGCTGCCGATCTGCAGTTCCACCACCTTGCCGAAGGTGTCGACGAGACCGATCAGCAGCGCGGCGACGAGCGCGCCCTTCACCGAACCGATGCCGCCGATAACGACGACGACGAAGCAGAGGATCAGCACCTGGTTGCCCATGCCGGGAAAGACAGAGGACACGGGTGCGGCGATCATGCCGGCAAACGCCGCCAGTGCGACGCCAAGTGCAAAGACGAAGCGGTACAGCAAGCCGATGTTGATGCCGAGAGACTGCACCATCTCGCGATTCGTTGCGCCGGCTCGGATGATCATGCCGAGGCGCGTGCGCTGGATCAACAGATACAGCAGCACGGCGAACACAATGCAGACCGCCGAGATCCACAACCGGTAGACGGGATAGGAGAGCGTATCGGTCAGGGCGATGGAAGCCGTCAGCGGATCGGGCACCGGGACGCCATGCACGTCATTGCCCCAGAGGATGCTGCGCAATTCCTCGACGACGAGGATCAGCCCGAATGTGAGCAGCACCTGCTGCAGGTGGTCCAGCTTGTAAAGCCGCCGGATCAGCAGCCACTCGATCACAATGCCCAGCAGGACGGAGAGCACGATGCCAGCGGGAATCGCGAGCCACAGGCTGCCGAACGCGGAGGTCAGCGACCACGCCAGGTAGGCTCCCACCATGTAGAAGCTGCCATGAGCGAGGTTGATGATGCCCATGATGCCGAAGATCAAAGTCAGCCCGCCCGCGACGAGGAACAGCAGCAGGCCGTATTGCACGGCGTTCAGCAGCTGGATCAGGAAAGTCGCTAAATCCATCTAGGGCTTTACACCCAACACAGAGGCACGGAGTACACGGAGAACACGGAGAAGATCAAAGTGAAATGAATGCGAGATTGATTGGCCGGATTCTACTTGCATGCGCGCATGCCGACATTCCACTCATATTCTTTCCTCTGTGACCTCCGTGTACTCCGTGCCTCTGTGTTGGGTGTAGCGCGCCTCAGCCAAGCTTGCATCCGCGAGCGGGGTCTTCGAGTGCCTTCCAGGCGACGCCAATGACCTTGTTGTCGCCCTTCTCGACGCGGCGCAGGTAGATGTCCTGCACCGGGTTGTGGGCCTTCGACATTTTCCATCGTCCTCGCGGACTGTCGATAACCGCCGATTCCATGGCCGCGACCACGGCCTTCTGGCTGGAGATGTCGCCCTTGACCTGGTCCAGCGCCTGCGAGAGCAGCAGGCCGGTGTCGTAACCTTGCACGGCGTACACATCCGGCTCCGTCTTGAACATCTTCGCGTACGCGGCACGGAATGCCTTGTTGCGCGGCGTGGCAAGCGAGTCGGCATAGTGCAGCGTGGTCATCAGTCCCTCGGCCGCATCGCCCTGCGCCGCCAGCACGCCTTCCGTGAGAAAGCCTGATCCATAGAGCGGGATCTTGTCCTTGAGGCCGGCCGCGGCGTAGTCCTTGACGAACTTCACCGCGCCGCCGCCCGCGAAGAAGCAGGCCACGGCATCGGGCTTGATCGCCGCGATTTCGGTGAGCAGCGCCTGGAACTCCACGTTCGGGAACGGCAGGAACAGCTCCTTCACGACCGTGCCACCGGCCGCGGTGAAGCCTTCCTTGAACGAAGCCAGGGACTCTTCGCCCGCCGCATATTTCCAGGTGATGAATACCGCTTTCCTGTGGCCTTTCTCGAACATGACTTTGCCGAGCGGGTGCACGGGCTGCCAGTTGGAGAAAGACGTACGGAACACGTTTGGCGTGCATAGCGACCCGGTCGCGGCATCCGCGCCGGCGTTGGGGATAAGCATCAGCGTGCCGCTTTCCTTCGCCACCTTGAGCATGCCCATCGCCACGCCGGAGTGCACCGAACCTATCAGGACGTCCACCTTGTCACGGGTGATCAGGCGGTTGGCATTGTCGGTGGCCTTCGAAGGTTCCGACTCATCATCCACTTTGAAGAACTCGACCTCGCGGCCGCCGAGCCTGCCGTGCCCTTCCTCAAGCGCCAGCCTCAACCCATTCTCGATCGCCGTGCCAAGCTGGGCATAGGTCCCGCTGTACGGCAGCATCAGTCCGAGTTTGATTTTTGACGATTGCGCGCGTGCCAGAGACGGCAGCAACGACGCTCCGGCGAGTGCGCCGGATGTCAGCAGAAATTCGCGCCTGCCCGCACTGATCCGACTACGGATGCTCATGTTCTATTCCCGGTTTGATTTGTAACGCCGATTGTACTTGCTCGATACGACATTAGCGCCGGCATAACCTGAAGGTTAGCCTTCACTGAAACTCCCATCGTCGTTTTCACGATATTTATGGGCGAATGCCTGGTATACCCGCAAGGGTGCACGACATTTATGGGCGGCAGCCCGGTATACCCGCAAGGGTGCACGGCATTCACGTCTTTTGCCGCAACTTGAACCTCTGGATCTTTCCCGTCGCCGTCTTGGGCAGTTCGGACACGAACTCCACCCAGCGCGGATACTTGTACGCCGCCAGGCGGTCCTTGACGTGCGCCTTCAGCGCGTCGGCCAGAGCCGGCCTGGCAATGACACCGGTTTTGGTTACGACGAAGGCCTTGGGTTTGACCAGACCCTGGTCGTCGGCCACGCCGATCACCGCGACTTCCAGTACATCGGGATGGGTCATCAGTGCTGCTTCGACCTCGAAAGGCGACACGTACATGCCGCTCACTTTGAGCATGTCGTCGGAGCGGCCGCCATAGGTGTAATAGCCGTCGGCATCCCGGGTGTATTTGTCGCCGGCTCGCGTCCAGGGCCCGACGAATGTGGCGAGAGATTTCGCGCGATTGTTCCAGTAGTGCGTTGCGCTGCTCGGCCCGCTGATCTGCAGCTCGCCGATTTCACCTGTGGCGACATCCCGGCCCTCTTCATCGGCAAGACGAATCTCATAGCCGGGTACGGGCTTGCCGGTGGTGCCGTAGCGCACTTCGCCGGGACGATTGGACAGGAAGATGTGAAGCATTTCCGTCGAGCCGATGCCGTCGAGGATTTCGACGCCGAAATGCGCGGTCCAGCGCCGGCCCAGATCGGCAGGCAATGCCTCGCCTGCGGAAGTACAGACGCGCAGGGCGATTTCATCCTTGCGCGGGAGTTCCGGACTCGCAAGCAAGGCCCCATACAGGGTCGGCACACCATAAAAAATGGTCGGCTTGTGTTCCTTCAGGCGCTTGAACACCGCGGCCGGCGTCGGCCGCTCGGCCATGAGTACCGCCGTTGCGCCCACCGCAAGCGGAAACGTCAGCGCATTGCCAAGGCCGTAGGCGAAAAAGAGTTTGGCCGCGGAAAACACGACGTCGTCCTCGCGGATGCCCAGGACGGGTTTCGCATACAGCTCGGCCGTCTGGATCAGGCTGGAGTGGATGTGCACCGCGCCCTTTGGCGTCCCGGTGGAACCGGAGGAGTAAAGCCAGAAACAGGCATCGTCCGCCGTCGTGGGAGCAGAGGCGAACGTGGTCCCGGCCGATGCCATCAGCGCCTGCAAGTGCAGATGGCCATGCGGGTTCTTGCCCGACACGATGACATGCTCGAGCAGGGGCAGCTTGTCGAGCAAGGGCTGGAAGACGGGCAGCAGGGCTTCCGAAACGATGAGCGCGCGGACGCGGCTATCCTCCAGCATGAACTTGTAATCGGCGGTCGTCAGGAGCGTGTTGGCTGCGACCGGAACAATGCCGGCCTTGATGGCGCCGAGGAACACCGCAGGAAAATCGATGCTATCGAGATGCGCCAGCATCACCCGGCTTTCCATGCCCAGGCCCAGCCCGGTCAGCGCATTGGCGGACCGATTGACCTTCTCCGCCAGCTCGCCATAGGTGTAGCGGCCCTGGTCGTCGATATACGCAAGCTTGCCCGCCCGGCCGGCGGCCAGGTTGCGCTCGATCAGATCATGCGCGGCGTTGTAGTCACGCGGAATGCTCACGCGCGGCGGACTGACGCTGTGATGCGCCTGACTCAGTTGTGGCACTTCTCCCCCTTCTGAGGCTCTCTTTATCTGCGAAAATTCAAGTACTAGATTTCACCGCAAAGACGCAAAGAAGGGCAGGAAAGGAGAACCAACCCGAAAATAAACTCACGTAAGGGGCATTCCCACATATCCGCCCGACGTTAGTCTTTCGTACTCCTTTGCGAACTTTGCGCCTTTGCGGTGAAAAATCCGGTACTCGATGTCAGGTTGAAGCTTCTACGCCCAATGCCTTGCGGCACAGCTCGATCCATCCTTCGATCCACTCGGTGGCATCGTCCTCGGGCAGGTTCGTTCCGGAATCGTTGAACAGCGGCTCGCCGATTCGCTTGGCACCAAGCTCGGTCAGGACACTGTCGAATTTTTTGGCGCCGAAGCAGAACGTTTTGGCATGGGTCCCCTTGTCGCCGAGACCTATCAATCCGTAGCACACGCCGGAAAGATCGGGGCGCTTCTGCAGCAACGCCTCGTAGAAGGGCTTGGCGCCGTCGGGAACATCTCCCTGGCCATAGGTCGAGGTGCAAATCAGGAACAGGCCGCCGCCTGCGAACACGCTCGCGTCGATGTCATCCATCAACAGCGTCCGGATGCGCATGTCTTCGCCGTCGAGCCGCAACTCGATTTCCTGCGCTACGAGCTGCGCGACGCCCGTCTGGGTGCCCACCAGGATACTCAGTTCCACGCTACTGCCCCTTCCCGTCCGTCCGGTGCTTGAATTGGCGCAATTATGGACTATGATAGGAGATGTCGTATCATGCATTGCAACAATTGGTTATGCATTATTGTGCATGTCTTTAACTGAGAGCTTTAGCTGAAAGAGTGAGCAGATGGGCGCGCGCGATCCAAAGCCGGCGGTAACAGAAACCGGCGCCGATGAAGATTTTCTCGCACGGCTGGGCGCGAAGGTGCGGGATGCGCGCGTGCGGCGTGGGTTCACGCGCAAGGTGCTGGCGCGCGACTCCGCGGTCTCCGAGCGCTATCTGGCAGAGCTGGAAGCGGGACGCGGCAACATCTCGATCCTGCTGTTGCGCAAGGTGGCGGGCGCGCTTGGACTTTCTCTGGCCGAATTGATGCGCGACAACGACGAGCAGGCGCTGGAACTGACCCTGATCCATGAATTCCTGCAGCGCCTGCCGAAGCAGCGGCTTGCAAGGGTGCGTGCGCAACTGCAACGGGATTTCGGCGGCAGTTCGGCCGGTCGCAGTGAACGCCTTGCGCTGATCGGCTTGCGCGGTGCCGGCAAGTCCACCCTCGGCGAAGCGCTGGCGGGAGAACTGAAAATGCCTTTCATCGAGCTCGACCGCGAGATCGAGCGCGAGGCCGGCACCGGGCTGTCGGAAATCTTTCTTCTATACGGGCAGCAAGGCTATCGCCGCTACGAACAGCGTTGCCTGGAAAAAATCCTGGAGAGCCAGGCGCGCTGCGTGATCGCTACCGGCGGCAGCATCGTTTCGGAGACGGCCACTTATGACCTGCTGCGTTCGTCGTGCTTTACGGTCTGGCTCAAAGCGAAGCCGGAGGAGCACATGTCGCGGGTCATGGAACAGGGCGACCTGAGGCCGATGGCTGGCAATACACAAGCAATGGCGGACTTGAAGAGAATCCTGCAAAGCCGGGCCGCGCTTTATGGTCAGGCCGATGCCGTGGTGGATACGAGTGGCCGCAACATCAAACAAAGTTTGAAAGACCTCAAGCGGATCATCGCCGCCTGAGACGAGGAGAGAACCATGAGCGCAGTCCTGGACGACAAAGCCGGCACGCAACCGCCGACCACCTACGATACCCACCCGGATCGCTATGTTCACTGGCGCCTGGCGTTCGACGACCAGACGGCCACACTGTCGATGGATGTGAACGAGGAGAAAGGCCTGAAACCGGGCTACAAGCTCAAGCTCAATTCCTACGACCTGGGCGTGGACATCGAGCTTTACGACGCCCTGAACCGCGTCCGCTTCGAACATCCCGAAGTGAAATGCGTGGTGGTCACCAGTGCCAAGGAACGCATGTTCTGCTCGGGCGCCAACATCTACATGCTCGGTCTCTCCAGCCATGCCTGGAAGGTGAATTTCTGCAAGTTCACCAACGAGACCCGCAACGGCATCGAGGATTCGAGCCGTCACGGCGGACTCAAGTTCCTGGCCGCGGTGAATGGCACGGTCGCCGGCGGCGGTTACGAACTGGCGCTGGCCTGCGATGAAATCCTGATGATAGATGACCGCTCTTCGACGGTCAGCCTGCCGGAGGTGCCCTTGCTGGGCGTGCTACCGGGAACGGGCGGCCTCACGCGGCTCACCGACAAAAGGAAGGTCCGTCGCGACCTGGCCGATGTGTTCTGCTCGACATCGGAAGGTGTGCGTGGCGATCGCGCGAAACTATGGAAACTGGTCGACCAGACCGCCAAGCCGCAACAATTTGCCGAAGCAACGCAGGCTCGCGCGACGGCGCTTGCAGCACAGAGCAGGCGTCCCGGCTCTGGCAAGGGAATCACCCTCGTCCCTTTGTCGCGAACCATCGACGCAACCGGGTACCACTACAGCCATGTCGACGTGGTCATCGACCGCACGGCGCGCACGGCGACGCTGACCGTGTCCGCGCCGGACAAGACCCAGCCTGAAGACATCGCCGGCATCCACGCGGCGGGCGCCCAATGGTGGCCGCTGCTGATGGCGCGCGAACTGGACGATGCGCTCCTCATGCTGCGCACCAACGACCTCGAGGTCGGCACCTGGATCCTCAAGGCCCGGGGCGACGCGGATGCGGTGCTTGGCTGCGATGCGGCGCTGAAGGCTTTCGGCGACGATTGGTTGGTGGGGGAAACCCTGGGCATGCTGCGGCGTACTTTTGCGCGGCTTGATGTGTCATCGCGCAGCCTGTTCGCCATCGTCGACCCGGGTTCCTGCTTCAGCGGCACGCTGGCCGAGCTGCTGCTGGCGGCGGACCGCAGTTTCATGCTGCAGATGCCCGATGACGAAGCCGCGGCACCGTCCGTCGTGCTGTCGGAAATGAATTTCGGACCGCTACCGATGGTGAACGGCATCACCCGCATCGCCAACCGCTTCTGCAACGAAGCGCAACCGGTGACGCAAGCCAAGGCGCAGATCGGGAAATCGATCGGACCGGAAGCCGCGCTGGCGCTGGGCCTCGTGACCTATGCGCCGGACGACATCGACTGGGACGAGGAAGTGCGTATTGCCATCGAAGAGCGCGCCAGCCTGTCACCGGATGCGCTGACCGGGATGGAAGCCAACCTGCGCTTCACCGGGCCAGAGACCATGGAGTCACGCATTTTCTCCAGGCTGTCGGCTTGGCAGAACTGGATCTTCAATAGGCCGAACGCGGTGGGCGAACAGGGAGCACTGAAGGTGTTCGGAAGCGGCAGCAAACCCAAATTCAACTGGGAACGTGTCTAGATCAACTTCTCAACGCAGAGACAGAATGGATATGTCTATTGGTGATCAAATTGGCGGCTTGGACCAATGCAACGGCCTCGCTACACGTCGATTCAAATATTGTTCTGTTTTTCCTCTGCGTTCTCAGCGTTCTCTGCGCCTCTGCGTTGGGTATAAATGGGGTAAAACATGATCATCAATTACTCAGAAAGAATCCCGAACAACGTCGACCTCGCCAACGACCGCACGCTGCAGCGCGCGCTGGAGCACTGGCAGCCGAGATTCCTCGACTGGTGGAAGGAAATGGGGCCGAGGGATTCGGCCGCGGCGGATGTCTATCTGCGCACCGCGATCGGTGTCGATGCCCAGGGCTGGGCCAGCTACGGCGCGGTGAAAATGCCGGACTACAGATGGGGGATATTTCTGGCTGATCCGGTCGCGGACCGCACCATCGGCTTCGGCGATCATTTCGGCGAGCCGGTGTGGCAGCAGGTGCCGGGCGAACTGCGCTCGCAGTTCCGCCGCATCATCGTCACCCAGGGCGACACCGAACCGGCATCCGTCGAGCAGCAGCAAAGGCTCGGCCTGACCTGCCCGTCCCTGTACGACCTGCGGAATCTTTTTCAGGTCAACGTCGAGGAAGGCCGTCACCTGTGGGCGATGGTCTACCTGCTGCACGCGCACTTTGGCCGCGACGGCCGCGAGGAAGCGGAGGAACTGCTCTCCCGCCACTCCGGCGACGTCGACAAGCCGCGCATCCTCGGCACGTTCAACGAGCCGATCAGCGACTGGCTGTCGTTCTTCATGTTCACCTACTTCACCGACCGCGACGGCAAGTTCCAGTTGAAGAGCCTGGCGGAGTCGGGATTCGATCCGCTGGCGCGCACCTGCCGCTTCATGCTGACCGAGGAAGCGCACCACATGTTCGTCGGCGAAACCGGGGTGGGCCGCGTGGTGAAGCGCACCCTCGAAGTCATGAAGGAAATTGGCAGTGACGACCCAGGCAGAGTCCGGGCGCAGGGTGCGGTAGACCTGCCGACGATCCAGCGCTACATGAATTTCTGGTTCACTTCGTCGCTGGACCTGTTCGGCTCGGAAGTCTCGTCGAACGCCGCGAGTTCCTTCGCCAACGGCGTCAAGGGCCGCCCCGACGAGATGCAGTACGAAGACCACATCTGCAGCGACGCGACTTACGAACTGGAAACGCCCCAAGGCCGGGAAACGGTGAGCCTGCGCAACGCCATGAACGAAGTGATGCGCGGGTCCTACATCAAGGACTGCGAACTGGGCCTGAAGCGCTGGAACATGGCGATCCAGCGTGCCGGCCACGATTTCAAGTTGAGCCTGCCGAGCCCCCGCTTTCGCCGCAGCATCGGCGCCTGGGTCAACGTCCCCACCGATCCTTCAGGCCAAGCTGTCAGTCGCGAAGAGTACGAGCGGCGCATGACA
>JBKJUC010000205.1:0-2614 GCA_046590325.1 Burkholderiales bacterium | reverse complement strand
CAATCCTGCGATGACTATGAGGGCCTGAGCCAGAGCAACGACGTAGTCGCCATGGCTGACTTCCTTGATAACGAAGGCGCCAAGCACAAGCACCACCACCATCAGGAACAGCAGCAGACTGTAGAACAGGTCCACAGAGTAGGCGGATGACGCCTGCGATCGTTCTGTGCGAATGAAGAAAATGGCAACGACGGGCGCCACGAGGCCGTATCGGACCACCATGGTGAGGATGGTCGGGAAACTCTGCTCCGGGAACAGGTGCGGCACCACCCAGGTCAGCAGGATCGCCAGCAGATAGACCGCTGCAAGCAGCGACACGACGCGCTGACGGATATTCTTGATGCCGGGAACGTTACCGCCAATCAGCGAGAACAGCACCGCGAGCCACAATGCCATGAGCCACCAACTGCCTGCGGCGATGAGCAGGACGGCGGCGCTGATGATCAGGACGGCCTGGCCGGGAATGAGCTTCTGCTCGCCGCGCCAAAGCGGCTGCCACAGCAGAAAAAATCCGAAATGCGAAAGCAGCAGGGCCTTGGCCAGGGGATCGCCCAGTTCGAGCAATAAGGCGCCATGAAGGGCAAGCAACGTCAGCGACAGCCAGTGCTCCTGGCGTATGCCCGCCACCACCCGCGCAAAGCCTGATTCCGATCTGATTTCCGCTGCCATTCTTGACAACCTCAATGCAAGTCGCGCAACTTACGTCCGCATCTGCAACCCTGCGGCATACTGAACACCGATGAAGCTCATCCGGGTTGGCGCCATCGCCCGCTATACGGTCCTCGAAGCGTGGAGGAACCGCCTCATTGTCATCGTGCTAACGACAACAGCACTGCTGTTCGTGCTAAGCGTGTTCGCCCGGGAACTGGCCGTCACCGAGAGCACGCGCCTGCAAATCGCCCTGCTCGCCTCGACCCTGCGCCTGGCGAGCGTTTTCTTCGTCGGCCTGTACATCTTGAATGGCCTGACCCGCGAGTTCAACGACAAGGTCGTCGAATTGATGCTCTCGCTCGACCTGCCCCGCCCGGCTTACCTGCTCGGCAAATACTGCGGCTTCGCCCTCATTGCGGTTGGCGTCGCCGCCATCGCCACGATACCGCTCTTCCTTCTTGCGCCACCATCGCGAGCGCTGTTGTGGGGCTGCTCGCTGGGGCTCGAGTTGCTCATCGTCGCAGCCGTTTCCGTCTTCTGTATCACCACGTTTACGCAGTTGCTCAGTGCCGCCGCGTTCGTCACCGCATTCTACCTGCTTGGCCGGTCCATCACCGCGATCCAGCTCATGAGCAGCGCGAATCTGGTGGCCGACGGCGGACTGGGCCAGAAAGGCGGCGAATGGCTGGCGGACGGCATGGCGTTTCTGCTCCCGAGGCTGGATGCCTTCACCCAGACGTCATGGCTCATCGACGGCGCGCCGCCCACGGCAATGGGCAGCGCGCTGATCCAGGCCACCCTCTATGTTGCCTTGCTCCTGGCGGCCGCCATGTTCGACCTTTACCGCAGGAATTTCTGATTCATGCGCGAACGCCCGATTGGCGCCGTTCCGCTGCCACTTATCTGGGCCCTTGCCGCGGCGTTCTGCGCGCAACTGGCCTTCAAGGGCATGGAAACCCGGCCGGTGGCCCGCGCCGTGGATCTGCCGCCCGCGCCGTCGACCGTGACCCTACGACTGCTCGCTCTCGGTGAACCTATCGGCACCGCGCAATTGCTGTCGTTGTACCTGCAGGCGTTCGATACCCAGCCTGGCATCAGCATCCCGTTCAAGGAACTGGATTACTCCAGGGTCAAGGACTGGCTGGACAGGGTTCTTGAGCTCGATCCGCAAGGACAGTATCCGCTGCTGATGGCCTCGCAGGTGTATTCGCAGGTTCCGGACACGGTCCGCCAGCGCATGATGCTGGAATGGAGCTTTCGCCGTTTCCTCGACGATCCCGGCAGGCGCTGGCGCTGGGCGGCACACGCGGCGATCATGGCGAAACACAAACTCAACGACCTGCCGCTGGCCTTGCACTACGCCCAGGAATTGAGCCGGCACGCCACGGACCAGTCGGTCCCGGCGTGGGCCCGGCAGATGCATATTTTCCTTCTCGAAGACATGGGCGAGGTGGAAACCGCAAAAATACTGCTAGGTGGCTTGCTGGCAAGCGGCTCAATCAAGGACGAACACGAAGCCCGATTCCTGACCGAACGCTTCAACGCTCTCGAAAAAGCTGCTGAGAAATCGTCAAAGACGTCGGAATCCCAACTGCGCTGAAGGACTTGTAAATCGCAGAAAATCTCCACTGATTGACCAGGGCAGCGTGGCGGATGTTAAGTTTTTTTGTTTAAAATCAATTGGATAAAAAGATTCGCCCTGGAAGGATCACGCATGCTTTCATCATTTTGCCAATGCGCACCCCGTCCCACATTAATACATTGAATTCATAGATTTTTCTAAAAGAAGGCACAGTGGCACGAATCTGGCGGTATCGAACTCACCACAAGCCGTCTAAGGAGGCAAGAAATCATGAATCGCAAACAACAGGGCTTTACCCTGATCGAAATCGCCATCGTGCTGGTCATCATCGGCCTTCTGCTCGGCGGGATACTCAAAGGTCAGGAGCTGATTACGAGCGCA
>JBKJUC010000144.1:0-6701 GCA_046590325.1 Burkholderiales bacterium | reverse complement strand
TTCATGATGATGCCGGGCTCATTCCACGGTGCGCGGACCAGCGGCGTGATCGGCTTGGTGCTGATCGCCTGCAGCATCGTCACCGCAGTGGCGTAGTCGATATGCCCGTGCTGCAGGTCAACGGTCAGGGAATCCCAGCCGCACTGCGCCATGTTCTCGGCGGAAATGGAACTGGGAATGCCGAGCCAGCCGTTGATCACGGCCCCGCCGCTTTGCCAGATTGTTTTTAGATTGTTGGGTCTCATGAAAATCCGTGAATGTCGTGAATACCGTGAATAGCGTGAATAGCGTGAATGTCGTAAATTCAGTAAAAAGAAGCTTCGCATATGTTCTTCGCGATATTCACGACATTCACGATATTCCCGGTATTCACGGCTCTTCTTCTGCCGCCTTCCTCTCCATCTCCGCATAGTCGATCGGCGCTTCGTGAAGCGCCTGCCTGCGGCTTTTTTCCAGGCCCTTAACGAACGCGACGATGGTCTCGTTGTACGGGACCGGGATGCCGAGCGCCCGGGCTTCGCGCACCAGCGCCCCGTTGAGGGCGTCGATCTCGGTGCGCTGGCCCTTCTCCATGTGCTGCAGCATCGATGGCTTGTTATAGCGCAGGCGGCTGTGCTCGCAGATTTTCTTGCGGGGATCTTTTTCCGGCAGCTTCCAGCCCTTGCGCTTGACCACTGCGAGGATCTCGTCGATGACGTGCTGCTGCAACGCATTCATCTCCGGCACCCGGAACAATTCCCCGGTTCGCAGTCCGCTTACCGCGGCCAGCGCGTTTACGGCGCAGTTGTGCGCGAACTTTCCCCAGATCTGAGACATCGGGTCGGCAACGATCTCGGTTGGGATCTCCGCCTTGTTGAACATCTCCGCCACCTCGCGGATGCGCTCCGTGTCCCTTCCATCCAGCTCACCGATGGACGTCATGCCGCCATGTGTATAAGCCGACCGCGCCAGGCCGGGACTGGCGGCGCTGTTCATGGATACCCCGGCGATGACTTTTTCCTTGCCGAGTTCGGCGACGAGCGCTTCGACATTGCCGATGCCGTTCTGCAAGGTCAGGGCGAATCCGTCCGGCTTCAGCAACAGCTTCGCGGTTTGCGCCGCTTCGGTCGTCGAATTGGCGTCGGTAAATATGATGGCGAGGTCGGCGGGTGGCAGGTTCGACGCGCCCACCTGCGACGGCAGCTTGATGACATGCGTGCCGCGCACGCCTTCGACCGTCAGCCCGTCGCTGCGGATTTTTTCGATGTGGTCCTTGCGGATGTCGACCAGCGTGACGTCGTAGCCGGCGCGCGTGAGCAGGCCCCCGTATACCCCGCCCATCGCGCCTGCACCGATCATGTAGATTTTCATTTTAAGTACCGTGAATATCGTGAATGCCGTAAAAGCGGGAGCTCTGAAAGCTTTGGATCACGACTGTTCCGGGTTTTTACGGCATTCACGATATTCACGATATCAAGGGCACACTTGTGCCGCTTGCGGCGCACGACATTCACGGCTTTTCTCTCAGTTCCGCTATCAACTCCCGTATCTCCGCGACCTCATCCCTGAGCGCATTGAGTTCGGCCTGCACGGCGGCAAGGCTGCCGGGGCCAGCGGGTGCCTTCGACGCAGCGGATTCCGTGGCGGCTTCGATGGCGCCGCTCAGCAGATGGGCCCAACGATGCTCGCGCGAACCGGCCTGCTTCGGCAACTTGACGACCAGCGCGCCGGTTGCGCGGACGGACATTGCGTCGAGGTAGGCCTCTATGCTTGAAAGGTCGGCGAAGCGATACATGCGCTCGCAGGCGATGCGAAGTTCACCTGGCGTTTGCGGGCCGCGCAACATGAGCGTCGCAATCAGCGCTGTGGTCCCCTGGTCGGTACCCATCACCTGCGGCAGATTGTGGGAGTAGCGCACCACCCGGCGCGACGCACCCCAGCTGTTGATCACCAGTTTCTTGTCCTTCAGCGAATCCAGCGCGCCCTGTGCCTCTTCCTCACTTAGGCTCATCACCGGATCGCGGCTGGTCTTCTGGTTGCACCCTGCAACCAGGGCATTGAGCGACAAGGGATAGTAGTCGGGCGTGGTGAGCTGCTTTTCCACCAGGACGCCAAGCACGCGGGCCTCAAGGAGAGATAGCGACGGCAGAGGAGAATCGGGCATAAGTCCTGAGCGAAAAGGTGAAAGGTTAAAGGTTAAAGGTTAAAGTGAAATGCCAGGATTCAAGCCCAAAACGGGAGTTTAAAGAAAAACCGGCCCCCTTGTTCCCAGGCAGAACGACGATTAAAAAGCCGGGGTCCGCGAATCGCAGACCCCGGCCCGGTTTTGGCACGAAATAGCGTTGTTACTTTTACCTTTTACCTCTCACCTTTTACCTCGCCGTTCAGGCGGCAGCGGCCTCCGGCTTGCCGAAGAGCACAGCAGGCTCGACGCCCATCCCGTGCCTCACCGCATCCTCGACGTTCTCCAGCAGGATGAACTCGAGCTTCTCGCGCGCGTCTGCCGGAACGTCCTCGATGTCCTTCTGGTTGCGCTTTGGCAGCATCACGGTGCGAATGCCGGCACGTTGCGCTGCCAGCACCTTTTCCTTCACGCCGCCGATGGGCATCACCAGCCCGCGCAGCGAGATCTCTCCAGTCATCGCCACGTCCGAGCGCACCGGCTTGCCGGTCAGCAGAGAAGTCAAGGCGAGGAACATCGCGACACCCGCGCTCGGGCCATCCTTGGGCGTCGCGCCAGCGGGAACGTGGACGTGCAGGTCGAGCTTGTCGAGCGATTCGCCGATGTAGGTCTTGGCCAGGGTCAGCGCCGCCTGCGCCGATTCCTTCATCACGTCACCGAGTTGACCGGTAAGGATGAGCTTGCCCGAACCCGGCACCTTGGAGGCCTCGATGAACAGGATGTCCCCGCCCACCGGCGTCCACGCCAGGCCCGTCGCCACGCCCGGCACTTGCGTGCGCAGCGCGATCTCGTTCTCGAACCGCGCCGCACCCAGGATCGCGTGCAGGTCGGCCGCCTCCACGATCACGGTCTGCGCCTTTTCCTCCGCGATTTTCATCGCCGCCGAACGCAGTGCCGAACCGATCTCGCGTTCGAGGTTGCGCACACCGGCCTCGCGCGTGTAGTCGCCGATGATTGCCCGAATCGCTTCGTCGGTCAGAGTCGCCTGCCCGGGCTTGAGGCCGTTGGACTCGATCTGGCGCTTCACCAGGTAGCGCCTGGCGATCTCGAGCTTCTCCTGCTCCGTGTAGCCTGGCAGGTGAATGATCTCCATGCGGTCGCGCAACGGTCCGGGGATCGTATCGAGCTGATTCGCCGTGGCGATGAACATCACCTTCGAAAGGTCAAAATCCACGGCAAGGTAGTTGTCGCGGAACTTCGAGTTCTGCTCGGGATCCAGCACTTCGAGCAGCGCGCTCGACGGATCGCCATGGAAGCCGCCCGCGCCGAGTTTGTCGATCTCGTCCAGCATCAGCACGCTCGCACGCGACTCCGCCCGGCGGATCGCCTGGATGATGTTGCCCGGCAGGGCGCCGATGTAGGTACGGCGGTGGCCGCGGACTTCCGCTTCGTCGTGCGTGCCGCCCAGCGCCACGCGCTGGAACTTGCGTCCCGTGGCGCGCGCAATGGACTGGCCGAGCGAGGTCTTGCCCACGCCGGGCGGACCGACGAAGCACAGGATCGGGCTCTTGCCATCCGGGTTGAGCTTGCGCACGGCAAGATACTCGAGGATGCGGCGCTTGATCTTCTCCAGGCCGTAGTGGTCCTCGTCGAGCACCTTCCTCGCTTGCGCGATGTCGATGGGTTTAGTTTGCTCTACCTTCCAGGGCAGTTCGCTCAGCCACTCCAGATAGGTACGCAGCATCGAACCTTCGGCGCTGCCTTCGCCCATGCGCTGCAGGCGCTTCAGCTCCTTGGTGGCGTGTTTGTGCACGTCCGCGGGCATGCCGACCTCGTCGATGGTCTTCTTGAGCTCCTCGATTTCGGAGGCGGTTTCTTCACCCTCGCCGAGTTCCTTCTGGATCTGGCGCATCTGCTCCCGCAGCACGTGTTCGCGCTGGCGCCCGTCGAACTCCGCGCGGGTCTTGTCGCCGATTTCCTTGGAAAGCCTGAGGACCGCGACGCGGTCGCCGAGCAGGCCCAGCACCTTGTCCAGGCGCCGCTTGAGGTCGAATGTCTCCAGCACCGCTTGTTTCTCCTCGCTCTTCACATCGAGGAGATTGGCGACCATGTCGGCCAGCAGCGCGGGCGAGTTCATCGCCTGCACGACGCCGATGAGTTCGTCGGGAACGTTGGGCAGCAACTGGATGGCCTCGATTGCACGCTCCTTCAACTGGATGAGGCGCGCCTCGGTTTCGGGATTGAGGTCTTCCACGCTTTCGATGAAAGCGACGCGCGCCACCATGAATGGCCAGCCCTCGAGGAATTCGAGGACACGGAAGCGCGACTGGCCCTGCACCACCATGTGGTGTCCGCCATCCGCCCCGGTGATATAGCGCACCACCTGGCCGGCGGTTCCAACCCAGTGAAGGTCATTGGGACCGACCTCGTCCTGGGCGGGATCACGCTGTAGCAGGAAGCCGACCTTGCGCTCCTCGCGCGCCGCCTCTTGCGCGGCGGCGACCGAGGACGCGCGGCCAATCGTGATCGGCGACATCACGCCGGGAAACAGCACGGCGTTGCGCAGCGGCACGATGATCATGGTGTCGTCCGGCAGCGGCTTCCCACTCCCGCCGTTGCCTGTGGCCTCGGGTGCTTGCGCGGACCTGGCTGCCTCGTCCGGCGAGAGCATTTCCTGCATGGTGGGCCAGCTATTCATGATGATTCCTTCCTGCTGAAAGTCAGGGTAAGACACCCGTCCTGCATTCTCTGGTTGGCCAGCGTCAGGGCCTGCAATGGCAAGCCGATCCTGCGCTGGAACCGCCCATACGCAATCTCCAGCGGCAGAATTCGCGCCGCGCGTCCGCTCTCGCGGGCCTCGCTCCACGTCAGCCGGGAAAGGTTGCGCGAGTTCATCGGATAAGGACCATGGCCGATACATTGCGGCGGCCAGGCAGGAATCAAGCTGCCACGCTCCGACGAAAACATGAATAAATTCATGCCTGGAACGAATGGCCCTACGGGCGAGGGGCGAGGGGCGAGGGGCGAGGGGCGAGGGGAAGACCGGTATTCCTCCTGTCGGTTCGAACTTTGTTCACCCCCTGCCTCATGCTACTTGCCTGGTTTGGGGATTCTCCCTCGCCCCTTCGCTAAGGAAGCATTCTTGCAACCCGAAATCCGAGGTCGCTGTCCCGTGCCCCGATGAACTTGTAGCGATCCGGGTTGCGGATGTAGACCTTCTCGTTCTCCAGGAATGAGCCGCCGCGGAAGCCGCGCTGCGAACAATCGCCCTTGAGGTTGGCGGTACCGTCGATCGGCGCGCCACGCCACTGCAGTCCGGTCGGCATGCAGTCTTCGGTCCATTCCCAGACATTGCCGAGCAGGTCGTGCAGTCCGAACACGTTCGGCTTGAACGATCCCACCGGCGCCACGTCCCCGAACTGGTCGTCGCAGGGCAGGTTTTCATAACCCATGTCGGCCTGCTGTCTGGCGCGCTTGTCGTAAACGTTGGCCACCGCGCAAACCTTTGCCGGCGGGAGGCCGAGAAAACGATGACGCTCGTCGGTGCCGGAGCGAAAGGCGTAATCCCATTCCGCATCGGTCAGGAGGCGGTACTTCTTGCCCGTCTTTTTCGACAGCCAAGCTGTGTAATCAACTGCCTGGGTCCAGGTGACATACACGACCGGGCGTTTGCCTTTGCCACGGCCCTTGTCGTCGATCCTGGGGCACCCCTTGTCGGCAACACAGGCATCCCATTCATCGAACGTGACTTCGTACTTGCCCACTGCGAGGGGAACTTTGAAGGTGACTGGCCGAACCGGGCCTTCGTGGTGAAAGCGACCAGAATCGCCCGGCGGATAGCTAACGATGAACTTGCCCCCGGGAATCACCACCATCGCCGGACACTTCGGACAGTCCTGGAACAGGGTCCCGGCTTTGGGAAAGTCATTGGCGCTCGGCTCGACCGGCACGACGGAGGCTTTCTCCGCAAGGCGCACGCGCGCATCCAGCGCGTAGGGATGGCCGGGATCGAGCTTCAGTGAGCTCCCGAACTCGGCCCGCGCCTTATCCCTCTCACCGAGCTGCCACAGCGACTCGCCCAGGAAATAATGAGCAGCGGCGTTGTTCGGCTCGGCCCTGACCTGTTCCTCGAACCTTGCCGCCGCTTCCTTTGCCTTGCCTTCCTCCAGGAGGGCAGTGCCGTCCCGAATCCATTGCGGGATGCTCGCCTCTTGCGGCAGGTCGGGCGCGTCCGCGGAGCGCTCCGTGTCCTCCTCCGCGTGCAGTGCACGCGTTGATACCGTAAATATCGTAAATGCCGTGAAAATCGTAAATGTCGAAAGAACCATGCCTGTCACGATCCTCGCGACGAAACGTCCCAGCAACGACTTCAAATTTATTGTTTTCATCAAAGCATCCGTTTTTTTGCGTTCTGACCCATTCTCTTCAGATTCATATCGTTTATTCCACGGCATTTATGGTCGAAGACCAGTATCCCGCGAAGCGCGGGATACTGGCGAGGGCGCCCGGCATTTATGGCATTCACGATAGTCACGGTATTCACATCATTCACGGCTTCGCCAGCCTCCACCTCACCCGCGCCCTTACGAGATCCACATTC
>JBKJUC010000048.1:0-8368 GCA_046590325.1 Burkholderiales bacterium | reverse complement strand
GATCCCTCATGACAGCTCCCCTTGGCAGTCTTTGCGCCTTGATCGTTAAAGGTTTTTCCCCCGAGGAGAGAAGCCTTGACTGTGGTCCGGGACGCTCCCGGAAAAAGGCGGCCCGGGGGCCGCCTTTTTCGTTGCTGGAGGCGGTCGCGGTAGAATCCGCGCTTCACGTTTGCATCCGCGCGAGCCCTCCATGCCGATTTCCGCCACCGACGCCAGCCAGAAGGCCCAGATCCTGGCCGAGGCGCTGCCGTACATTCGCCGCTTCCACGGCAAGACCATCGTGGTGAAGTATGGCGGCAACGCCATGACCGACGAGAAGCTGAAGCATTCGTTCGCGCGCGACGTGGTGCTGCTCAAGCTGGTGGGCATGGACCCGGTGGTCGTGCACGGCGGCGGCCCTCAAATCGACGAAATGCTCAGGCGTGTAGGCAAGAAAGGCGAGTTCATCCAGGGGATGCGGGTTACCGACGCGGAAACCATGGACGTGGTCGAGATGGTGCTGGGCGGGCTGGTGAACAAGGAAATCGTGAATCTCATCAACCAGGCGGGCGGCCGCGCCATCGGCCTAACGGGGAAGGACGGTTCCTTCATCCGCGCCAGAAAAATGTATGTTCCCGACAAGGACAACGCCTCCAAAATGCTCGATATCGGCCAGGTCGGGGAAATCCAGAGCATTGATCCGGAAATCATTTCTCTGCTCGAGACGCGCGAGTTCATCCCCGTGGTGGCACCGATCGGCGTGGGCGAGGATGGCGAGTCCTACAACATCAATGCCGACCTGGTGGCCGGCAAGCTTGCCGAAATCCTGCACGCGGAAAAGCTCATCCTGCTGACCAATACGCCTGGCGTGCTGGACAAGAACGGCAAGCTGCTCACGGGGCTCACACCCAAGCAGGTCGAAGACCTGTTCGCGGACGGCACCATCCACGGTGGCATGCTGCCCAAGATCGCTTCCGCGCTGGATGCCGCCAAGAGCGGCGTAAAAAGCGTGCACATCATCGATGGCCGCGTCGAGCATGGTCTTTTGCTCGAAGTGCTTACGGACCAGGGCGTGGGCACGCTGATCCGCAATCGCTGATGCAGGCCGCCGCCCGCGGCAGGGCATGGATATTCGATCTCGACAACACGCTGCACGACGCCCGGCCGCACATCTTCCCCCATATCAACAGTTCGATGACGGCATACCTCGCCGAGCACCTGGGTCTGGGCGAGGATGACGCAAACGAATTGCGGACTTTGTATTGGCGCCGCTACGGGGCAACTTTGATCGGCCTGATCCGCCATCACGGCATCGATCCGCACCATTTCCTGCGCGCCACCCATCCCTTTGCCGGGTTGGACCGCATGGTTGTCGGCAGGCGCGAACTGCGCTCGACATTGCGCAGGCTGCATGGCCGCCGGATCGTGTTCTCCAATGCGCCCGAGCGCTATGCGCGGGCGATCCTGGACGCGCTGGGAGTCGAGGATCTGTTCGACGATGTGTTTTGCATCGAACGCACCGGCTTCCGGCCGAAGCCCGACGTGCATGGATTCCTCAGGCTGTTGCGGGCGCACCGGCTCCAGCCATCGCGCTGCATCATGGTCGAGGACAGCCTGGAGAACCTGCGCACCGCCAAGCGCTTGCGCATGAAAACGGTCTGGGTGGACGCATCGAGCCGCGCGCCCGCCTGGGTCGATGTCCATGTGCGCCACGTCGTGCGCCTGCCGCGCCTGCTGCATTTGTTCTGACACCGCATACGCACATCCGGCGGGCGTGTTAAATTCCGTCCCGTTCGGGTAACCTTCCGCTCCCCTGACCCAATAAGCGCGCGAGTCCGCACCCATGCCGACCAAGCCGGGAGAACGCAAACTCCAGATCCTGCAGACCCTCGCGGCCATGCTGGAGAACCCGAAGAGCGAGAAGATCACCACCGCCGCGCTGGCCGCCAGGCTGGATGTTTCCGAAGCGGCGCTCTACCGCCATTTCGCCAGCAAGGCGCAGATGTTCGAGGGACTGATCGAATTCATTGAGCAAACACTGTTCGGCCTGGTCAACAAGATCACTACGGAAGAAAAGAGCGGCCTCAAGCAGATCGAGGCGATTCTTTCCATGCTGCTGGGGTTCGCCAAAAAGAATCCGGGCATGACGCGCGTGCTGATCGGCGAGGCGCTCGTCAACGAAGATGAACGCCTGCAGGCGCGCATCAACCAGTTGCACGACCGGCTGGAATCAACGTTGAAGCAGGCGCTGCGATTCGCCGTCACCGAGAACGAAATACAGGAAACCGGCGATGCCGGCGCGCGCGCCAATCTGCTGCTTGCTTTCGTCATAGGCCGCTGGCACCAGTTCGCAAAGAGCGGATTCCGGCGCGATCCGACCGAACACTGGTCCAGCCAGTGGCCGGCGCTGCTGTGATTTCCTGCCGCAGCGCTGGCACCAGCCGCGCGCTCGTCGTCCTGGTCCTGGCCTCCTTGCTCACGGCATGTGGCGCCTCCGACGACAAGCTGGCGAAGGCTGCCGTCGGCACCTGGGGTTCGCGCGAAGTCGCTCCCGATGATGTCATCGTCGAAACCGAATTCACTCTACTCCCCGGCGGCAGGGTCAACTGGGTGGGACAGTTGCGCATGCTGGTGCCGGCCGATTTCGAGCTTCCGAACCGGCCCAATTTCGAAGTCAGGAACGGTCGCCTGGTCTACTACTTCAATGCCAGCGGCAACTGGGCGGTGCGGGACGGCTATCTGCACACGAAAATAGACACCTCTACCTTGCCGAGCCTGATGCCCGTCGGCTTTGCCGCGGCGTGGAAAATCCGCGAAGTGACCAGCAAGGAATTGATTTACGAGTCCGCCGTCAACGGGCGGACCCGGGTGGAGTACCGCAAGCCCTGATATGGAGTAGTCGGGACTTGGTCGGACGGCAACTGTCCGCCCAGAAACCCAACTCTCACCGCGGAGGACGCCAAGGACGCGGAGGAAATACGCAGAGGAAAACAAAGAAGGAATTTGGGTTGGATACTGCGGTGGCGGACTCGGGGCGGGGTATGCGGCCGAGCGCAATGAGCAATAGACTATCCCAAGCGGAATTGCACATCGGTTCTCGCTCTGCGAGCCTTTCCTCCGCGTCCTTTGCGTCCTCCGCGGTGAGTGTCGGTCTTGGAGTTTTAGACCTGACAACGTCCATCAGGTCAAATCACAACAATTACCCCTGATATCTAGGGCGCGCAGGCGTCGGCGGCCTGGCGCTGCGCGGTATCCCCGACGCCGCAGACGGTGCAGCACGCGTCTTTCTTCAGCCTTACGCTGCGCCATTCCATCGTCAGCGCATCCAGCAGCAACAGCCGGCCGGTCAGGTCGCGGCCGATACCCATCAGCAGCTTCAGTGCCTCGGCGGCCTGCATGGCACCGATCACGCCGACCAGGGGCGCGAACACGCCCATGACCGCGCAGCGCATTTCCTCAAGGTCGCCGCTTTCGGGAAACAAACAGTGATAGCACGGACTGTCCGCCCGGCGCAGGTCGAAGACGGCGATCTGCCCGTCGAAACGCACGGCCGCGCCGGAGACCAGGGGCTTGTGAAACCTGACGCAGGCACGGTTGATCGCGTGCCGGGTGGCAAAGTTGTCGGTGGCGTCGATGACGACGTCGGCCGCGGCGACCAGTTGCTCCAGGCGCGGGCCTTCGACGCGCTCCGCAATGGCCTCGACCACGACCTCCGGATTGATGCGCGCCAGCGTGGCGCGCGCCGACTCGACCTTGGGCTTGCCGATGGAGTCGGTGAAATGCACGATTTGCCGCTGCAGGTTGGTCAGGTCCACAACATCGTGATCGCAGACCGTGATCCGGCCCACGCCGCTGGCCGCCAGGTAGAGCGATACTGGCGCGCCCAGGCCGCCCGCGCCGATCAACAGTACGTGGGCGCCGAGCAGCTTCTGCTGGCCGTCGATGCCGATCTCGGGCAGCAGGATGTGACGGCTGTAGCGCAGTAACTGGTTATCGTCCATGACTTGATCGTAACGGGACTCGTCGTAGCGGGCCTTGTCGTAGCGGGCCTTGATCCAAGGCGCCGGATTGCGGCCATATTAGCGCGAAGGCCCGCTGCATGAGCGGGCCTTCGCGGTTAACTCGGGTAGTCTCAGTTCATTTCTTGCTGATGATCTGAAGGCCCTTGAGCAGGTTGATCGCCTGGTTCAGCTGATAGTCGTTTTTCTGCACGACATCGGCAGGTGCCGCATCGTCCGGCGCCTTCTCGCTCTTCGGATCGGGCTTCGGCGCCGGCGGCGGTGCGACAGTCTGCGGTTGCGCGGCCGGCTGCTTGTCAGCGGTGCCGCCCTGCGGATTGGCCAGATGGCGATCCAGGTCGGCTTCGCGCAGTTTCACCCCGGCCTCACCCTCCGTGACCGTGGCTTCCTCGACGAGGATGTCCGGCGTGATGCCCTTGGCCTGGATCGAGCGGCCGTTCGGCGTGTAGTAGCGTGCCGTGGTCAGCTTGATTGCGGTGCCGTTGCCCAACGGCAGGATAGTTTGCACCGAGCCTTTGCCGAAAGTTTGCGTGCCCATGACGATGGCGCGCTTGTGGTCCTGCAGCGCGCCAGCGACGATTTCCGATGCGGATGCCGAACCGCCGTTGACCAGCACCACCATCGGAACCGTTTTCACTTCCTTCGGCAGCACCTTGAGGTAGTCGTCTTTGGTGCCGCGCATGTAGTACTCCGGACGCGCGTACATTTTCATTTTCGCGTCTTCGTTGCGGCCTTCCGTGTAGACCACCAGGGCGTCGCTTTGCAAAAAGGCGGCGGAAACCGCCACGGCGCCGGTCAGCAGGCCGCCCGGGTCGTTGCGCAGGTCGAGCACCAGGCCCTTCATCGGGCCCTGGTTGTCCTTGAACAGCTTCTCGATCGCCTTCACCAGGGTCTCGCCGGTGTGCTCCTGGAACTGGGTCACGCGGAAGTAGGCGTAGCCGGGCTCGATCAGCTTGAACTTGACGCTTTGCACCTGGATGACTGCGCGGGTAATGGAAATTATGCGCGGCTTGGCATCGCCCTTGCGTACCACCGTCAGGGTGATCTGGGTGTTGGGCTTGCCGCGCATCTTCTTGACCGCGTCGTTCAGGGTCATACCCTTCACGTTGCTCTCGTCGAGTTTGATGATCAGATCGCCTGTCTTCAGGCCGGCACGCCACGCCGGGGTATCCTCGATCGGAGCCACGACCTTGACGAAGCCGGTCTCATCCATGCCGACCTCGATGCCGAGGCCGCCGAATTCGCCCTGCGTGCTGACCTGGAGTTCACGGAAAGCTTCCGGATCCAGATACGCGGAATGCGGGTCGAGGCCGGAAAGCATCCCGTTGATCGCCTCGGAAATGAGCTTCTTGTCCTCGACCGGCTCGACGTAGTCGCTCTTGATCTTGCCGAACACCTCGGTGAACGCGCGCAGATCCTCGATCGGCAACGGACCAGAATTCTTCTGCGCGACGGCCGAGAAGTTAAGGCTGATCAGCACACCAAGGATCGCGCCCAAAGCAATCAGGCCGACCTGCCTAAATTTACTGTGCATCTTTGCTTGCTCCTTGTGGGCGGGGAGATACGCCTGTTGGCGCCGGCTTACCTGAGCGTTACCCAGGGGAGCGGATCGAAGGGTTTTCCCTGATATCTGAGTTCGAAGTATAAACCCGATTCCGGGTTGCCACCGCTGGTTCCCACGGACGCGATGGTATCGCCGGCTCTGGCCTCCTCGCCGGCCTGCTTCAGCAGCGATTCGTTGTTTCCATACAAGCTCATGTAACCGTCACCGTGGTCAAGTATCAGCAGGTTACCGAACCCGCGCAGCCAGTCCGCGTAGACGATCTTGCCGCCCGCGATCGCTTTTACCTCGCGGCCGCTCTTGGCGGCAATGAACAATCCCTTCCAGGACAGCCCGCTGTCCTGCCTTTGGCCGCCAAAACGGTTAGTGAGTTCCCCGATGACCGGCAGGCGCATCCGGCCCTTCAATTGGCGGAAGTCTCCGGCACCAGAATCGGCACCGGGCAGGGCCTTGTTGGCGAGCCGTTTGTCGGGCTTCTTTTTCGCGCGCGCGGCGGCTTCTCTGGCCAGCCGCTCGATGAGATTGCTCAGGCGTTCCTCGTCCTTTTTCAGCGTTGAAAGCTGCTTGCGGCTTTTCTGGATTTCGCTGGAGACCTCGGCATACACCCGCTGGCGTTCCGATTGTTCCTGAACCAGCCGTTGCCTCTGCCGGCTCTCCTCATCCTGCAGGGCGCGCAACTCGGTGCTTTTCCTGCGCGTTTCCCCGGTGAGCTTGTCCAGCCGGGACTGGTTCTCGCGCAGGCTGACGAGCAACTCCGCCCGGACGCGTGATACATAGCCGAGATAGTGCAGCTGCCGGGCGATTTCGTTGGGATCCTCGCGATTGAGCACCAGCTTGATCGCGTCCGACTGGCCGCTCAGGTACTGGCGGTACAGGAGCCGGCTCAGCGTCCTTTGCTCCTGGGCGATGTCCTCCTCGACTTCGCCGGCCTGCGCCTGCAGCCTGGACAACGAGCTGTTCGCCGCCCGCCGTTGTCCGGACAGGTGATAGAGCTTGCGATTGGTTTCGCTGATGGCGTGCTCTGAGGTCTTCAGGGCATCCGCGGCCTCGGCGCGGGATTCTTCGGATTCGCTGAGCCGCTTCTGAACCGCCTCGATGCGCTCGCGCAATTCGCGTAGCTGGTCCTTGGGTGCGGCATCAGCAGCAGGGCTGAACAGGACCGGGAGTGCAACGAGGGCCATCGCTGCGAGGGCAAGGAGCCTGCCGGATTTCAGCACTCGGTCCGCGTTCAACTCTTGGCGCGAGACTGCGCGGCGACCGCAGCGGCGGCCTGCCGCGCTTTCTCCTGGTCCCCAAGATAATAGTGATTGAGGGGTTTCAGGTTGTCGTCGAGCTCGTAGACCAGAGGGATGCCGGTGGGAATGTTGAGGCCGACAATGTCCTTTTCCGACACGTTGTCCAGATACTTCACCAGTGCCCGGATGGTATTGCCGTGCGCAACGAGGATCACGCGCTTGCCTGCTTTGACATCCGGTGCAATGACATCGTTCCAGTGCGGCAGGAAGCGGGCCACCGTGTCCTTGAGGCATTCGGTGACCGGAACATCCTGCCGCGTCATGCCCGCGTAACGCGGATCCTTGCCGGGGTAGCGCTCATCGGTTTTTTCCAGCGCGGGTGGCGGCACGTCATAGCTCCGGCGCCAGACAAGGATCTGTTCCTCGCCGTACTGTGCCGCCATTTCCGACTTGTTCAGGCCCTGCAGCGCGCCGTAGGGCCGCTCATTGGGGCGCCAGGACAGGTGCTGCGGGATCCACATCAGCCCGAGCTGGTCGAGCACGATCCACATGGTGCGGATGGCCCGCTTCAGAACCGAGCCGTGGGCGATGTCGAAGACGAATCCGGCGTCCTTCAGGACCTGGCCGGCCTCGCGCGCTTCCTCGAGCCCTTTTCCGGACAGGTCGACGTCGGTCCAGCCGGTAAACCGGTTTTCCTTGTTCCACACGCTTTCGCCGTGGCGTAACAGTACGATCTTTTTCATCTTCGCGATTCGCCGGAAGGGGATCGGGATGCGGGGGCATCTGCCGCCGCGTTAGAATTGTATTATCGGCATCGCCGGGTGTCGCGGATTCGTGACCGGCGGTTCGCACTTCAAGTTCAATCACAGGGCTGTCTTCTGACTTCCACCGGGGTTGCTGGCCAACGAATCTCTCCCGCGAAGGCCGCCCTGTTCCTTGTCGGCCTGGGTTGGACGCTTCCTTTCTTCAGTCCCGTTTTTCGCGAGCCCGTGGCCAGCTTCTATGGCGAGGCCGCCGCGTTCGGGCTGGGACTCGCTGCGATCGCATGCCTGTTGTTCCGACCGCTCTGGGCAGGAATCCACCTGCCCCGCATCGGGCTGATGTTCCTCGGATTCGCCCTGCTCATGGTGCTTCAGATCAGCTTCGGCAAGGCGGTTTATCCGCAGTTCAACCTGCTGGGGGCGCTGTACGTGTTGTGGGCCGCGGCCCTTGCGCTTCTCGCAGTCCGGCTGCGGCAGGTGCTTGGCATCGAAGCCGTCGTGCATGCGCTTTGCTGGTTCCTGATCGCAGGTTCCCTGCTTAGCGCGGCTATCGGCCTGATCCAGCTGCTAGGCGTTAAAACTGCGCTGGCCCCGCTCATCGTGCCGCAACTGCATGGGCGCATCTACGCCAACACCGGCCAGCCCAATCACCTGGCCAGTTACCTGTGCCTGGGCCTGGCGTCGGTGGGCTACTTGTTTGGGGTGCGCCGCATTTCTCCCTGGCTCGCAATCGTTGCCGTGGTCCTGATTCTGTCGATTCTGGTGACGTCCGGTTCGCGCGCGGTATGGCTCTACGCATTGGTATTCGTGGTG
>JBKJUC010000169.1:0-4821 GCA_046590325.1 Burkholderiales bacterium | reverse complement strand
CTCGCGTTCCTGATCGCGCAAGGAACGCTGGACGGGTTCAACCGCCATTACCGACTGTTCCGCGAAACCAGCCGTTACGCCAAATCACTCTTCGAAGCGGGCCAGTGGGCGGAGATCCAGCGTATCTCCCGGGAACGCATCCAGTTCTACGAGCGCCGCGTTACCGAAACGGTGGAGTACCTGCAGCGGCGATTCAATATGGATCAGTTACCGGATGCGGTCTGGCAGCAGGTGAAGCTGCACTACATCGGACTGTTGACCCATCACCGGCAGCCGGAACTGGCGGAAAGTTTCTTCAATTCTGTGAGTTGTCGCATTCTCCACCGTAGCTACTACCACAACGATTTTCTATTCGTGCGGCCCGCGCTTTCCACCGAGCATATCGATTCCGATCCGCCCACTTACCGGAGCTATTACCCGGCGCGGGACGGCCTGCGAGCCACCATCAGCCACATCCTGCGCGATTTCGGCCTGCGCAATCCCTTTCGGGATTTGCATCGGGATACGCGCTGGCTGCTGCGGGCGATGCGCGATCATCTGCCGCGGCCGTTCGCGCTCGAAGCCAATCACCAGATCCAGGTGCTCTCTGCACTGTTCTTCCGCAACAAGGGCGCATACGCCATTGGCAGGATCATTAACGGCAGCATGCAGTATCCGTTCGCCGTTGCAATCCTGCGCAATGACGACGGCAGCATCTACCTTGACACGGTATTGCTGGATTTCGAACGGCTTTCCATCCTGTTCGGGTTCAGCCGCGCGTACTTCATGGCGGATCTGGAAGTGCCCTCGGCCGGGGTGGATTTCCTGAAGAGCCTGATGCCGAACAAGCCGGCTGCCGAGATCTACACCATGCTGGGCCTGCAGAAGCACGGCAAGACCCTTTTCTACCGGGACTTCCTGCATCACCTGAAGCACTCGGGGGACCAGTTCATCGTCGCGCCCGGCATTCGCGGCCTGGTGATGCTGGTGTTCACACTTCCCTCGTATCCCTACGTCTTCAAGATCATCAAGGACGTGATTTCTCCTCCCAAGGAAACCGACCGCCAGCAGGTCAAGGACAAATATTTGCTGGTGAAGTATCACGACCGGGTCGGGCGCATGGCGGACACGCTGGAATACAAGGATGTGGCGCTGCCGAGGGACCGCTTTCCGCCGGAACTTCTGGACGAGCTGCGGCGCCTGGCGCCCTCGGTGATCGAGGAAGATGGCGATTCGCTCGTCATCCACCATCTTTATATCGAGCGGCGCATGATTCCGCTCAACATGTACCTCGATGGCGCCAGCGACCAGCAGATGGAACACGCGATCGGCGAGTACGGCGATGCGATCCGCCAGCTTGCCGCGGCGAATATCTTCCCCGGCGACATGCTGTTCAAGAATTTCGGCGTGACCCGGTTCGGCCGGGTTGTGTTCTATGATTACGACGAAATCGCTTACATGACGGATTGCGAGTTTCGCCGCATGCCGGTTGCCCGCACGCCGGAAGACGAAATGGCGGCCGAGCCCTGGTATCCCGTTGGACCCAACGATGTGTTCCCCGAAGAATTTGCCCCCTTTCTGCTGGGCGATCCGAAAGTGCGGAAAGCCTTCCTGCCGCGCCACGCGGCGCTGCTGGATGCCGACTTCTGGAATGCTGCCAAGCAAAGCATTGCGGCCGGCCACATCGAAGACGTATTTCCCTATCCCGAAACCTTACGGTTTCGCCATAGCTTCGCGCGGCGTGAAATATGAAGACGTTAGCCACAGAGGACACAGAGTGCACAGAGGAGACCAGGAATCTGGCTTCCCATATTACGGAAGCAAGTGGATCTGCCGACCAAGGACAACCATCGCGACGCATTCACCTGCAACTGGTATTCACGACCTTCTCTGTGTTCTAAAAGGGTACTCCGACGTGCTGCGCACGTAGGGTATCTGTGACCTCTGTGGCAAATTGATTGGTATTTTCTGGAGGTGTTATGAACAATGATCCGGTGGTTATCGTTTCCGTCGCCCGTACGCCGATGGGCGCCATGCAGGGAGAACTGAAGGACTTTGCGGCGCATCAGTTGGGTGCCGCGGCCATCCGTGCCGCGGTGGAGCGCGCGGGCATCAAGGCCGAACAGGTCCAGGAAGTCATCATGGGTTGCGTGCTGCCTGCCGGTCAGGGCCAGGCGCCAGCCCGCCAGGCGTCGCTCGGTGCCGGACTTCCGCTGTCGGCGGGCTGCACGACTGTAAACAAGATGTGCGGATCGGGCATGAAGGCGACCATGTTCGCCAACGACCTGCTCGCCGCCGGGACCAACGACATCATGGTGGCAGGGGGCATGGAGAGCATGACCAATTCTCCTTACCTGCTGCCCAAGGCGCGTTCCGGTTTTCGCATGGGACACCAGCAGGTCATCGACTCCATGTTCCTCGACGGCCTCGAAGATGCCTACGACAAGGGGCGGCTGATGGGCACGTTTGCGGAGGATTGCGCGGGCAAGTATTCGTTTTCGCGTGAAGAGCAAGACAAGTTCGCCATCACGTCGCTGCAGCGCGCACAGAAAGCCAACAAGGATGGATCGTTTGCCTGGGAGACGGTGCCCATTGCCATCAAGGCGGGCAAGGATGAGCGTTTCATCGAGTTCGACGAACAGCCGTTCAAGGCCAATTTCGACAAGATTCCGCTGCTCAAGCCCGCGTTCAGGAAGGACGGCACGGTGACCGCGGCGAATTCCAGTTCGATCTCCGATGGTGGCGCCGCGCTGGTGCTGATGCGCCGTTCGACGGCGGACAAACTGGGCGTGAAACCTCTGGCCACCATCGTTGGACATTCAACGCATGCACAGGAACCGGGCTGGTTTTCGACGGCGCCGGTAGGCGCAATACAAAAACTGTTCGACAAGACCGGCTGGGATGCGGGCAAGGTCGATCTCTACGAAATCAACGAAGCCTTCGCGGTGGTGACCATGGCGGCCATGAAAGAGCACAAGCTGCCGCACGAAAAAGTGAACGTCCACGGCGGCGCCTGCGCGCTTGGGCATCCGATTGGCGCTTCAGGTGCGCGCATCCTGGTCACGCTGATCGGCGCGTTGAGAAAGAACGGATTGAAGCGTGGCGTAGCCAGCCTGTGCATCGGCGGCGGCGAAGCCACGGCTATGGCTGTCGAACTTAACTAGAGCTAAAAAAGTTAGCCACAGAGGTCACAGAGGACACAGAGGAAAGCAAAAGTGAAGTTCGAGCGAATATGTCAAGAGAGCCCGCAAATGGGACATTGCCAGGAATGCAGGCCACATATATCAATCGAGACTGACTTGCCGTTCCTCTGTGTCCTCTGTGACCTCTGTGGCAAAGAAAGAATCGTTCCAAGGAGATAAGCATGGCTAGCAAGAAAATAGGCTTCATCGGTGTCGGCATGATGGGCCACGGCATGGCGAAGAACCTGGCGCAGAAGGGTTTCCCGACGACCATACTCGGGCACAAGAATCGGGCGCCGGTCGAGGACCTGGTCAAGCTGGGAGCGAAGGAAGCCAAGGACCTGACCGAACTGGTCAAGGCCAGCGATATCATATTCATTTGTGTAACGGGTTCCCCGCAGGTCGAGGATCTCGTCTATCGCAAGGGCGGCATCCTCGAGAGTTCGAGCACCGGACAGATCGTGGTGGATACCTCCACCGCGCAGCCGGGTTCCACGCTGAAAATCGCGGCGGACCTGAAGGCAAAGGGTGTGCGCTTCGCCGATGCGCCGCTCGCCCGTACCCCGGTGGAAGCTGAACAAGGCCGTCTCAACACCATGGTCGGCGCAGACGAGGCAACGTTCAAGGACATCGAGCCGGCCCTCAAGGCGTTCTGCGAGAATATTTTCCACATAGGCGAAGTCGGTGCGGGTCACAAGATCAAACTCATCAACAACTGCGCGGCCATCGGGCAGATGACTTTGATCGCCGAAGCGCTGACCGCCTGTGCCAAGCTCGGTGTCGATCCGAAGAAATATTTCGCGCTGGTATCCACGGGCGCCGCCAACTCCGGAATATTCCAGATGGTGGCCGGCAAGGCGGTCGAAGGTGATTTCACCGGGATGAAGTTCGGCCTCGCCAATGCGCTGAAGGACGTCCGCTACTACAACCAGATGGCCATGGAGTTCGGCGTCTCCGGCTTGATGGCGACGGCCACACTGCAGACCCTGACCCAGGCGGTAAACATGGGCTTCGGCGGTCCGGACCATCTGGTGGCCTCGCTGGTACCGGCGGTGGCGAAGATCAACAGCACGCCGTTCCCGCCGAAGTAAGGATCCGCATGGCCAAGACGATCCAGTTCTACTACGACTTTGCGTCGCCTTACGGTTATCTGGCTTCGACGCAGATTGTCGGGCTCGCGGCAAAGCACGGTCGCACCGTTGAATGGAAGCCGATGCTGTTGGGCGTGGCCTTCAAGACCACCGGTGGCATGCCGTTACCGAGCGTGCCGCTCAAAGGCGACTACAGTCTGCGTGACATGGAACGGACCGCCCGGCTGATGGGCATCGACCTGAAGATTCCAACGAAATTTCCCATTTCGAGCCAGTCGCCGGCGCGCGTGATCTACTGGCTGGAGTCGCAAGGTGCGGCAAGGCAGGAAGAAGCGACGCGCGCGTTGTATCGCGCCTACATGGTTGACGACAAGGACATCTCCAGCCCGGAAGTCACGGCCGATATTGTGGCTTCAATCGGACTGGACCGGCAGAAGGTGCTGGAAGTCATCGCCGATCCGGCCATCAAGGAAAAACTCAAACAGGAAACGGAGGCGGCGATCCAGCGTGGCGTATTCGGTTCACCCTTCATTTTCGTCGACGACGAACCGTTCTGGGGTTGCGACCGG
>JBKJUC010000137.1:0-3778 GCA_046590325.1 Burkholderiales bacterium | reverse complement strand
GCGGTACCATCAGGTCGGAAGAACTGCTTTCTCTGCCGGCAACGGAGATCATCCGCCGGCTGTACCACCAGGAGGACGTGCGCGTGTTTGAATCCCGCCCGGTTGCATTCCGCTGCTCCTGCTCCCGCGAGCGCGTCACGTCGATGCTGCGCATGCTTGGCCACGACGAAGTCCACTCCATCATTGAAGAACAGCAATCGGTGGAAGTGGATTGCGAATTCTGCGGCCGGCACTACTCGTTCGACTCCGTGGATGCGGAGCAGGTGTTCGCGGCTGAGCATGTCACGCGTGCGCGGCCGACGAAGCACTGAAGTGCCGCAACGGCCGTGAATATCGTGAATGCCGTGAATGCCGAAAGGTCGCTTCAGGCAATTAAAACATTCACGATATTCACGGCATTCACGACATTCACGACATTCACGAACGAAGAACGGATCCAGGATAACGTCTGCCCAATTCACCCATGAGCGACTCCGAAGTCCCCCGCGTTCGCATCGACAAGTGGCTGTGGGCGGCCCGCTTCTTCAAGACGCGCGCCCTGTCGGCCGAGGCAGTCGACGGCGGCAAGGTGCAGGTCAACGGCGAGCGTGTGAAACCGGCTAAAGCGCTCAAGCGCGGCGATACGCTTGTCATTCGCAACGGCCCCTACGTCTGGGAAATCACCGTACTTGCGATGAGCGAGCGACGCGGACCGGCGTCGGAGGCCGCGAAACTCTACAAGGAGTCTGACGAAAGCCGCGCGGTCCGCGCGCAGACGGCGGCCACAATCAAGGCGGAGAATCAGTCCAACCCCTTTCCGCGCGGCCGTCCGACCAAACGGCAAAGACGGCAGATTCACCGTTTCCTGGACGATAATGAATGAGTTGTGCGGTCATCCGCGGGACGTCCGCAGCCCGTAACTGCAATGCAACATACTTCTCGACAAGCCGCAAAACCCGGGCGTAAACTGCCGCCTCCTTTTCGCCCCGTCATGAGGATGCCTCAAGACATTCGCCGCGGCGCTGCTTTTCAGGATGTTTCCGCTTGAGGAGATTCTCGGATGGATGACGTAGTTATCGTCGCCGCACTGCGCACCGCAGTCGGCAAATTCGGCGGCACGATCGCAAAAATTCCGGCAACCGAACTTGGCGCCAAAGTTATAGCCGCGCTGCTGCAGAAAACTGGCGTGAAGCCGGACCTGGTAAGCGAAGTGATCATGGGCCAGGTGCTCACCGCCGGAGTGGGCCAGAACCCCGCACGCCAGGCTTCGATCCGCAGCGGCCTGCCCGATATGGTCCCCGCGATGACCATTAACAAGGTGTGCGGCTCCGGACTCAAGGCCACACATCTTGCCGCGCAGGCGATCAGGGCGGGCGATGCCGACATCGTGATCGCGGGCGGCCAGGAAAGCATGAGCCTGGCGCCGCATGTGCTGAACGGCGCACGCGACGGCCTGCGCATGATGGACGGCAAGCTGATCGACACCATGATCGTCGACGGCCTGTGGGACGTATATAACCAGTACCACATGGGCGTGACGGCTGAGAATGTCGCAAAGAAGTTTGGGGTGACCCGCCAGGAGCAGGACGAATTCGCCGCCGCTTCGCAGCAAAAAGCCGAAGCCGCGCAAAAAGCTGCGCGCTTCAAGGAAGAGATCGTGCCGATCACGATCCAGACCCGCAAGGGCGACGTGGTGTTCGAAAGCGACGAATACGTGCGTCACGGCACGACGGTGGAATCGCTGGCCGGACTGAAGCCCGCATTCGACAAGAGCGGCACGGTGACGGCAGGCAACGCCTCAGGACTTAACGACGGTGCAGCGGCGGTGATGATGATGACGGCGAGCCGGGCGAAGGAACTCGGGCTCAAGCCGCTGGCGCGCATCAAGGCCTATTCCTCGGCCGGTGTGGATCCGAGCATAATGGGCATCGGTCCGATCCCCGCCTCGAAGCTGTGCCTGAAAAAAGCCGGCTGGACAGTGAAGGACCTCGACCTGCTGGAAATCAACGAGGCTTTCGCGGCACAAGCGATCGCGGTCAACCGCGACATGGGCTGGGATACCGCGAAGGTCAACGTCAACGGCGGCGCCATCGCGATCGGCCATCCCATCGGCGCATCGGGCTGCCGCATCCTTGTGACCCTGCTGCATGAAATGATCAGGCGCGACGCGAAGAAAGGCCTCGCCTCGCTATGCATTG
This sequence comes from Burkholderiales bacterium, assembly GCA_046590325.1. Classification (GTDB taxonomy): domain Bacteria; phylum Pseudomonadota; class Gammaproteobacteria; order Burkholderiales; family JACQAP01; genus JACQAP01. The sequence continues at coordinate 1,601 of JBKJUC010000137.1, read as the reverse complement.
GCGGCGGTATGGGCGTTGCTCTTGCCATAGAGCGGTAGAACAAACCCTGTTTGCCACAGAGGGCACAGAGAACACAGAGGAAAGCGAATGCTGAAATGAGAATGAACGCGGGTGGTGGGGTCGCGGACGTGCACAAGGCGTGCGGCAAAGATCAATCCAACCACTCCATATCGGCGCTTTTTCCACCTCCCTCTTCTGCGTGGAAATTTTTGATTTGGTTTCCTCTGTGTTCTCTGTGCCCTCTGTGGCCAATCGATTTAGACGGAGACAGTAAATGAGCAACGGACGTGAAGTCGTAGTGATCTCGGGTGTGCGCACCGCTATCGGTGATTTTGGCGGCGCGCTGAAGGATTTCGCGCCGACCGACCTGGCCGCGCGCTGCGTGCGCGAGGCACTGTCGCGGGCAAAGGTCGCTCCCGGCGAAGTCGGCCATGTCGTGTTCGGCAACGTGATCCATACCGAACCGAAGGACATGTACCTGTCGCGCGTTGCCGCAGTCAACGGCGGCATCCCGAAGGAAGTGCCGGCGCTGACCTTGAATCGCCTTTGCGGCAGCGGCCTGCAGGCCATCGTCACCGCATCGCAAATCATCGCACTGGGTGATGCCGATGTGGCCGTAGCGGGCGGCGCGGAGTCGATGAGCCGCGCCAACTACTGGCTGCCGAGCGCGCGTTGGGGTTCCAAGATGGGCGACCAGGTGGTGATGGATTCGATGCTCGGCGCCCTCTCCGATCCGTTCGATGCGAGCCACATGGGCGTTACTGCGGAAAACGTGGCGGCCAAATACAGCATCAGCCGCGAAGTGCAGGACGAGTTCTCCGTCGAGAGCCACAGGCGCGCGGCGAATGCGATTGCCAAGGGTTACTTCAAGGACCAGATCCTGTCGATCGAGATCAAGGACCGCAAGGGAACCAAGTTGTTCGATACCGACGAACACGTGCGTACCGACGTCACGCTCGAGAATCTCGCCAAGCTCAAGACCGTATTCAAGAAGGATGGCAGCGTCACAGCGGGCAATGCCTCGGGCATCAACGATGGCGCCGCTGCCGTGGTGCTGATGGAGCGCAAAGCCGCTGAGAAAAAAGGCTTGAAGCCGATGGCGCGCCTCGTTGCCTATGGCCACGCCGGCGTCGAGCCCACGCTGATGGGCCTCGGCCCGATACCGGCGGTGCAGATCGCCATGAAGAGGGCTGGCCTCAAGGTCTCCGACATGGACGTGATCGAGTCGAACGAAGCGTTTGCCGCGCAGGCCTGCGCGGTCGCGAAAGATCTCGGCTTCGATCCGAAGAAGGTGAATCCCAATGGCGGCGCGGTCGCGCTGGGCCATCCCGTCGGCGCCACCGGCTGCCTGATTTCCGTTAAGGCTCTCTACGAACTGCAGCGAATCGGCGGCAAGTACGCGCTGGTGACCATGTGCATCGGCGGTGGGCAGGGCATCGCTGCAATCTATGAGCGTCTTTGACGCTCCATGCATTGCAGCAGGGGCTAGGGGCTAGGTGTGAAGTTCCAATAGGTTGTTACTGTTCATTCGGACTGGATTTGAGAGACTGGTTGTCGCCAAACACCCAGACCTTTCAAGGAGCCCAGCCGAATGAACATTC
>JBKJUC010000134.1:0-9508 GCA_046590325.1 Burkholderiales bacterium | reverse complement strand
GAATGTTCATTCGGCTGGGCTCCTTGAAAGGTCTGGGTGTTTGGCGACAACCAGTCTCTCAAATCCAGTCCGAATGAACAGTAACAACCTATTGGAACTTCACACCTAGCCCCTAGCTCCTGGTTTTCGGCGCACTTCCCCGGGAACCCGCTGTCGAACGGCCACGATGGTGTTGCGATTTCCCCGAATCGGTCGAAAAACCCGGATCTTTCTGGGTCTGCTGGTCGCACTTTTCATACTGGTGGCGGTGTTCGACTGGAATTGGTTCCGGCATCCGGCGGAACGCTATCTCTTCAACCGGTCGCATCGGGAGGTCCGAATCGGCGACCTGCATGTGCGACTGAATGCCAACTTCGAACCGACGGTGCGCCTGCGCGCCGTCTACATCGAGAATGCGCCCTGGGCGGACCGGCGGCCGTTCGTGACCGCCGGTGAGGTGTCCTTCACTTTTTCCCTGAGCAGCCTTTCGCAACGGCGGCCGGTGTTGTCGAAGCTGCTTCTGATCGACGCCGATATCGACATGGAGCGGCAAGCGGACGGGCACAGAAACTGGCGCCTGCGCGACCCCGAGAATGTCGATCGCGGCAGGGTGAAGGTGATGAAGCTGGAGGCTTACAATTCGCGCCTGCGCTTCGTGCGCCGCGACCTCGATCTCGAAGTCGTGGCTGCTGCAACGCCGCTGGAGCCGGCATCGAAGAATGCGGGTGGGGCGCTGACCACGCGTATCCTGCTCGAAGGCAGGTTCGAGGGCGTGGAGTTTTCCGGCGAAGCCCACACCGGGGACGAGATTTCCGTCATGGAGTCCGGCGCAACCTTCCCGATCCGCGGCCATATGGAGGCCCGCAAGACGCGGCTGGAGTTCGACGGCGTCGTGGCGGATCTGGTCAAACCTTCCGCCATGGAAGGCAAAGTTCAACTCACCGGGCCTTCGCTCGCCAAACTGCATCCCTTCGTGCCCGGCAAGCTGCCCGACTCGCGGCCCTATGAAATGGAGGCGCAGCTTCGCCAGAAAGGCGACGCCATCGTGGCCACTGAAGTACGAGCAAAGGTCGGCAGCACGACGCTCAGGGGAGATGCCAGGTTCGACCGCAGCGGCGGCCGGCCGATGCTGACGGCCACGCTGGGCAGCGATTCCGCCGATCTCGCCGACCTGGGATCGCTGGCCGGCATGCGCGAGTCCCCGGGCGCCAATCGGACACGATCCGATCGAACGCGATCTGATCGGACCCGATCTGAACGGACCCTAGCGGCGGCGAATGCGGATCGCGAACCAGCCAGGCCAAAGCGTTTGTTTTCGGACCGGCCGATTTCCTTCGCCGCCCTCAAGTCACTGGACGCCGAAGTCGGCCTGCAACTGAAGAAACTGAAGGCCGCTGCATTTCCGGCACTCGAGAGCCTGAAGGTAACGGCCAGGCTCAAGGACGGCGTGCTGAGGCTGAAGCCCTTCGACCTTGGCATTGCCGAGGGTAATCTCGTGGGCAGCCTGGTATTGGATGGGCGGGATCAGCCTGCAACCGCGGCCGTAAGAATCGACGGCCGCGACATCCGCATCGAGAAACTTCTGACAGGGCAAAGAGTGGCTGGAAATGTTGCCGGGCCGGTTTCCGTACACGTTGATCTGAATGGGCGCGGCGCTTCGTTTGCCGACTTGCTGGGTTCGGCGTCGGGTAGCGCCAGTCTTGGCATGGACAACGGCGTCGTTTCCAAGCTGGCGGACGCGGTGCTCGTACTCGACCTGGGCAAGGCTTTGCGTGCGATGCTCAGCGGCAACCAATCGATCGGTGTCAACAAGGTCGACATCGCCTTCGAGTTCGACAAGGGCGAGGGCAATGCCCGGAGGTTTTTCATCGACACCGACCGGACCCGCATCCTCGGCACCGGCAAGGTCGACCTGCGAAAGGAAGACCTCAACCTGGTGTTGACGCCAGAGCCGAAAAAGCCCGGCCTGTTCGCACTCGACAAGTCGATTCAGGTAAGCGGAGCCATCCGCAAACCGAAAGTCGCAGTGGTAAGGAGGGACGAGGTCCCGGAAACGACAACCGGGACAGCCGCCGGTCCGGCAGAAAACGGCACCAGGTAAAAACCATGCGCCAGCCCGTCGAAGAAATAAGTCCGACCCCTCCCGGAGAGATTCCCAAACCGCCTCCGTTCAATCCGCCGTTGATCGATGTACCGCCGCCGGTCAACGAACCACCGGACGAAGTGCCGCCGGTAAAACCTCCGGGCAATCCACGCCCTATGGACGAGCCACCGGAAAGGCGAGGAAACAGGTGAAAGGTCAAAGTAACAGATGGCTCGTCCAGCGATTTAGTCCTATCGCCTTTCGACTTTCCCCTTTAACCTTTCCTCTTTCCCCTTCTGGCTCCTAAGGAGCAATGTCATGGCCGTGAACACCGAAAAAATCAGCAACCTTGTCCGCCAGTTGCTCGTGGAACTGGGCGAGGATCCGGAACGCGAAGGCCTGGTCAAGACGCCGACACGGGTGGCGGCGGCCCTGGATTTCCTGACCTCCGGCAAGCGCGCCGACCTGAAGGCCGTGATCAATGATGCGATTTTCACGCAGAAGACCAACAGCATGGTCATCGTCAAGAACATCGAGGTTTACAGCCTGTGCGAGCACCACATGCTGCCGTTCTTCGGCCGTTGCCACATCGGCTACATTCCGAACGGCAAGGTCTTCGGTGTGAGCAAGCTGGCGCGACTGGTGGACATGTATGCCCGGCGCCTGCAACTCCAGGAGCGCCTCACCGAAGAGATCTCCCAGGTGGTCATGGACTCGATTGACGCGCAGGGCGTGGGCGTCATGATCGAGGCGCGTCACCTTTGCATGATGATGCGCGGCGTGGAAAAACAGAACTCGGAGATGGTTACCTCATCGGTAGTCGGAACTTTCCGGGAATCGCAGACCACTCGCGAGGAGTTCCTCGCACTGATCGGAAATCGGGGATCGTAGGCCGGTTGTCCGTCAGGATTTTCCGTGGCCGTGCCCGGCCTCTGACGGAATGATGCGCTCGACGCGATTCCACGCCGCAAGAGCCGGCGCCCGGCTTTCTTCCCATAAGAGGCCATTTTCAACGCGATTCCTGTTGTAATCCTTTTCCAGGTCGCGCTCCACATCGTCGAACCTGCGTGCCAGGTGGCGGGTGCGACCCTCATAGCCGGCACGATACGCCGCGGCGTAGTCCTTGTAAGAACGGCCAGGCTTGTAGTACGGCTCGGTGGCGTAGTGTTCCTTCCAGTACGCCTCTTCGACCGTCGGATCGAAAGCCTCAGCCGCGACTTTTCCGACCATTGCTCCGGCTACAGCGCCGACCGCCGCGCCCAGTATCGCGCCCGCCGGGCCGGCGATGGTTCCGGCCGCGGCACCCGCAGCAGCTCCACTGGCTGCGCCCACGCCGACACCGACGGGATGCGCCCCCGGGGAACCCGTGAGCGGATCGCGATTGGCATCACGGTCCTCGCGTTTCCTGACATCTTTTTCGGAATCATGAAGTTTCCTGCCCATGGCGCAACTCCTCTGTGATTAAGTACTTTGAAGCCTTGAGATATAGACCGCAAACACCGTGCCGATGTTTCCCGTTTGTGCGAAGGAGCAGGAACGTCGCGCATGTCACTGAGTAGTCAAGAAGTTTCACGGGATGCACCTGCAGTGCAGAGGGAAGATTTACCGGATCACCGGTAAAAGAGGGAAGGAGCAGGTACGGAGTGTTGGGTGCTGAGTGCTGAGTGCTCAGAAAAAACAAGATCTGGAGCTATTCAAGGGCGGTAAGAACCACACGCCTGGAGGCGTTTCTCAGCACTCAGTACGCAGCACATTTTTTGTCTTTCACCTTTTACCTTTTACCTTTAACCTTGCGATCCTCTTTTCCGAGCACCGATTTTTATGGCAATCCAATGGTTCCCGGGCCACATGAGTGTGGCACGCAAGAAGGCAGCCGAGACCATGGAGTGGGTCGATGTCGTTATCGAAGTGGTCGATGCGCGCCTTCCCGAGGCCAGCAGCAACCCGATGATCAAGACGTTGCGCGAATACCGCCAGCGTCCCGCGCTCAAGATCCTGAACAAGGCCGACCTGGCGGACCCTGCGGCCACGAAGGCGTGGCTGGATTTCTACAACCAGCAAAAGGGCGTTAAGGCCGTCGCGCTGTCCTGCAAGAAACCGGCGGACGTCGCGCGCGTGACTGGCTACTGCAAGGAGATCGCCCCCCACCGCAACGACAATACGAAACAGTTGAGGATGATGATCATGGGCATCCCCAACGTCGGCAAGTCGACGCTGATGAACGCGCTGCTCAAGAAGCGAGTGGCGAAGGTGGGGGACGAGCCGGCGGTGACCAAGGCGCAGCAGAGCTTCGATCTGGGTTCGGCGATGACCATCACCGATACGCCCGGACTGATGTGGCCGAAGATCCAGTATGAAAGCGACGGCTACATGCTGGCGGCCAGCCATGCGATCGGCACCAACGAAGTCATGGAAGAGGAAGTCGCCGCTTTCCTGGGCGAAGTCCTGATCGCCCGCTACCCGAAGCTGCTGACTTCCCGCTATGGATTTGCACTGGACGGGATGGATGGCCCGGAACTGGTCGAGGCCGTCGCCAGACGCCGCGGCTGCCTGGTCAAAGGCGGCGGCCTCGATCTCGAGAAGGCCGCGATCATAGTGCTGGACGATTACCGCAGCGGCACGCTGGGAAAGATCAGCCTCGAAACGCCCGCGACGCGGGCGGCGATGATCGCCGCGGCCGTTGCGGTGGAAGAGGAAAGAGGAGTATGAAAGATCACGCCGGGTACGTGCCGGGTTCCGGCAAGTACCCGGCTGACTAGAGCTTTAGGGGCTGTTCGCCTTTACGACATTCACGATATTCACGACATTCACGGCCCTTTGCGGCGTTTCAAGCGATCCGTCGTGCTTTAAGCCGATCGCGTGAAAGGTAATGCTGCCGGTAAATCTCGAAGGGCATGGAATCCGCATCTTCGATGCGCTTTTGCTCTCGCAGGGAATCGTCCGCCGCTTTCTGGAAACGGGCTTCGTCGGCTTCGGACCAGGGCAGGGCGAGCAGGTCCTTCTTGTATTGCAGTGAGCGGTTCAGTCCGAAGCGCCGAAACGCGTTCGAGTATTTTTCCGCCAATTCCTGCAGGACTCTTGCCGACGGCGTCTTCGAGGACTGGGCCAGGGCTGCGGCCGCGGCGGCCAGTGCGTCGGTGTAGGCGCTCGTGCGGTGCGCCGCATCGAGGGCGCCGGCAATGGGTTCGTATTCTTCAAGGAGCTCCGTGCCCCATGCCGCGAGGGAAAGGGAATCGCCGTTGCGGGTCAGCAGCAGGTTCGGGTCGCGCCCCTGGCGGGCCACCAGTAACTGGTTGCGCGCGAGCACGACAATTTCAGCCGGTGTGTCGGCAAGGCCGTCGCTTAACAGGCAGTGCATAAGGAAGATGTCGAGGAAACGGATGGTGGATTCGTCGATGCCAATAGCGTGGAACGGGTTCAGGTCCATGAGCCGGACTTCGACGTATTCCACGCCCCGCTCGCGCAAGGCATGTACCGGGCGCTCGCCCGGCCGAATCGGTCGCTTCGGCCTGATGGTGCCGTAGAACTCGTTCTCGATCTGCAGCAGCGATGTCGAGAGTTGTTTGTAGTTGTCGCCGTCACGGATGCCGATTTTCTCGTAATCCGGATAGGGTTGCGTGAGCGCGCCGGACAGCGAGTAGGCGTAAGTCTCGAGGTTGTTGTAGCTCACTGCCAGCGAGGCCTGCGCGGCGCTCTGGTAGCCGAGCGGGCTCATGCGCAACGAGGTGGCCCAGGGAAGGTAAAGGTTGCCGGCGGCGAGTTCCTGCAGGCCATGGTTGCGGCCGGCCACAAAGGAGCCACAAACGGCGGGCGAGGCGCCGAACAGGTAAAGCAGCAGCCAGGAATGGCGGCGGAAATTTCGGATCAGCGAAAAGTATGCGGCATCCTGGAAGGTCTGCACCGACCCGGAGTTGCCTGCCGCTTTCTGCAGCAGCGGCCAGGCCGCTTCGGGTACGGAAAAGTTGTAGTGGATGCCCGAGATGGTCTGCATGCGGCTGCCATAGCGGTGCGACAGGCCGTTGCGGTAGACGGTCTTCGCCGTGCCCACGTTGGAGGTTCCGTAGTGGCCGATCGGGATACTGTCGTCCGCGGGCAGCACGCAGGGCATGCTGCAGCCCCACAGGGTTTCCTCGCCGATGCTGCGATGGACGAATTGATGAATCTGCGTCAATTCGTCGAGGCAACCGCTGACGCTGTCATGCACGCCCGTGATCAGTTCGAGCTGGGACTCGCTGAAATCGGTGGTGATGTGGTCGTGCGTGAGGGCCGAGCCGAGAGCGGAAGAATGTGGGGTGAGTGCGAGCGTGCCGTCCGGATTGACGCGCAGGCTTTCTTTTTCTATGCCGCGGAGCAGGCCCCTGAGAACGGCGGACGGGAGGGCTCTTAGCCTTTGTTGTAGCGATCGCAACGTGGTCTTTCCGGTAGTGGGCCTTGGTCGGGCCGCCAGTGTACTCGAAGGAACGCGGGGTGAGGATGGGGGGAATGGGTGAAGGCGTGAATGGGTGAAGGCGTGAAGGCGTGAATGGGTGAATGTGTGAATGTGTGAAGGGGGAAAGGCAATCCAGAGCCATGATTCAGGTCCGATCCCCTTCACGCCTTCACCCATTCACGCCTTCACCCGTTACCCCGCTACAATCTGCCAATGATCAAGAAGACTTTCCAGCGCATCAGCTCACGCGATCTGTGGATGGCGGCTACGCCGCTCGCCATCGTCCTGGCGTTGGCGCTGGTTGTAACGATGTTTTTCATCGAGCCGGGGCCACCCCGCAGGATTGTTATGAGCACCGGAGCGGTTGACGGCGGCTATCACATGTTCGCCCAGCGCTACAAGGAGATCCTGGCACGCGACGGCGTGACTGTGGAGTTGCGTCCTTCCGCCGGTTCGCAGGAGAACGTCAGCCGGTTGATGGACGAGAAGTCCGCGGTCGAGGTCGGTTTCTTCCAGGGCGGTTCCGCCTTTGCCGCCAACGCGCCCGAACTGCAATCGCTGGGCAGCATCTATTACGAACCGCTGTGGGTGTTCTATCGCGGAGCGCCGACGCGCGATTTTGGCGGCCTCAAGGGCAAGCGCCTGGCAGTCGGTCCCGAGGAAAGCGGCAGCCGGGCACTCGCGCTGCAACTGCTGGCCGTGAACGCCACTGTCATGCCGCCGACAGTGCTGTCCGCCGAGACCGGCCAGGAAGCGGCGGACATGTTGTTGCGGGGCACGCTCGACGGCGTCTTTCTGGTGGCGCCCGCGGATTCGCCCCTGGTAGAGAAACTGGTCTCGGCGCCGGGCATCCGCCTCCTAAGCCTGGAGCGCGCGGAAGCCTATACGCGCCGCTTTCCTTACCTCACCAAGCTCACGCTGCCACGCGGAGTGTACGATTTCATCACTGACGTTCCCGCCCAGGATGTGACGCTGATTTCCCCCACTGCCAACCTGCTGGCAAGAAACAGGCTGCATCCGGCGCTGGCCTTCCTGCTGATGCGCGCGGCCACGGAGATCCACGGCAGCGCCGGGTTGCTCAGCAGGACGGGAGAGTTTCCGGCGCCGCTCAATTCCGAATTCCCGATGGGCAGCGAGGCCAGGCGCTATTACAAGTCCGGGCCGCCGTTCCTGCAGCGCTATCTGTCGTACTGGGTCGCTGTGCTCGTGGATCGGCTGTGGATCATCCTGCTGCCCTCGCTTGCGCTGCTGGTGCCGCTGACGCGGGTAATCCCCCAGGTCTATCGCTGGCGCGTACGCTCGCGCATCTATCGCTGGTATGCACGCCTGAAAGAGGTGGAACTTGAATTCGACGAGGATCCGTCGCCGGAGAAACTGAAAGACTTGCTGGGGCGCCTGGACGACATCGAACGTGCGGTGAACCGCATCAACACGCCGCTTGCCTATTCCGACAACCTCTACTTGTTCAAGCAGAATGTGGATCTCGTAAGGGCGCGGGTGAGGTGGAGGCTGGCGAAGCCGTGAATGATGTGAATACCGTGACTATCGTGAATGCCATACATGTCGTAACAGACGTAAACGATCTGAAATGGGTCGAAGGTAGAATCGAGGAAAAAGAAAAGTTACCCATGAATAAAAACAATCTTAAGTCTTGGATGGGGCCCGTAGCTGGAAGGATCGCGGGCTTCACGGTCCTTTCGACATTCACGATATTCACGACATTCACGGCATTCACGACGCCGATGCGTGCATCGTACGCCGAGGAAGAAACCGAACGCGCCGCGGACGCACCGGACATGCCGCAGGAGGTCGCTGTTCCACAGTGGATTCGTGACGGCAATGCCTTGCTCGAAGAGGGCAAGGTGAAAGAAGCTGCTGCGAAGTTCGATGAGCAGGTCAAGGCGGAGCCGGACAACGCCACGGCCCATTTCCTGCTGGGCGAAGCGTTGTGGCAACTCCCAGACAAGGCCAGGGCCCGGACCAAGTTCACGCACTCCCTGAAGCTCGATCCCAAACATGCTTATGCTGTGGATGCGCGCATGCGCCTGGCGGAGAAAGATCCCGTCGTGGTGGCCGAACCCATTGCGAAGGAGTTTCCCAAGGCGGGCATCGTGATCCAGGATTGCCCGAAATGCCCGGCCATGGTCGTCATCCCGGCGGGCAAATTTTCGATGCCTTTTCCCCCCGGTGATTCCGGACGTTTTCACCACGAGGGCCCCGTGCGTCCGGTGACGTTCACCCGCCCGCTTGCCGTCGGAAAATTTGAAGTCACTTTCGATGAGTGGGACGCTTGCGTTGCCGAGAAGGTCTGTCCGAAGATCGACGACAAGGGGCGCGGCAAGGGCCGGCGCCCGGTGGTGTACGTGAGCTGGGACGATACCGTGGGTTATACGAAATGGCTGTCAAAAAAAACCGGCAAGACTTACAGGCTGCTTACTGAGGCCGAATGGGAATACGCGTTCCGCTCCGGCACCGACGAGCGTCACCGCTACCTGAACATCCCGGCCGCCAAAGTCTGTGCCGCTGCCAATGTCTATGACAAGCGCGGAAAGCTGCAGACCGAGATGGAATACGACGCTCTGCCGTGCGACGACAAGTTCGCGGATGTCGCCCCGGTCGGTTCGTACAAGCCCAACGCGTTCGGAATTTACGACATGCTGGGCAACGTCTCGGAGTGGGTCGAGGACTGCCAGCCCACCGGACTGCAATGGCGCGGCGCGCCGATCGACGGTACCGCCAACATCAGGGGTGACTGCAGCCAGCGCGGCTTTCGCGGCGGCTCGTTCCTGGAGAACGAAAAGTACTACCTGCGCAATTCCGACCGCTTCAAATTCCTGAGGGCGAGGGATGGCGATCTGGGATTCAGGGTCGCGCGGATGCTTCCCTAGCTGAGGGACGAGGGGCTTGGGACGAGGGAGAATCCCCAAGCCAGGCAAGTAGCATGAGGCGGGGCTGAACGAAGTTTGAACTGACCGGAAGAAGACCGGTCTTCCCCTTGCCCCTTGCCCCTTGCCCCT
>JBKJUC010000261.1:0-11096 GCA_046590325.1 Burkholderiales bacterium | reverse complement strand
ATGCAGTTGCCGGTGGATCGCTGCGCGAAGTTCTTCGCGTCCGTGCGGCTGCCATCGATGGTGCTGGATGAAGCCACTGGACTGCTGCTGGGCGAAATACGAACACGCCTGTCGTACTTGCAGGAAGTCGGCCTCGGTTATCTGACGCTCGACCGCCAGTCGCGCACGCTCTCGGGCGGCGAGGTCCAGCGCATCAACCTCACCACTGCGCTGGGCACGTCACTGACCAACACGTTGTTCGTGCTCGACGAGCCCTCCATCGGCCTGCATCCGCGCGACATGGGGCGCGTGATCGCGGTAATGCAGAAGCTGCGCGATGCTGGCAACTCCCTGGTCGTGGTGGAGCACGATCCGCAGATCATGTTTGCGGCAGATCGCATTCTCGACATGGGACCGGGACCGGGAGAGAAAGGCGGCGAGGTGGTGTTCTTCGACCGGCCGGCCGCCCTGGCTGCCGTGTCGAATTCGCTGACCGGTGAATACCTGCGCGGCCGCCGCCGTGCCGATGCGGGATTGCAGCGCCTTGCCGTGAAACCGGGAGAGCCGAGGATCGAGGTCTGGGGGGTAACGGAACACAACCTGAAGAACGTGGACATCGCCGTTCCGCTCAACCGCCTGGTTTGCGTGACCGGCGTATCGGGATCGGGTAAATCCACCCTGATGCAGGATGTGCTGTATCCGGCATTGCTCAAGCACAAGGGAAAGCCGAGCGAAACTGCGGGCGCACACAAGGCGCTGGCCGGCGCCGATCTCATTGGCGAAATCGTGATGGTGGACCAGACCCCCATCGGCCGCACGACCCGATCCAATCCCGCAAGCTATGTCGGCGCCTTCGATGCGATCCGCGATCTGTTCGCAAGGACGCCGCTGGCGAAGGAGCGCAGCTACAAGCCAGGCATGTTCAGCTTCAATTCCGGCGATGGCCGCTGCCCGACCTGTGGCGGCAACGGATTCGAGCACGTCGAGATGCAATTCCTGTCCGACGTCTACCTGCGCTGTCCGGATTGTAACGGCAGCCGCTTTCGCGACGAAGTCCTCGAGGTCACCATAGCGCCGGGCGACCGGCCGGCGAAGAGCATTGCCGGCGTGCTTGAAATGACCGTATCAGAGGCGGTGGAGTATTTCTCGGCGTATCCGGAAGTCCTGCGCGGCATCAAGCCGCTCGCCGACGTCGGCCTCGAGTACCTGCGACTCGGCCAGCCGGTGCCGACGCTTTCCGGCGGAGAAGCGCAACGCCTGAAACTCGCCGGCCATCTGGCTGGGGTGGAGAAGTTGCCTACCTCGCGCCTCGCGCCTCGTGCCTCGCCGAAAGGGAACCTGTTTTTATTTGATGAACCCACCACGGGGCTGCATTTCGAGGACATCGCCAAGCTGCTGCGCTCGTTTCGCCGGCTGGTGGAGGCCGGACATTCGCTGCTGGTGATCGAGCACAACCTCGATGTGATTGCCGCAGCCGACTGGATCATCGACCTGGGCCCGGAAGGCGGTGAGGCTGGCGGCGAAGTTGTTTTCACGGGAACGCCGGAGCAGATCCGGCGCGATACGAAGTCGCACACCGGCGTCGCGCTCAAGGAATATGAAGTGGCAATCGAGAAAGGTGCCTTCACCCAGCGGGCTCCTGGCGCTGCGGAGGGTGCACCGCGACCCTATGACCCGCATCCGGTCATCAAGATACACAACGCCCGCGAACACAATCTGAAGAATATCGACGTGGAACTGCCGCGTGGCAAGTTCACCGTGATCACCGGCGTCTCGGGTAGCGGCAAATCCACGCTTGCCTTCGACATCGTGTTCGGCGAAGGCCAGCGACGCTACCTGGAATCGCTGAACGCTTACGCCAGGCAGTTCGTGCAGGTGGCGTCGCGTCCGGAAGTGGATGCGATTTACGGCATCCCGCCGACCGTCGCCATCGAGCAGCGTACCAGCCGCGGTGGCCGCAAGAGCACGGTGGGAACGCTGACCGAAATCCATCACTTCCTGCGCCTGCTGTTCGTCAAACTGGGCACCCAGCACTGCCCTGATTGCAGGGTCCCGATCCAGCCGCAAAGCGCGGAAGCCATCACCGCCCTCATCCTGCGTGAGTACAAGGGCCGGCATATCGGCCTGTTGGCGCCGCTGGTGGTCAATCGCAAGGGTGTTTACACCGACCTGGCGAAATGGGCCGGGAACAAGGGTTTTCCCGCGCTGAGGGTGGATGGCGAATTCCTGCCCACGCAGCGCTTCCCGCGTATCGATCGCTTCAAGGAGCACAGCATCGAACTGCCGGTCGCCGACATCCATGTCAGCGCGGCGGACGAGAGGACGCTGCGGGATGCATTGAAACTCGCGCTGGAGCATGGCAAGGGTGTTGCGCACGTGATTGCACCGCTCGATGGACTGATGAATGGCAAGGGCGAGGTCACGCAGACGGTGTATTCGACCAAGCGGGCCTGCCCGTCGTGCAGCCGCAGTTTTCCCGAACTCGATCCGCGACTGTTCTCGTACAACTCCAAGCATGGCTGGTGCGCCGGTTGCTATGGAACCGGATTGCAGCTCGCGGAAGTGGGCTGGGACGAGGAACGCGCGCGCAACGGCACCGAAGACAACGTGCTGGATTCCTGGATCGAATGGCTGCAGGTCGACGAGCCCTGCCCGCAGTGCGAAGGCAAACGCCTGAATCCCGAAGCGCTGGCCGTGCTGTGGCGTGACAAGTCCATCGCGGACTATGGCCTGCAGCCGGTGGCGCAACTGCGCGAACTGGTCTCCTCGATACGCCTGCAAGGCCGGGAACTGGAAATCGCCCGCGACCTGCTGGCGGAACTGCAGAGCCGCCTCGGCTTCCTTTCCGAGGTCGGCCTTAACTACCTGTCGCTTGACCGGTCGGCGCCGACCTTGTCCGGCGGCGAAGCGCAGCGCATCCGCCTCGCCGCGCAACTCGGTTCCAACCTGCGAGGCGTGTGCTACATCCTCGACGAGCCGACCATTGGCCTGCATCCGCGCGACAACCGAATTCTGCTGGACACGCTGGAGAAACTGGAACAGAAGGGCAATACGCTGCTGGTGGTCGAGCACGACGAAGACACGATCCGCCGTGCGCATCATGTGGTCGATATGGGCCCCGGCGCGGGGCGATTTGGTGGCGAGATCGTCGCGCAGGGCACCATGCAGGACCTGATGCGCGAGCCCAGGTCGCTGACCGGTCAGTTCCTGAAGAACCCGCTGATCCATCCGCTGCAGCCGTACCGGCCGACCAGCACGCGTACGCCGGCAATCCAGGTGACCGGTGCCCGGCTGCACAACCTGAAGAACATCGATGCGAGATTTCCCCTGGCGCGCCTCAGCGTGGTCACCGGCGTTTCGGGTAGCGGCAAATCGACCCTGGCCCGTGAACTGTTGCACGACAACCTGGTTGCGGTAGTCGGCGATCGCAAGCCGAAAGACCTCCAGCCTGCCGGATGCCGGGCGATCAAGGGCTGGGAGGCCGTGGGCCGTGTGCTGGAAGTGGACCAGACGCCTATCGGCAAGACGCCTCGCTCCTGCCCGGCAACTTACGTCGGATTCTGGGATGCCATCCGCAAGCTGTTCGCCGGCACCCAGGATGCGCGCATGCGCGGCTACGATCCCGGCCGATTTTCATTCAACACCTCGGGCGGGCGCTGCGACGCCTGCGAAGGCCAGGGCGTGCAGAAAATAGAAATGAGTTTCCTGCCCGACGTGAAAGTGGCCTGCGACGTCTGCAACGGCGCGCGCTTCAATCCGGAGACGCTTGCGGTGCATTACAAGGGCAAGTCCATCGGCGAGGTGCTGGCCCTGAGCGTGGACGAAGCGGTGGAGTTCTTCTCCGCGCATCCTTCCATCCATCACGCGCTGCGCCTGCTGCAGGACGTTGGCCTGGGTTATCTCACGCTCGGGCAGCAGAGCCCGACGCTGTCGGGCGGCGAAGCCCAGCGCATCAAGCTGGTGACCGAACTCTCCAAGGTCAGGTCAATGGACGAGCCGCCGCGGCGCGGCGCGGCTCCTGGCGGCAAACACACGCTCTATGTGCTGGACGAACCGACGGTCGGGTTGCACATGGCCGACGTGGAAAAGCTCATTCGAGTCCTGCATCGACTCGTCGATGCCGGCAACACCGTGGTGGTGATCGAGCACAACCTCGATGTCTGGGCCGACGCCGACTGGATCATCGACCTCGGGCCGGAAGGGGGCGAGGGCGGGGGGCGGGTGGTGGCGCAAGGCATGCCCGAACAAGTCGCGGCCGTGAAAGCTTCCCATACGGGCAAAGTGTTGGCCGCCTTCCTTGCCGAACGGGGCCATAAGGCGCCCACGGCGATGGCGTCTTAGTACCTCAAGCTGTTCTCCACCCAACGCAGACAAGGGCACACTTGAAGCGTAGCAGGCGCAAAGGACGCAAAGTTCGCAAAGGAAAGCGAAAGTCATATTGATGATCCGAAGTTGAACGATCACCACGGGTAGCGGCTTTTATCCATTAGCGCGATATCGCGAGTAAAATTTACATTCGAGACCTCTGATTATTTTATGAAAGCAAACGACACCAACCTGGCACTGGCCCCGCAGCAAGTCAGCATAGACGTGCTGCTCGAGAAATACGCCAAGGGAGATGAGCGCAGCATCGAGGACGTGCGCCGCCGCGTGGCGCGTGCGCTCGCAGCCATCGAATCCGATCCGGGCAAGTGGGAGCCGTTGTTTTTCGAAGCGCTCGAGAATGGTTTCATTCCGGGCGGTCGCATCAACTCCGCAGCGGGGACCACACTGTCGGCGACGTTGATCAATTGTTTCGTGCAGCCGGTGGGCGATTCCGTGTCGGAAGTGATCGACGGCAAACCCGGGATTTACATGGCTCTGCTCGAAGCGGCGGAAACCATGCGCCGTGGTGGCGGTGTCGGTTACGACTTCTCGTCGATCCGTCCGCGCGGCGCGCTGGTGCGCGGCACGCAGAGCAGCGCCAGCGGGCCGGTGTCGTACATGCGCGTGTTTGATCGCAGTTGCGAAACCGTGGAATCCGCCGGCTCGCGTCGCGGCGCGCAGATGGGCATCCTGCGCTGCGACCATCCTGACATCGAAGAATTCATCCATGCGAAGGACAAGGGCGAGTTGAGTAACTTCAACATCAGCGTCGCGGTAACCGATGCGTTCATGCAAGCGATGGAAGCCGATGGCACTTGGGATCTCGTGCATCCGGTGCCGCCAGGCAAGGAAATAACCGGCGCACCCGAACGGCAAGCAGTTGACGGCCGCTGGATCTACCGCACGGTCAAGGCGCGCGATCTGTGGAAGCAGGTCATGGAGTCGACTTACGATCACGCTGAGCCCGGCGTGATATTCATCGATCGCGTGAATGCCGACGACAATCTTTCCTACGTCGAAAAAGTGGAGGCTACGAATCCATGTGGCGAGCAACCTCTGCCGGCTTATGGCTGCTGTTGCCTTGGTAGTGTGAATCTTGCGCCGTTCGTCCATGGGGCCTTTACACAGAAGGCGATGTTCGACTTCGAGGCTTTCGCAAAGGTTGTGAAAGTCGCCATTCGCATGCTCGACAATGTGCTCGATGTCACGGTCTGGCCGTTGCCCCAACAAGCCGAAGAGGCGAAGAACAAACGCCGCATCGGACTCGGGTTCACCGGCCTGGGCGATGCACTGATCATGCTCGGCCTGCGTTACGACGGCGAGGAAGCCCGCAACATGGGCGCGAAGATTGCCGAGGCGATGCGCGATGACGCTTATGCGGCATCCGTGGACTTGGCGCGAGAGAAGGGCGCCTTTCCGTTGCTGGATGCGGAGCAGTACCTCGCGGCGCCGCGTTTTGCTTCGCGTCTTCCGGAGAGCATCAAAAGCGATATCCGCAAGCTTGGGTTACGCAACAGCCACCTGCTGTCGATTGCGCCGACCGGCACCATCTCGCTGGCATTTGCCGACAACGCGGCCAACGGCATCGAACCGCCGTATTCCTGGACCTATCAGCGTAAGAAGCGCGAAGCGGATGGCTCGTTCAAGGTTTACGACGTGGAAGACCATGCCTGGCGTCTATTCCGGCACATCGGTGGCGACGTAGAAAAACTGCCGCCGCAGTTCGTGACAGCGCTGGAAATCTCGGCGCTCGATCACATGCGCATGGTCGCGGTGGTCGCGCCGTTCGTCGATTCGGCGATCAGCAAGACCGTGAACGTGCCCGAGGACTATCCGTTCGACAATTTCAAAGACTTGTATCGTGAAGCCTGGAAGGCCGGCCTGAAAGGCATCACGACGTATCGGCCGAATGGTGTGCTGGGTTCCGTGCTGTCGGCGACGCCACAAGTTGAAGCACCCAACGACCTCGACACGTCTGACGCCGACCGCCGAATCCGGCTGGATGCCGCGCCGATGCCGGCGCTGTCGAGCCTGCGCTGGCCGAGCCGGCCGCAGATGACGGCAGGCAATCCGGCCTGGACTTACATGATCGAATCGCCGGCTGGGCAATTCGCGATTTTTGTCGGCCATGTCGACAAGGGCGATCCGCATGCCTTCGAAGTCTGGGTCAATGGCAACGAGCAACCGCGCGGCCTCGGCGCCGTCGCAAAGACGCTGTCGATGGACATGCGCGCGCAGGATCGCACGTGGCTGCGCACGAAGCTTGACATCCTCTCCCGCACCGCCGGCGATGACGCCTTCAACTGCCCGATGCCGCCCGACGGCGCAGTGGTACGCATGCCGAGCACGGTCGCTGCGTTCGCGCGCATCGTGAACTGGCGCGTGGAGCAGCTCGGTGGCCTGACTGCGCGCGATGACCGCTCGCCGGTACTGGACGCCTTGTTCGCGAAAAAAGAACCCAAGACCGGCACCGACGGCACCATGTCCTGGTCCGTCGACGTCTTCAACGCGAGTTCCGGTGACGATTTCGTGCTGATCCTGAAGGAGCTGGTATTGCCGTCAGGCCAGCGCCGGCCCTATTCGGTATGGATGGCGGGCAGTTATCCGCGTTCGCTGGATGGCCTGTGCAAGCTGCTGTCGCTCGATATGCGCGTCATCGATCCGGCGTGGATCGGCATGAAGCTGCGCAAGCTGCTGAGTTATGCGGAACCGCTGGGCGATTTCATGGCGCGGGTGCCGGGGGGGGAGAAGCAGCGCAACTGGCCGAGCACGGTGGCCTATGTCGCGCAGCTCATGAT
Organism: Burkholderiales bacterium; assembly: GCA_046590325.1. Classification (GTDB taxonomy): domain Bacteria; phylum Pseudomonadota; class Gammaproteobacteria; order Burkholderiales; family JACQAP01; genus JACQAP01. The sequence continues at coordinate 3,954 of JBKJUC010000261.1, read as the reverse complement.
CCACCGCTTTGCGATGCTGGGCGTGCTCGACGAACGTGGCTATCCGATCGACGAAATGGGCGTACTGGAGAATCCGCAAGCGAACCGCGCACCGAAAAGGAACGACCTGCAGATCCTGCCGGGCAAGCGCTGCCGGGAATGTGGCAATAGCGCGGTGATCAGGAAAGACGGTTGCGAGTTCTGCACCGCGTGCGGAGTGGTCGGCGCCTGCGGCTAGCCGGTGGCCTCGAACACCGACATCGACAGATCGGCCGCGATGTCGACTTGTTGGCGGTAGCGTGTGGCTGGCGGGTCGACGAATTCCTTGCGGATCGCGGCCGGCGCGAGCCGGCTCCGCGGCTGGCCTGAGCGGACTCAGCCGAAGGCGCGAACCAGCGCGACCAGCAGACCGATCGCCAGCGCGATCGAAATTCCCAGGTTGATCCGGGCACGCCGCTGCAGCCAGCTTACCGCCTCGATCAACTGCTGGTTGCTGCCGGCGAGCGATTCGATCAGTTCGAGCGTCTTGCGTTCGCGATTCTCCAGCAGCGCAAGGCGCTGCGCGATCGCGCCTTCATCATTCGCATCGACGCGAAGTTCATCGCCCGCCGTACGGCGCTTGTCGAGCAGCTTGCGAGCGCCATCCACCAGGGCTGGCGCATTGGCAAGGATCAGGGGAACGGCTTTGAGCCACCAGGCCATGTTTTGGTTGCCTCCTCGCTATGAGAACCAATGAAGACCACTTGGTTCCTGCCTCAAGCGCTGCAATCTGCGGTCCCGGGGACGAAAGTCCTGAACCGGACTCAGGCGAAATTGCGTGGCTGGCCGGTAGCCTCGATGACCGACATCCACAGGTCGGCGGTCGTATCTACCTGCTTGCGGTTGCGCGTGGCGAGCGCCATGGGCACATGCACGAAGCGGCCGTGCCAGCGCCCGATCAGCAATTCGGTGTTGCCCGACATGGCCGCGTGGACGGCATTGCGCGCCATGTTCCAGCAATAGACGCTGTCCGAAGGTGTGGCGGGCACGCTGCGAATTGTATAACTCGGGTCGATGTATTTGAGCGTGACGTCCTTGCCCGCGCGCTTGTAGTGGTCGGTGATGCGTTCGCGCAGGAACACGCCGATGTCCTTGAGTTTTGCGTTGCCGCTCTTGTCCGTTCCCAGTGCTCCCGCTTCGTCGGCCATCAGTTCCTGGGCCGCGCCTTCGGCCACGACGATGACGGCGTGACCCTTGCGTGCCAGCACCCGGTCGAGGTTGCCCAGCACCCCGCGTTCGCCCTCCAGTTTGGCTTCGATCTCGGGGATCAGCACCAGGTCTACGTCGGTCGAGGCAAGGGCGGCCTGCGAGGCGAGGAAACCGGAATGCCGGCCCATGAGCTTCACCAGGCCGATGCCGTTGTGCGCACCCATGGCCTCGACCCGCGCGGCGCGGATGACGTCCACGGCGGCCGAGTAGGCGCTCTCGAAGCCGAAGCTGCGGTCGATGAAATGGATGTCGTTGTCGATGGTCTTGGGCACGCCGACCACGGCGATTTTCAGGCCGCGTTTCTCGATTTCCGCCGTCAGTTGCATGGCGCCGCGGATGGTGCCGTCGCCGCCGACGACGAACAGCACGTTGATGCCGTTGGCCTCGAGGTTGTCGATGACTTCGGCCGGATCCTGGGAGCCGCGCGAGGAACCCAGGATCGTGCCGCCCTGGTGGTGGATATGGCTCACGGATTCCGCGGTCAGGTGCAGCGGCTCGTGGCCGAAGCGCGAAATCAATCCCTCATAGCCATAGCGGAATCCGAGGATGCGCTTTATGCCGTAGCCGCGCGCCAGTTCGAGCACGATGCCGCGCACCACGTTATTGATGCCCGGACACAGGCCGCCGCAGGTCACGATGCCGCAGCCCACTGTGCGTGGGTCGAAGAAGATCTTGTTGCGGGGACCGGCCAGTTCGAAGGCGGGCAGGGCGGTCGCATGGGCGGCATTGGCCCGGATCACCGACATGCGGTCGTCCACCAGGACTTTCTCGGCGGCACCGACGTACACCACGGCGGCTTCGCCGAGGTGGGCGACGATCGGGGAGGGCAACAGGCATTTGCCCAGGTCCTTGATGGCGACGTCGCTGGCGGTAATGGGGCCGGCCAGGGCGGTCGAGCCCGACAGCTTGACCGCGGGGGCGGAATCGTTCGATGCGACGACGGAACTCATGCCTTTTCTGTCCTCAGTGGGCGGGTTGGCCGATCCCGGTGCGTGCTGCACCAGTCCTGTGCCGAACTTGCCGCCCGGCCCAGCGGTCACTGCGGGCCTTGGTTGGGGCGTCCGACGGCTCCGGCAGGACGCTGGCAGGGGCACACAGGCTCATCAACGTGCCGCAGGACGCCATCCTTAGCCATAACCGGCGCAAGTCTCCCCCGGTTATGTCGCAAGGACTGTGCAAGGTCTTGCATCCGAGGCATAAAACCCTAAAAAAACCGCGACTTCCGAGGGCTGTTCGGTTATGATGCAGCGCAAGGAACATGTATCGCGTCAATCGGTCCGCGTTGCAGCCCTTTCGTGGTAGCAGGTTTTCCCCGAGTTTTTTCAACCCATTAGATTCTGCCTGAACCGGTTCGGAGTACCCCTTGTGGGGTCCCGCAGGCTGTTTCAGGAGATTCACATCAGCACTTCATTTGAAGCGCTCGGCCTGCGCGCCGAGCTCGTGCGCGCCGTAGCCGACGAAGGCTACACCCAACCCACCCCGGTTCAGGCCGAGGCCATCCCCGTCATTCTTGAAGGCCGCGACATCCTCGCGGGAGCCCAGACCGGCACCGGCAAGACCGCGGGCTTTGCACTGCCCCTTCTGCAATTGCTTGCCGCTCGCGGCCCGGCACCCAGCGGTCCGCGTCGCCCGATCCGTGCCCTGATCCTGACCCCGACCCGCGAACTCGCGGCGCAGGTCGAGCAAAGCGTCCGCACCTATGGCAGCCACCTCAAGCAGAAATCCACCACCGTGTTCGGCGGCGTCAGCATGGGCGCCCAGATCCAGGCGTTGCGCCAGGGGGTCGACATCCTGGTTGCCACCCCAGGCCGCCTGCTTGATCACATGCAGCAGCGCACGGTGGACCTGACGAAAGTCGAGTTCCTGATCCTGGACGAAGCCGATCGCATGCTGGACATGGGCTTTATCCGCGACATCCGCCGCATCCTCGCGGTGCTGCCGGCGAAGCGCCAGAACCTGTTCTTCTCGGCCACGTTCTCCAACGAAATCCGCGGCCTCGCCGACTCCTTCCTCCAATCGCCGGTGGAAGTCGCCGTCGCCAGGAACACGCAGACCGCCGAACTGATTTCCCAGGTCGTGCACCCGGTCGACAAGGACCGCAAACGCGCGCTGCTGGAGCACCTGATCAACCAGGGTGACTGGCGGCAGGTGCTGGTCTTCGCGCGCACCAAGCACGGTGCCAACCGCCTTGCCGAGCAGCTCGACAAGGATGGCATATCCGCCGATGCGATCCACGGCAACAAGAGCCAGAACCAGCGCACGCGTTCCCTCGCCGGATTCAAGGCCGGCAAGGTGCGGGTGCTGGTAGCGACCGACATCGCCGCACGCGGACTGGACATCGAGGAACTGCCGCATGTCGTGAACTACGAACTGCCGAACGTTCCGGAAGACTACGTGCACCGCATCGGCCGCACCGGCCGGGCCGGCAGCCGTGGCCAGGCCGTGTCGCTGGTTTCCCACGACGAAACCGGTTTCATGCGCGACATCGAGCGGCTCATGAAAGTGCAGGTCGAGTCGGTCGTGATCGAGGGCTTCGAGCCCAGCAAGAATCCGCCGCGTTCGACGGAAACCCCGGGCCGTCGCGAGCAGCGTCCGCAACAGCAGCGCCATTCGCGTGGCAATTCCCAGCCCCAGGGCCGTGGCCGCAGTGGCAGTGGCGCCCGCAGCGACGGCGCCCGCAGCGGTGCACAGCAACCTGCACGTCGCGAAGGTGGTCGTTCGCGGCCG
>JBKJUC010000013.1:0-20914 GCA_046590325.1 Burkholderiales bacterium | reverse complement strand
GGAAGTGTTGTACTCGAGCAAGGTGCCCAGGTAAGGCATCAACTCCGCGGGCGCCACGATCCAGCCCAGCCGCCAGCCGGTCATCAGCCAGGATTTCGAGAACGTGTTGGCGCTGACCAGGCGATCGTTGAGGTCGGAGATGTCGAGAAAGGAAGGCGCGGTGCCTTCCCCGTAGTGCAGGCGTTCGTACGCATCGTCCGCGAGTATCCAGATGCCATGCCGGCGACAATGATCGAGGATGGCGCGCTGTTCTTCGCGGCTGATGGTCCAGCCCGTCGGGTTGTTCGGCGAGTTGATGCACACCATGCGCGTGGCCGGCGTGAGGGTTGCCAGCAACTGCTCCAGGTTGAGTTTCCAGCCGGCGGCGGTGTAATCCAGCGGGAAGGTCACCGCCTCGGCGCCGAGGATCCTGGGGATTTCCACGAGATTGGGCCAGACCGGCGTGACGACTACGACCCGGTCGCCGGGGCCGACGAGGGCCTGATTGGTGAGCATCAGCGCCGACATCCCGGCACTGGTGACCGCGATGTTGTCCGCAGTTACCGTGCAGGCCGGGGCGTGCAGCCGGGCGACATAGGCCGCGATGGTTTCGCGCAACTCCGGGATGCCGAAATTCTCCGTATAGAACGTATCGCCGCGCTGCAGCGCCTCGATGCCGGCCTGGCGGATGAAATCGGGCGTGACCTCGTCGGGTTCGCCGAACCAGAACGGCAGGACATCCTTCTTGCCCATGCCGGCGTTGGCGACCTCGCGGATTTTCGAATTGCGCAGGGCTTGTACGGCGGGGCGGGCGGTCAGCGGGTGCATCGGAACGGGGTAGTTGGAATGGGGAGGCGCATTTTCGCACGGCTTCCTGCCTAGTGCTTACACCCAACGCAGAGACGCAGAGGATTCACTTCTATACCCCCTTGTGGGGTACGCAGAGAACGCGGAGAAAAACAAAAGAAGAAGAGGGAGGAAAAATAAAGTTCTGCAATGTGAGATGGGCGCCAATTTCAGCGGAGGTGAGGAACGCCGCCATACCTTGAACAATTATCTTCTCGCTCCTCTTTTTCCCTTTTCTCCGCGCCCTCTGCGCCTCTGCGTTGGGTGTAGTCCTTGGGCTCTAGTTGACAAGGTTTGGTAGATATACCAAACTGCTTGGTAAATATACCAAGGATTGGCAATGCCCCCCGACGATTTGGCCGATGTGAGACAAAGGATTCTCGATGCCGCCCTCGACCTGTTGGCCGGGCACGGTTTCATGGAGGTGACGCAGCCCAAGATCGCGAAAGCGGCCGGGGTGCGGCAGAGCCACCTGACTTATTACTTTCCGACCCGCAACGACCTGCTGAAGGCGCTGGCGGTGCATTCCATCGAAACCATGCTCGCCGGGCTCGCGGCTGGAGCGGCGGGGGGCAAGCTGACGCCGGACGTCTTTGCGCAGTTCGCCGGCGAGACACTGGCCGACAAGCGGCGCGCGCGGGTCATGCTCGGGCTGGTCGTCAGTTCGGACGAAGACCGCGAGATCAAGCAGTTCCTGCGCGAATTCGTGGCCAAGGTGCGCGGCGCGATTGCCAACGTGGCCAGCCTGCTCGACAGGGAACCCTCGGCCGCGAACATTGCCGCGTTCCACATGCTGCTGGTCGGTGCGACCATCCTCAACGTCGCCCGCGACGACGCCAACTCGAAGCGCGAATGCGCGGAAATCGCACGCATCGCGGTCGACACTTTTTTAATGGGCAATGCATCCGGCGCGCCGCAAAAGCGCCAGGGCGGAAAAAAATGAAAGCCATGCTGATCAAGCCGGGGTTTGCCGGCCTCGTTTGCCTTGCTTTGCTGGCGGCCGGTTGCAGCGAGCCGAAATCCACTGGCTACCAGGGCTATGTCGAAGGCGAATACGTGCTGATCGCCTCGCCTTACGCCGGCTCGCTGCAGACGCTGAACGTCACGCGCGGCCAGAGCGTGGAAAAAGGCGCGCCGCTGTTTGCGCTCGAACAGGGCAACGAGGCGGCGGAGAAGCACGAGGCCGACGAGAAACTGCGCGCCGCGCAGGCGAAACTGGGCAACCTCAGCAAGGGACAGCGCGCGCCCGAGCTCGAGGCGCTGGTGGCGGAAGCCGAACAGGCGGAGGCCGCGCGCAAGTTGTCCGAAGCCCAGTTCACGCGCAACAAGGAACTCTCCGACAGCGGATTCATTTCCTCGGCGGGCCTCGACGAAGCCCGGGCCAATCTCGCCCGCGACCGCGCGCGGGCCGAGCAGGCGCGCGCGCAGATCCGTGTGGCGAAGCAAAGCGTCGGCCGGGCCGGCGAGATCTCGGGAGCGCAGGCGGAAATCGATGCCGCCAAAGCCGTCGTGGCCCAGGCCGACTGGAAGCTCGCGCAAAAAGCCCAGCTCGCGCCGCAGGCGGGCTTGATCCAGGACACGTTTTTTGTGCAGGGCGAATGGGTGCCGGCCGGCAAGCCGGTGATCAGCCTGCTGCCGCCGGCCAATATCAAGCTGCGTTTTTTCGTGCCGGAAACCATCGTCGGCCAATTGCAGGCCGGCCAGGGCGTGAAGGCGGTTTGCGACGGCTGCAGCGCGCCGGTCCCCGCGACCATCACCTACATCTCGCCGAAATCTGAATTTACCCCGCCGGTGATCTACAGCAAGGAATCGCGCGCCAAGCTGGTGTTCATGATCGAGGCGACCCCGGCGCCGGCCGACGCCGTGAAACTCAAACCCGGCCAGCCGGTGGACGTCACGCTATGAACCCGGATGTCACCACAGAGACACCGATACCCTGCGTACGCAGCACGGACGACATTGGAACGCATGCCATGAAAACCATTTTGCGGTTTTCCTCCGTGTCCTCCGTGGTTCAAATTGGATGGTTTGAATGAATCCGGACCTGGTCATCGACGTGCAAAAGCTGAACAAGAGCTTCGGCGAAAAGCACGTCGTGCGTGATTTTTCCCTGCAGGTCAAGCGCGGCGAGATCTTCGGCTTCCTCGGCCCGAACGGCAGCGGCAAAACCACCTCGATCCGCATGCTCTGCGGATTGCTGACCCCGGACAGCGGCAGCGGCACCTGCCTGGGCTACGACGTGGTGCGCGAGACCGCCGCCATCAAGCGCGAAGTCGGCTACATGACGCAACGCTTCTCCTTGTGGGAAGACCTGACTATCCGCGAGAACCTCGACTTCGTCGCGCGCATGTACGGCATGCGCAACCGCAGGCAGGCGGTGGATAGCGCAATCGCGCAACTCGGACTGGCGTCGCGCCAGAATCAGTTGTCGGGTTCGCTCTCCGGCGGCTGGAAGCAGCGCCTGTCGCTGGCGGCCTGCATGCTGCACGACCCGAAACTGTTGCTGCTCGACGAACCGACCGCCGGCGTGGACCCGAAGGCGAGGCGCGATTTCTGGCAGGAAATCCATGCGCTGGCCGCGACCGGCATCTCGGTGCTGGTGTCGACGCACTATATGGACGAGGCCGAACGCTGCCATCGCCTGGCTTACATCGCTTATGGTTCCGTGCTTTCCACCGGCACGGTCGAGGAGGTGGTCGCCGCGCAGCACCTGGTCACCTGGCTGGTGGCGGGCGCGGACCTGGCGGAACTGGAGGCGCAGTTGCGTGGCAAGCCTGGTATCGACCAGGTCACGCCGTTCGGTTCGACCCTGCATGTCGTCGGCACCGATGCGGCGGCGCTGGAACGCGCCATCGAGCCCTACCGCAACGATGAACGCTATCGCTGGCAACCGGGCAGCGCCACGCTCGAAGACGTATTCATCCACCTGATGGAATCCGCCCCGGACAATTTCCAGTGAGGATCAGCGCCTTCTCGCTGTCGCGCTGGATCGGCATCATCATGAAGGAATTTATCCAGCTCAAGCGCGACCGGCTGACCTTTGGCATGATCGTCGGCATTCCGGTGATGCAATTGCTGCTGTTCGGATTCGCGATCAATTCCGATCCGAAGTCGCTGCCCACCGCGGTGCTCTCCCAGGACAACAGCCGCTACGCGCGCACGGTTACCGCCGCCTTGCAGACCAGCGGCTACTTCAAGGTCGTCAGGCAGATCGCGTCCGAGGCCGAGGCCGATGCCCTGCTTGCGCACGGCGAAGTGCAGTTCGTCGTCACCATTCCGGTGGGATTCGAGCGCGATCTGGCGCGCGGCGACAGGCCGGTGCTGCTGATCGAAGCGGATGCGACCGACCCTGCCGCAACCGGGAATGCCATCGCTGCGTTGAGCCAGGCTGTCGACACGGCCCTGGCGCACGACTTGAAGGGCGTACTGGCGGATTCCGTGCCGGCGCCGTCCCCGGTGGATTTGCGCATCCACCGGCGCTACAACCCCGAAGGCATCACGGCGTACAACATCGTGCCCGGATTGCTGGGCGTGATCCTGACCATGACCATGGTGTTGATGACCGGCCTGGCGATGACGCGGGAGCGCGAGCGCGGCACGTTCGAGAACCTGCTCGCCACGCCGGCGCTGCCGATAGAAGTCATGACCGGGAAAATCATGCCCTACATCCTGATCGGGCTGCTGCAGGTCACGCTGGTGCTGCTCGCCGCGCGTTACCTGTTTGCAGTGCCGATGCAGGGCAACCTCGGATTGCTCTACGGGGTGGTGCTGATTTTTATCGCTGCCAACCTGACGCTGGGCATCACCTTCAGCTCCATCGCCCGAAACCAGTTGCAGGCGATGCAGATGACCTTCTTCTTTTTCCTGCCGTCGATGCTGCTGTCGGGTTTCATGTTCCCGTTCCGCGGCATGCCTTACTGGGCGCAGGTGATCGGCAACGCCTTGCCGCTGACGCATTTCCTGTCGCTGGTGCGCGGACTCATGCTCAAAGGCAACGGCTTTGCGGATTTGTGGCCCAGCCTTTGGCCGATCCTCGTGTTCATGCTGGTGGTGATGGCGCTGGGGCTGAAGGTGTACAGAAAAACCCTGGACTAACGCCCTCTCCCCGGCCCTCTGCGCTGCTTCGAAAAATAGGGTCAGACTCGATTTTTGCTCGGGTCCTTTGATGGTCGGCCCCTTGACAGGGGGGTGGCGCGACGATCGGCCAGTGTTTCGATCTTGGTGCGAAAACGGTCACTGCCAAGTACCCAGGCTTTTTGGGTTGCATCCCGGATCGTATCGAGGTCCGTCTTTGAGAGTTGAGTCCGAAACAGTTGCCGGTAGGCGTGCTGGCGCTCCTCCGTTGACCGCCCGAGACGCCGATAGAGCTCATGAGGCGCGAGCAGTGGATCCCGGGCTCCAATCGCATTTGACATGTAACTGGACCATGGATAGTCGGCGGGATGATCCACAATGCGTGCGCGCACTGGATTGAGTTCAATGTAGCGCATGCAGGTCAGGAGATAGCGTTCGCTGTCAATCAGCGTTGCACGATAGCGTCCTTCCCAAAGTGTCCCGGTGCGTTTGTAGGCATAGTTGAAGTGCTGGACATAGCGCCGGCCCACCGACTGCAAGGTCTTCGGCAGGCTTGCCTCGTGTTCCGGACTCGCCAGCAAGTGCACGTGATTGGTCATCAATACATAGGCATGGATGACAAGCCCATGTTCCAAGCGGGCCCGCTGAAGGCAGTCCAGGAAGAACAGGTAGTCGTGTTTTGCGCAGAAGATAGGATTGCGATTATTGCCCCGCTGGATGATGTGCAGGGTTTCGCCTTTTACGAAGAAGCGGGGTAGTCGGGCCATGAGTATTAGATGATCTCCATTAGGTCTTGCGATCAGGCTGGAAAAGCAGAAAATCGAGTCTGACCCCAATTTGTTTTTCAAAAAAAGGCCGGTCCTGGACAAGGACCGGCCTAAAAGACAGGGGGGAACTTCGAGGGAAGCACCCCCTGCCCGCACAGGCGGTTATGAAACGGGTGTTTCGGACAGCGCGCCGAGGCGCCGTTGCATGATCTGGTCGCATCCGGTCGCGCTGTTGCGGAGCGCGTTCAGCAGGGTGTCGCCGCCGGGCGGCTCGCTGGATTTCGGGGCCGCATCGGGAACCCGGCCGGACTGCCGGCTGTTTTCGAGCGCCGCCGCAAGGGCGGTGACCAGGTTCCGCTTCTTCATGTCTTTCTCCCGGGTTGCAGTGGTTCGGATGGAACGCGGAGCCATGTTGCGCAGCAGTACGACGTCATGAAAGCGTTACGCGGGGTGTTGCCACCCACACTCCCCGCGGTATCATCGGGCTAGACTTTCGGCCATTCGGGGGGAGGGAGCCGTGTCGCAGATCGCTGCCGTGGTGGACGCCTTGAAGCGCGCGCTCAAGGCCAGGAAGCTGACCTACGCGCAGGTCGCCCGCGAACTTAAGATGAGCGAGGCCAGCGTGAAGCGCATGTTCTCGTCCCAGCATTTCACGCTGGAGCGATTCGAGCAGGTCTGCCAGTTCGCCGGACTCGGCCTCACGGATCTGGCGCGCGAAGTCGACAGCGAGAAGAACTACATCGTCCACCTGACGCTGGAGCAGGAGCGCGAGGTGGTGGGCAACATGAGGCTGTTCCTGGTGGCGGTCTGCGCGCTCAACCACATGAGCCTGGAACAGATCGTCGGCATCTACGACATCCCGAAAACGGAATGCATCCAGTTGTTGCTCAAGCTGGACCGCATCAAGTTCCTCGAATTGATGCCCAACAACCGCATCAAGCTCAAGGTTTCGCCAAACTTCTCCTGGTTGCCGAACGGGCCGATCCTGCAGTACTTCATGACCCGGGCGCACCAGGAATATTTCCGCTCGAAGTTCGACGGCCCCGGAGAAATAATCATGGTGATGAATGCCATGCTGTCGCCCGCCAACAGTTCGCAACTGGTCATGAAGCTGCGTAAGGTGGCCCTGGAATTCTCCGAAATGCACAACGACGACAAGAACCTGGCCATCGGCGAGCGGCGTCCGGCAAGCGTGCTGCTGGCCCTGCGGCCGTGGGAGCTGGACGATTTCAACAAGCTGCGCCGCAAGCGCAAGGCGAAGGCCGCTGAATAAACCTTCAGGGCCCGCCCTCACCGCAGAGGACGCGGAGGAAAGGCAAGAGAGGAAAGAGGAACGAATTGGCGCAACGAATGCCCGGCCGGTGAGCAGCCCCGGCGGTGGATAGACTGATCAACCCACTCAACTATTATTGGCTCCTCCGTTTTTCCTCTGCGTCCTCCGCGTCCTCCGCGGTGAGAGTTGCTTGAATTCCGGTTTATCGGCCGTAGCCTGACCAGGAGCGGCCCGCCGTGCTAGCATCCGCCCCCTACAGAGGAGCCACCAAAATGAGTACCGTACAACTCCAGAACTACATCGCCGGCGAATGGATCGCCGGCGCGAACACGTCCAAGGACGTCAATCCCTCCGATACCAGCGATGTCATTGCCGAGTATGCGCAGGCTGACAAGGCGCAGACTGAACGTGCGGTGGAAGCGGCGCGTGCCGCCGCGCCGGCCTGGGCCACCTTCAACGTGCAGGCCCGGGCGGATATCCTCGACAAGGTCGGCAACGAGATCATTGCGCGCAAGGAGGAGTTCGGCAAGCTGCTGTCGCGCGAGGAGGGCAAGACGCTGCCGGAAGGCATCGGCGAAGTCGTGCGTGCGGGCAATGTGTTCAAGTTCTTCGGCGGCGAAGTGCTGCGCCGTGCCGGCGAACTGCTGCCTTCGGTGCGTCCCGGCATCGACGTCGAACTTACCCGCGAGCCGGTAGGTGTAGTGGGCATCATTGCACCGTGGAATTTCCCCGCCGCGATTCCCGCCTGGAAGATCGCCCCGGCCCTGGCTTATGGCAACACGGTGGTGTTCAAGCCGGCGGACCTGGTGCCGGGTATGGCGCACGCCATCGCCAAGATCCTGGTGGATGCCGGCGTCCCCAAGGGCGTGTTCAATTTCGTGATGGGCCGCGGCAGCGTGGTCGGCGAAGTGATCGTCAACGACAGGCGCGTCGATGCGATCACGTTCACCGGCTCGGTGGAAACCGGCAAGCAGGTTGCCGCGAAAGCCGTGGCGCGCATGGCCAAGTTCCAGCTCGAAATGGGCGGCAAGAACCCGCTGGTCATCCTCGACGACGCGGACCTGAAGATCGCGGTGGAATGCGCGGTGAACGGCGCCTTCTTCTCCACGGGCCAGCGCTGCACGGCATCTTCGCGATTCATCGTGACCCAGGGCATCCACGACAAGTTCGTCGCCGCGCTGGTCGAGCGCCTGAAGGGAGTGAAGGTCGACAACGCGCTCAAGCAGGGCACCGATATCGGCCCGGTGGTGGACAAGTCCCAGCTCGACCAGGACCTGCGCTATATCGAAGAGGCCAAAAAGGAAGGCGGCAAGCTCGCTTTCGGCGGCAACCTCCTGAAGCGCGAGACCGAAGGTTTCTATCTCGAGCCGGCACTGTTTACCGGCACCGTGAACACGATGAAGATTAATCGCGAGGAAGTGTTCGGCCCGGTGGCTTCCGTGGTCATGGTGAAGGATTACGACGAAGCGCTGGCGGTTGCCAACGACACGCCGTTCGGCTTGTCTTCTGGCGTCGTCACCACTTCGCTGAAGCATGCCTCGCATTTCCGCAAGAATGCGCAGGCCGGCATGGTGATGGTGAACCTGCCAACGGCGGGCGTGGACTATCACGTGCCCTTCGGCGGCCGCAAAGGGTCCAGCTACGGTCCGCGCGAACAGGGCCGCTATGCGGCGGAATTCTTCACCACGGTAAAGACCAGCTACGTACTGGCCTGAGCGCAATCCCATGTTCGCCAAGCTGGTCATAAGCTCGGTCGTTGCGGCAGCGCTGGTTTTGTTGCCGGCTGCCGCATCGTTCGCGCAGGACGACGTGGTCCCGGCGGACAAGGAGCCGCGGCATGTGCCCAAGCTGGTCAACGACTGGGTCAGGCTGGTGGACGTCGAAATCCCCGAAGGCGAGCAAACGCTATATCACCGGCATTCGCTGGACTATCCGTATGTCCTGGTCACCAGCGTCACGCTGTTCAACCAGATCTACGGACAGGACCCGAAAGACGTCAAGATGGAAGCCGGCTTCATCGGCTATTACAACGCGGCGTCCAAGGGTGCTTACACGCATCGCTTCATCAACCGCGGGCCCGGCACCTTCCGCGCGATCGGCATCGAACTTTTAAAGCCGGCCGATGCGGGTGCCGCGAAGCCGCCGCTACCGGCGCTGGCGGGCGCCGAAACCGCCCTGGACAATGAACGGGTCGGCGCCTATCGCATCAGGCTCGCGCCCGGCGCTTCGACCGCACCGCTCAAAATTCCGGGTCCGAGCATACGTGTGTCGTTGGGCGAGGGCAGGATCTCGGAAGTGATCGCGGGAGCGAAGTCGGTAACCGATCTGGCGCCGGCGCAGTTCCGCTTTCGGGACAATGCGATCACCACGACCATCACCAACAGCGGCGATCAGGCGGTGGAGCTGGTGGAGTTCGTGCTGAAGTAGTTTTCGCCAGACCAGGGACTTTCGTCCAGGCCAAGAACTTTCATCCGGGCCAAGAACTTTCGTAGAGGCAAAGAAAAGGGCGCGGCCGGGGTTGACCGGGCGGCGCCCTTTTTGCTGCGCTCCGGCTTGACCGAAGCCCTGAAAGTCCACTCCGACTTACTGTCCTTCCCGGGAGAGATTGCGTCAAAGGAGACCTGCAGAAGGACGGGACAGTGCCTGCACCGCCCCGAAAAATAGTGCTGTTACAGACTTCGACGCTACTCCGGCCGCCAAGTTCACCGAAAAAGCGGCGTCTTTTCCTGCAGTTGCGCGTTATGCTGGGGCCATGGAGCCGAACCGACTTCCCACCACGATCGTGGATTCGCAAACGCCGCCGAAGTCCTCGGGCATGGAGCGCCTGCGCGCGCTGTCCGTGCTGTGGCGGTTCGCGCGACCCTATCGGGTACGCATGGCGCTGTTCGGCGTCGCACTGATCATTGCGGCCGGGGGATTCCTGGTGATCGGTCAGGGGTTGAAGCTGGTGATAGACCGCGGTTTCTCGGCTGGCAATCCGGCTGCGCTCGATCAAGCGTTGTTCTTCATGCTCGCGGTGATCATCGTGATGGCGGCGGCGAGCTGGGCGCGCTTTTATCTGATCTCCTGGTTGGGCGAGCGCGTCATCGCCGACATCCGCCGCGAGGTCTTCTCCAGGCTGCTGGCCTTGTCGCCGGCCTGGTTCGAGCGGACGCGAACCGGGGAGGTCATTTCACGTTTGACGACGGACACCGCATTGCTCGAGCAGGTGATCGGCACCAGCGTTTCGATGGCGCTTCGCAACGGATTGCTCGGCCTGGGCTCGCTGGCCATGCTGATGCTGACGAGCTGGAAGCTGACCGCCCTGGTCCTGCTCATGGTCCCACTGGTGATAGGACCGATCATCGTGTTCGGGCGCCGGGTGCGCAGGCTCTCGCGTGCCAGCCAGGACCGTGTCGCCGACATCGGCAGCTACGTGGACGAGGCGCTACACGAAATCCGCACGGTGCAGGCCTACGGGCATGAAAGCGAGGACCGCCGGCTGTTCGGGCAACGCATCGAAGCGGCGTTCGCGACGGCACGCAGCCGCATCTTCATGCGGGCGTCACTGATCGCCGCCGTCATCCTGCTGGTGTTCGCGGGCATCGGCATGGTCCTCTGGATCGGCGGCCACGATGTCCTTGCCGGCAAGGTGACGGCGGGGGAACTGTCCGCGTTCGTGTTCTACGCCGCCATGGTGGCCAGCGCGGCAGCGGCCCTGAGCGAGGTCATCGGCGATCTGCAGCGCGGCGCCGGAGCCGCAGAACGGCTGATCGAAATCCTCGACACCGTCCCCGACATCGTTACGCCGCCGCATCCGGAAACGCTGGGGCAGCCCGTAGGTTCCGTGGAGTTCGATGGCGTCACCTTCCACTATCCCTCCAGGCGCAACCTGCCGGCACTGGAGAATTTCTCCCTGGCGGTGCGGCCCGGCGAAAAGCTCGCGCTTGTGGGGCCGTCCGGCGCGGGCAAGTCGACGGTGTTCCAGTTGCTGCTGCGTTTCTACGATCCGGATTCAGGGGCGGTGCGGGTGGATGGCACGGACATCCGTCGCGCCGATCCTGCGAAGCTGCGCCAACGCATTGCGCTGGTATCGCAGGAACCGGCAATTTTTGCCGCGAGTGTTGCCGGGAACGTGCGCTATGGACGGCCCGGGGCGACGGAAGCAGAAGTGCGCAAAGCCTGCGACGCCGCCTTCGCCACCGAGTTCATCGAGCTGCTGCCCGAGAAATTCGATACCTATCTCGGGGAGCGCGGCGTGCGGCTGTCGGGCGGACAGCGCCAGCGCCTCGCAATCGCGCGCGCGATTCTGTCCAACCGCCCGATCCTGCTGCTGGATGAGGCCACCAGCGCGCTCGATTCGGAAAGCGAACGCAAGGTGCAGGCCGCGCTTGAATACCTGATGGAAGCCCGCACCACATTGATCATCGCCCACCGCCTGGCGACGGTCAAAAGCGTGAACCGGATCGCCGTGATCGACCACGGCCGGCTGATTGGCGTGGGCAGCCACGAAGAACTGCTGGGCACGAACCCTCTCTATGCGCGGCTCGCTGAATTGCAGTTTGGGATCTAGGGAAGCCCTTTCACCGCAAAGGCGCAAAGGACGCGAAGGAACGCAAAGGAAAGCAAAGGAAAGCGAAAGCATGAATGTTCGTTTACCGTGCGATCTCCGACTTGCCGCGACCAGAATTTGGAGAAAAATGTTCCTTCTCGTTCTTGCCTTCCTTTGCGCTCCTTTGCTTTGCGTCCTTTGCGCCTTTGCGGTTAACGGGTTTAAACCTTGCCGCCTGAGCGCCGGTCGCGGCGCCATTGCCAGGGAGGTTCGGGGTCGAGATCGCGCCAAAGGCCGCGGCGTTCGTCCCTGGCTTCCTGTTCGGCCTCGAGGTAGAGCGTGCGGTCCGCCGCGGGGAGTTCCTTGAGGTATTGGGTATAGACCCAGGCTGAGCCTTCGCGGATCTGCTCCAGGTTGACGTCGGTGCCGCCGATCTCGATCCTGCCGACAATGCGGCCATAGCGGTCGGTCTTGGTCCACTCCACGATGACCGGGCGGCCGAACACCTGGCGCGACAGCGACTCCTTGGCGAAGGCGCCGAATGCCTGTTTCTTCTCCGGCGCATCGATGCCGGAGAGGCGGATCCTGAACTGCCGTTGTTCGCTGGTCAGCAGCGTGATCGTATCGCCGTCGCTGACGCCCACCACCCGGCCCTGCAATTGCGCGGCCAGCGCCGGATGGATGGCGAACACCAGCAGCATCAGCGCTGCGAGTGCGTGTTTTTTCATGCTTTCCCGGCTGTGCGTCCGGGCCCATCTCGTTATGGTGCGCAGTATGACACCGCCAGAATTTTCCCAAGCGGCTATTCGCAGCGACGCGGTGCCGAGGGGCTGCTGCTAGAATCCGGTGACTTCTTAACCGGACCCTCCCATCGATCATGGCCAGCGCACTTTTCACCCCTTACCGCCTGCGGGACCTGGAACTGCCCAACCGCATCGTCGTTTCACCCATGTGCCAGTACATGTCGGAGAACGGTTCCGCCGCCGACTGGCACCTGATGCATCTCGGGCAGTTCGCAATGGGCGCCGCAGGCCTGGTCATCACCGAAGCCACGCACGTGTCCGCGATCGGCCGCATCACGCATCGCTGCCTTGGCCTGTACAGCGACGACAATGAAAAAACCCTCGCCCGCGTCGTCGCCTTCTGCAAGAAACACGGGGTTGCAAAAATGGGCATCCAGCTCGCGCATGCCGGGCGCAAGGCCTCGTCCCTGCCGCCGGGGCAAGGCGGCAAAGCGCTGACCGCCGAACAGGGCGCCTGGAAAACGCTGGCCCCGTCAGCGCTCCCGTTTGGCCCCGGCTGGCACGTGCCGGAGGCGTTGACCCGGGACGGCCTCCTGGAAGTGAAGCAACAGTTCGTTGAATCGGCGAAGCGCGCCGTTCGCATTGGCTTTGATCTGGCGGAACTGCACGCCGCGCACGGATACCTGCTGCATGAGTTCCTGTCGCCGATCTCCAATCAGCGCACCGACGAGTACGGCGGTTCCCTGGAAAACCGCATGCGTTATCCGCTGGAGGTATTCGACGCCGTACGCTTGGTCTGGCCGAAGGAACGACCGCTGGGAGTGCGTGTTTCGGCCACTGACTGGATCGACGGCGGCTGGACACCGGAGGAGACGGTGGCGTTCGCAAAGCAGATGAAAGCGCGCGGCTGCGATTTCTTCGACATCAGTTCCGGCGCGCTGGACCCGCGCCAGCAGATTCCCCTTGCGCCCGGCTACAACGTGCCGTTCGCGGAGAAAGTGAAAAGCGAATCCGGCATGGCGACGATGTCCGTGGGCATGATCACGAAACCGCGGCAGGCCGAAGACATCGTGGCCGGGGGCAAGGCGGACCTCATCGCACTCGCCCGTGGCGCCATGGACGATCCGCGCTGGGCCTGGCATGCCGCGCGCGAACTGGGCGGCGAGGCGTTGTACCCGCCGAATTACCAGCGCTGCACGCCGGCGGTGTGGAAGCCCTGAGGTCGTGACGGCAATAGCGCACGTCGTCGAGGGCCGCCGCCGCGACCTCGGCAGCTTCGAAGTTCTTCGCATCCTGCCCTGGGCTGGCGGCCGCATGGTGGGGCCGTTCATTTTCCTCGACCAGATGGGGCCGGCCGTATTCGCGCCCGGCGCCGGCATCGACGTGCGGCCGCATCCGCATATCGGGCTGGCGACCGTCACCTATCTTTACGAAGGCGAGATCCTGCACCGCGACAGCCTCGGCGTGGTGGAAGCCATTCGCCCCGGCGAGGTAAACTGGATGACGGCCGGACGCGGCATCGTGCATTCGGAGCGCACCGCGCCGGAATTGCGGAGCCGCGGGCACCGGCTTTGGGGCCTGCAATCCTGGGTGGCGCTACCGCCGGGCCATGAAGAGGATGCGCCGTCGTTCCTGCACGTTTCCAAAGAACAATTGCCGCTGATCGAAAAGAACGGCATCGAGTTGCGCCTCATCGCCGGCTCCCTGCTCGGCGCGACCTCGCCGGTGCCGGCGCTGTCGAGGCTGTTCTACGCGGACGCCGCGATGCCCATCCGCAGCAGCCTGACCCTCACGCCCGAGCATGAAGAGCGCGCGGCCTACATCGTGCAGGGTGCGCTGGAAATCGAAGACGAGGTTTACAACGCCGGCACCCTGCTGGTGCTCTCACCCGGCGAGTCCGTGGATCTTACGGCGTTCGGCAACAGCCGCGTCGCATTGCTCGGCGGCGCACCGGTCGGCGAACGCCACATCTGGTGGAATTTCGTCTCCAGTTCGCAGGAGCGCATCGAACGCGCGAAGGCGGACTGGAAGGCGGGCCGATTTGCGCCGGTGCCCGGCGAAACCGAGTCCATCCCCCTGCCGGATCGCTAGGCTTGGTCTAAACCTGTAGCCACAGAGGTCACAGAGGAAAAAGGTAAAGGCTTAAAGGCGGAACAGATTGCGAAGGGGAACGCTAATCGAATAGTTTCCAGTGTCGGCACTCTGCACCCATTTCCTGCAAGTTTTTCTCTGTGCCCTCTGTGACCTCTGTGGCTCAGGACTGGGGAAGAGGCGAGATGACCTGTTCGTAGGGATGGCGGCGGGTGATGAGTTTGGAATGCTGGAATACGTCGAGGATGGTTTCGTACTCGTCGCGGCTGATGTCCAGGTTGCCCGACCAGCAGCCCAGCTTCTGGTAGTACGCAATCGAACGCACCAGCGCTTCGCGCCGGATCGACGGAAAGTAGGATTGTTCGGCGGCCGCGACGTTTTCCGGTGCTGCGCTGTTCACCCAGTCCCGTGCCTTCCCGTAAGCGCGCAGGAAGCGCCCGGCTTCCGGCTTTTCAAGCCATGCGGGCGCCGCGGCAAGGCTGCTGAACGCCACGGGGCCGATCACATCACCGACCGAGGCGACGATGTGTGCCTTGCCCTCGGCTTCCAGTTGTTGCGTATAGGGCGCCTGTTCGTGGAAATAATCGCCTTCGCCGGCAGCAAAGGCCGCCATTGCCTTCCCGGGATCGCCGCGGTCGAGGTCGTCGACTTTTTCCAGAGGCACTCCCAACTTGTTCATTGCGTACGCGAGCATTGCCTGCGGCTGGCCGCCATGTGCGAACATGAAGTGGCCGGTGAGAAGGTCTTCCCAGCGGAAAGCAGGATCGCGCTTGCGCGCCGCAATCAGGAAGCCGTCGCGCCGGTTCAGGTTCGCGAAAATCGTGAAGGCGGGCACGCCGCCCTTTTCCAGGATGCCCCAGCTGGTCGATACGGAAGCTTGCGAGACGTGGATCTCCCCGGAGGCGAGCATTTCGCCGACTTCACGGCCTGGCGGCATCAGCGTATAGGTCGGCGCGAAGCCTTCCCGCCCGAAAAAGCCGGCGCCAATTCCGGCCAGGAGCGGGCTGTAAAAGGCCGAGTGCCGGTATACCATCAGATTGAGGGGTGTCATATTTCCCGTTCCTGTCCTGGCGCCATTGTCGCAGACGCTTGACTTGCAGCGCTACGGGACTACAGTAATGCGGGGCATCGACTCGTTGTCCGTTCTATGGAGGATCTATCTAATGGCCGAAACCATAATCAGGAAACTCGGAATATTCGCGAAAATCCGGCAGGAGGAGGACGCGGTAAAAGTCGTGGCCGCCGCCTCGCTGGCGTTTTTCATCGCCGGCTCCTTGTTCATGATCCTGTCCTACTGGTACGGGCCAGAGCTCTGGGTCGACGGTGTCGCCTACGTGGTCCTCGGCTTCCTGTTGCGTACGTTCAAGAGCCGCATCGTCGCGATCCTGCTGTTGTTGCTGGCGATCGTGACCGTCTTGCTCAGCTTGAAGATTTTCTCCGGACATGGTTTCTCCGGCGGCCTCAACATCATCCTCGCCGCATTTGTCGTCTGGGTCGGTGTGCGGGCCGTAGAAGCGACGTTCAAGATGCGCGCCAAAAAGGCAAGTGTGGCTGCGGCCGGCGATGCCTGACAACAAGACAAGGAAGTAGCGGTGGCGCAAGGCAACAGTGGGACGGCAGGGGTTTTTTCCATTATTCGCACGCGGAACGATGCGCTGCGCGTAGTGCGGGGCGCGGCCCTGACTTTCTACGCGGTGGCGATCGGCCTGGTGATTACCGCGTGGTACCGCGGCTGGCAAGACCTGGTCGATGCATCCTTCTATGTGGTCCTGGCCTCGCTGATGTGGCGCTTCAAGAGTCCGCTGGCCGCGTTCTGCTTGCTGATGATCGGCGTCATGCGCTTCTTCGTGACCGTCGGCATGCTGCTGGAAACCGAACAGGTGGTCTGGATCTACGTGATCGTCACGGTCACGGTGATTTTCGCGGCCATCCGCTCGATCGAGGCAACACTTAAACTGAACGGCAGGTTTTCAGAAGGCGCTGCTGCCGACCGCTGAAGCGGCGGTGCTTTTTTGTAAGATACAGAAATATCTGGAGGAGTAGTTCATGCAAGTCCGTCATTTCGCAGGCTCCTTGTTCTGCGTGCTCGTGCTGGGATTTTCGAGTGCCTTCGCATTGGCCAATCAAGAGCCGGCCGCTTCCGCAGCCGAAGAAAAGCCCGCGCAGGATGTCAGAAAGCTGTTCGCCAACAGCTGTAGTTGGTGTCATGGCGATTTCGGCATGAAGGAGGGTAAGGGCGGTCCCAGGCTCGCCGGCACCAGGCTCAATGCCGACCAGGTGAAAGACCGCATCGCCAACGGCAAGTCAGGCTCCATGCCCGGCTTCAAGAAAACCCTGAAGGAAGAACAGATCCAGGCGCTGACGGAGTATGTGAAGGGCCTGCCCGCGCAGTGAGCTGCGCAGGAGAAAAAAGAGAAAAGAGACGAGAGAAAAGGGAAAGCACTAAAGTCTCAAGCTGGGCCTTTTTCTCTTTTCTCTTTTCTCTCGTCTCTAGTCTCTATCGGGCTGGTCAACGCCTCGCGTTGACCAGCCCGATCCCCACCCCCACCATCAACACCGCCGTCAGGAACGCCGGCCGCAGGGGTTCCGACAGGACCACGACACCGGCCATGACGCCGAACAGCGGCGTCAGGAATCCGAACACCGCCAGCCTGCCGGCGAGATAGCGGGTCAATAACCAGAACCACGCCAGGTAACTGGCAAAGGCGACGATGGCGCCTTGATAGATCAGGCTGCCGATGGCGATCGGGGTGATGGCGATGACACCCGGCTCGCCCATCAGCCACGAAGCGATCGGCATCGACACGGCCGACACGCCAAGCTGGTAGAACAGCACCTTGGTTGCGCTGATGCGCGTCAGCCCCGTCGCGCGGATCCAGACCGTCGTTGCAGCCCACAGTATTCCCGCGATGATCCCGAAGGTATCGCCGAGCAACGATGCGGGCGAGGCGAAGAATCCATCCCCGAACGCCGCAACGATTCCGCCGAACGCCAGAAGGATGCCGGTCCATTGCAGCGGGCGCAGTTGCTCGCCCGGCACGAACCAGTGCAGGCCCAGTGCCGTCAGGCAGGGCGCCAGATAAACGAAGACCACCATGCGCGAGGCGCCGGTATGGGCGAGGCCGGCGTAGATGAACAGGAACTCTCCGGCGAACAGCGCACCCGCAATCAATCCCGCCTTCAGGGTGCCGTCTTTCTCGAACAGCGGCACGCCGCGTACACGCGCCCATAGCAACAAAAGCCCGGTCGCGAGGATGGAGCGCAGCCCGCCTTGCATGACGAACGAGATGTCCGCCGCCGCCAGTTTGGTCGCGACATGCGTGAAGCCCCAGATGAAGCAGCACAGCACCATGGTGGAGAAGGCGACGCTGTCGAGGGGGCGGCGAGTCATGAAGAACTGGCTGAAAGGTGAAGGTGGAATCGAAAAGCAGGTGAAAGGTAAAAGGTTAAAGGTTAAAGGTGAAAGTAAAGTCAACAGCTCGAGGCCCCTCACTTTTACCTTTGACCTTTCACCTTTTCGCTACAAGTTGATTTCGCAAGAAATCAACGAAGGCGCGCACTTTAGCAGATGTGTAGCGCACATTCGGATAAACGGCATGTTCTGATACGGTCGCAGACTGGACCTGGCCAGTACGGCTGTCCCCCGGGGGCGGCCATGTGCGTTTATAGTGCCGGGAAGAATACGAGGAGGGAGCATGGCCGACGTTGCCGCCTACCGGCGGCCCCCGAAGGGGACACAGCCCGATTATCTGTATCCGCCCTATGCGTCGACGCTGAAGCGCGCGCCGACGCGGCCACTGGTGCTGTTGCCGCCTACGCTTTCGGAGACCACCGGGCCGGTATTCGGTTACGACGCCGTCGCCGAGGGGGACAACGACCTGACCCACCAGCACGAGGGCGCCCCGCTCGGCGAACGCATCATCGTCGGCGGGCAGGTGATGGATGAAGGTGGCCGTCCGGTCCCGCACGCCCTGATCGAACTGTGGCAATGCAATTCGGCGGGACGCTACCGCCACAACAACGACCATCACGATGCGCCGCTCGATCCGAATTTCACCGGCTGCGGCCGCACTGTCACTAACGCTGAAGGCCGTTACAGCTTCGTCACCATCAAGCCCGGCGCCTATCCGTGGCGCAATCACCCCAATGCCTGGCGCCCGGCGCACATCCATTTTTCCCTGTTCGGCCACGCTTTCCTGAACCGGCTGGTGACGCAGATGTATTTTCCCGGCGACCCGCTGTTGGCGCACGACCCGATTTTCAACAGCACGGCCGACGAGAAAGCGCGCCACCGTCTGGTGTCCGATTTCGACTGGGAGACCACGCGCCCCGAACATGCACTCGGCTATCGTTTCGACATCATCCTGCGTGGACTTCACGCTACGCCGATGGAGAAGAAATGAACCTGGTGGCAACCGCATCGCAGACCGTCGGGCCGTATTTCCATATCGGCATGGACCGGCTTTACGTCTCCGATCTGGCCGGCAGCGCCGAGGGTGAAAAGCTCGCTGTGAACGGACGCGTTGTGGACGGCGATGGCAAGCCCGTCAGCGATGCGCTCCTCGAACTCTGGCAGGCGGGGCCGGATGGAAAGTTCGCGCAACCGGGTTTTGCCGGTTTCGGCCGCGTCGCCACCGACGGCAACGGCGCCTTCCGGTTCGTTACGCTGAAGCCTGGAAGCGTGGCGGGTGCGGCGGGTGCGCTGCAGGCGCCGCACATAGCCGTGGCTGTGTTCATGCGCGGTTTGCTCAGGCACCTGGTCACTCGCCTTTATTTTCCCGGCGAGCCTGGCAACGCGGCGGATGCTGTACTCGCACTGGTTCCGGCGGAGCGCCGCGCCACATTGATCGCAAGAAACGCCGGGCAGGGCATGCTGGAGTGGAACGTCATCCTGCAGGGCCCGGACGAAACCGTGTTTTTCGACTGCTGAAGGAAGGACCCCGCTTGAGCTCGCAGAATTCCCTCGGAATGCTGGACGCGCTGTTCCGCACGGACGCCGTGCGGGAAATCTTTTCGGATCGCGGCCGCTTGCAGGGCATGCTGGATTTCGAGGCGGCTCTGGCGCGGGCTACAGCGCGAGTCGGCCTGATCCCGGATGCCGCGGTCGCGGAAATCGAATCTCAATGCAATGCCGGGTTGTTCGACATCGAGATGCTGGCGCGCGGAGCGGAGCAGGCCGGCAATACCGCGATTCCGGTGATCAAGGCGCTGACTGCGCTGGTCGAGGCCCGCGACCGGGAAGCGTCGCGCTATGTGCACTGGGGCGCAACCAGCCAGGACGCCATGGATACCGGGCTGGTCCTGCAGTTGCGCGGCGCGCTGGATCTGGTCGAAGCCGACCTGGTCCGTCTGTCCGATGCGCTGGTGAAGCTGGCCCGCAAGCACAGGCGCACGCCGGCGGCGGGCCGCACCTGGCTGCAACAGGCGGCGCCGATCACCTTCGGCCTCAAGGCCGCAGGCTGGCTGAGCGCGATCGAGCGTCATCGCCGGCGCATCGGAGAGTTGCGATCGCGGGCGCTGGTGGTGCAGTTCGGCGGTGGCACGGGAACGCTGGCGGCAATCGGCAATCGCGGGCTCGATGTGGCGGCGGCGCTTGCCACGGACCTCAAGCTCGATCTGCCCGATCTGCCGTGGCATGCGCAGCGGGATCGCGTAGCCGAAGTGGCGACCACGCTCGGACTTCTGGTGGGGTCCCTGGGCAAGATGGCGCGCGACATCTCGCTGTCGATGCAGACGGAAATCGGCGAAGTTTTCGAACCGGGTACACAGGGCCGCGGCGGCTCCTCGACCCTGCCGCACAAGCGCAATCCGGTTGCGGCGGCCGTGGTCCTGGCGGCGGCGGCCCGGGTGCCGGCGCTGGTGTCGGTGATGCTTGCGGCGATGGTGCAGGAACACGAGCGCGGACTGGGCAACTGGCACGCGGAATGGGAAACGCTCCCCGAGATCTGCATGCTTGCAGCGGGCGCGCTTGCCCATATGACCGAAACCATCGAAGGCCTCGAAATAGATGCGGTGCGCATGCGCGAGAACCTCGACGTGACCCAGGGCCTGATCCTGGCCGAGGCGGCGTCCCTGGCGCTGGCGCCCCGAATCGGCAGGCAGGCAGCGCACCAGTTGGTGGAGGATGCCTGCCGCCTGGCCGTGGAAAAGGACAAGCACTTGCGTGATGTGCTGGGCACGGATCCCCGGGTCACCGAGCATCTGTCCGCGGCCGATCTCGGCCGATTGTTCGATCCGGAAAAATACCTCGGCCTCGCCGAGCAACTGGTCGATCGTGTACTGGCGTCGCATTCCGGTAAGAAATAAAGACAAGAAGCGCTCACCGCAGAGGACGCGGAGGACGCAGAGGAAAAACAAGTACGAGGAAGTGCAACCGGGGTTAACGGCAGGCTTACATGGTCAGTTCCGATAGTTGGCATGGCACACGCTGCAATTGCACGCCTCAACACTCATATTTTTCTTCTCTTGCCCTTCCTCTGCGTCCTCCGCGTCCTCTGCGTTGCGCGCTTGAAAGAAAGTAAGGAGGCTGGCGGGTGCTGACCAACTTCGCCGGCATCCTGTTCGACGGCATCGCCTACGGCAGCCTGTTGTTCCTGATCGGCATCGGCCT
>JBKJUC010000172.1:0-5636 GCA_046590325.1 Burkholderiales bacterium | reverse complement strand
TGACAATGCCGGTCAGCTTCAGGATCGCGCTCACGAAATATTTCTTGCCCAGTGGCGACAACGCGAAGCGCGTCCCTTCGTAGTTGGTGGCATCGTCGATCGAGAACCGCATTTCGTCGTCTTCCCTGTTCCAGACGTGCTGCATGCGGGTGCGGTCTTCCTCGGCGCCGCGAACTTCGCGCAGCTTCCCGGAGAATGACAGAGTGGTCATGACGTGGGTGGAGATGGTGTGGTCGACGATTTTCACCTGCTTGCGGCCCACATCGGAGCGGAAGTGGCTCAGGAGCACATCCAGTTCCTCGGCCGAGAATTCGCTCTCGCTCAATGCCTGCCATTGCGGCCGCAGCCAGTCGAGGCTGGTGAAGTCCGCCGCCAGCTTCGCCATGGTCGATTGCAGCAACAGCTCCTCGGCGCGTTTCCAGGTGGCATTGGACGGATTCCAGTCCGGCCCGAGTTTTTCCTCCCGGCCCATGCGTGCCAGCAACGAACGGATCGCCAGCAGGCTTTCCTGCTTGAGATAGTAGTTGCCTATCGAAACCGAGGTATTCAGGTCGTGCAGTTGGATCAGTTCGGCGACCTGCTGCTCCTTATCGGCATCCGCCGCGGTATCGGCTGCCGCCGGCGCCGCGAGGGCCAGTGCGAGGAAAAAGGGGATCAATCGTGCTGCAAGCGTCATTGAACGTCGTCTCCGGGACGAAGACCGGCCGGCCGGCTCCGCAAATTGCAGCGGATTATATCCCAGCGCCCCGCCATATCGCCGTATGACGGCGGCTTTTCATGTCGCCCCGCAGCGACATGGCCGGCCACCGCCTCCGATGGCGTTAAATTTTGGACAACAGCTTCAGGGCCTGCCGGATCGCATCCTGCACCGGCGTCTCCGCCGGCACCTTGGCCAGGGCGACACCGGCTTCCTTTTCGCTGTAGCCGAGCGCGATCAGGGCATGGAGCGCATCGCCGCGGGCCGCGGCCGGAGACCCTGCGACGGGAGCCGGTCCGCCCCCGGCAAGCTTGTCGCGCAATTCGAGCAGCAGCCGCTCGGCGGTCTTCTTGCCGATGCCCGGGATGCGGGTCAGGCGGGCGCCATCCTGCGACGACACCGCGAGATAAAGCTCGGAAACCGACATGCCGGACAGCAGTGACAACGCGGTGCGTGCGCCGACGCCGCTGATCTTCAGCAGTTGCCGAAACACGCGGCGCTCCTCTTCAGTGGCAAAACCGAACAGCAGGTGGGCATCCTCGCGAACGACCAGATGGGTATGCAGTACTACGCTGCTGCCGGTCGCCGGTAACAGGAAAAAGGTGCTCATGGGCACATCCACTTCGTAACCGATGCCCTGTACGTCCACAACCACGGTGGGGGGGCGTTTTTCGCTCAGCGTTCCGGTCAGCCGCCCGATCAAACCAGCCTCCCGCGTTTCATGCGGTAGCCGCTCGTGGCCAGCTTGCCCAGGCCCTGTCCGCCGTGTGCATGGCAGATGGCGCAGGCCAAGGCGTCGGCCGCATCGGGACTGGGATCGCCGGGAAGCTTGAGCAGCCGCCGCACCATTTCCTGAACCTGCTCCTTGCGCGCATGGCCGTTGCCGACCACCGCCTGTTTAACCTGCAGGGCGGTGTATTCCGCCACGGGCAGGCTGCCGAGCACGGCAGCGCAGATCGCGGCGCCGCGCGCCTGGCCCAGCAGCAGAGTGGACTGGGGATTGACGTTGACGAAAACTTTTTCGACGGCGACCTGGTGCGGGCGCATCTCGGCGATGAGTTGCGTCAGGCCTTCGAGGATGGTGCGGATGCGTTCGGGCAGGTCGTCATCCTGGTCGGTACGGATGCAGCCGCTGGTGATGTAGGCGAGTTTCTGGCCCGACTTTTCGAGCACGCCAAACCCCGTTACGCGAAGACCGGGATCGATGCCGAGGATTCTGACGACGGATAAGGCCTGGGAGGCAGGGCGCGTGACGGAAATGGCCGCGGCCTCTTTCAGCATGCGACGGAACGGGCGGAAACTTGGGGATGCAGGGTCATGGGCGCAAGTTCAGCCATCGAGAACGGCTGTCGTGTAAACCTCCTGCACGTCGTCGAGCGATTCGAGCACGTCCAGCAGCTTCTGCATCTTCGCGCTGTCGTCGGCGTCCAGGGGGTTCTCGGTGGTGGCTTTCATGGTCACCTCGGCCACTTCGGCCTTGAGCCCGGCCTTCTCCAGTTTTTCCTTAACAGCCAGGAAGTCGCCCGCAGAGGTAATCACTTCGATGCTGCCGTCATCGTTGGCGATGACGTCCTCGGCACCGGCGTCCAGCGCCGCGTCCATCACCTTGTCCTCGCTGGTGCCGGGCGCGTACATCAACTGGCCGCAATGCTTGAACAGGAATGCCACCGAACCGTCGGTGCCGAGGTTGCCGCCGTACTTGGCAAAGGCGTGGCGCACTTCCGCGACGGTGCGGATGCGGTTATCGGTCATGCAGTCGACGATGACCGCAGCACCCGAAATTCCGTAGCCCTCGTAGCGGATTTCCTCGTAGCTGACGCCTTCGAGTTCGCCGCTGCCGCGCTTAATGGCGCGCTCGACGGTGTCCTTGGGCATATTGTTGGCGTAGGCCTTGTCCACTGCCAGGCGCAACCGGGGATTGGAACCGATATCGGAGCCCCCAAGCCGCGAAGCCACGGTGATTTCCTTGATCAGACGGGTGAAAATCTTGCCACGCTTGGCATCCTGGCGTCCCTTGCGGTGCTGGATGTTGGCCCATTTGCTGTGTCCTGCCATGACTCCCTCTAACGTGAACTGCGATTGCCGCCGGTTACTGTCGATTCGCACTAGGCGGCTGATATAATTTAGAAAATCTTACCACAGCGCTTTCTCCTCCCGGGCCGCAATCGATATGTCTCAGCCACTTCCGATCGCCAAGTCCTCGCATGAACTCTGCCTGCTTCCGGCGCTCGCCAATCGCCATGGCCTGATCACCGGCGCAACCGGCACGGGCAAGACCGTGACCCTGCAAACCATGGCCGAAGCGCTCAGTTCGATCGGAGTGCCCGTGTTCATGGCCGACGTGAAAGGCGATCTTTCCGGACTGTCGCAGGCGGGCGCAACCAATCCAAAGCTGCAGGAGCGCATCGGCAAACTCGGCCTCGAGAATTTCGCCTTCTCCGGCTCCCCGGTGACTTTCTGGGATGTGTTCGGCGAGAAAGGCCACCCGGTACGGGCGACCATTTCGGAGATGGGGCCGCTGTTGCTGTCGCGCCTGCTCAACCTGAACGACACCCAATCCGGCGTGCTCACATTGGTTTTCAAGATCGCCGACGATAACGGCCTGCTGCTGCTCGACTTCAAGGACCTGCGCTCGATGGTCCAGCACGTCGGCGACAACGCCCGCCAGTTCACCACCGAGTACGGCAACATTTCCTCGGCGAGCATCGGCGCCATCCAGCGCGGCCTGCTGGCGATCGACGAGCAGGGCGGCGACCTGTTCTTCGGGGAACCGGCGCTGAACATCGCCGACCTGATGCAGACCGACGACAAGGGCCGCGGTGTCATCAACATCCTCGCCGCCGACAAGCTGCTGAGCGCACCGAAAGCCTATGCGACGCTGCTGCTGTGGCTGCTGTCCGAGTTGTTCGAGGAACTGCCCGAAGTCGGCGACCTGGACAAGCCGAAGCTGGTGTTCTTCTTCGACGAGGCGCACCTGCTGTTCAACGATGCGCCTCCGGCCCTGCTGGAAAAAATCGAACAGGTCGTGCGCCTGATCCGCTCCAAGGGCGTCGGCATCTATTTCGTGACCCAGAATCCGCTCGACGTGCCGGACACGGTCCTTGGCCAACTCGGCAATCGCGTGCAGCACGCACTGCGCGCCTTTACGCCGCGCGACCAGAAGGCGGTCAAGACCGCGGCGACCACGCTGCGCGCCAATCCTGAACTGGACGTCGAGAAAGTCATTACCGAACTCGGCGTGGGCGAAGCGCTGGTGTCAATGCTCGACGAGAAAGGCCGGCCTTGTATCGTCGAGCGCGCGTTCATTCTGCCGCCCCACAGCCGCATCGGCCCGGCCACGCCGGCCGAGCGCACCGCGGTGGTGAAGAACTCCCTGGTCGCAGGCGTCTATGAAACCCTCGCAGACCGCGAATCGGCCTACGAAGTATTGAAGACCCGCCGCGAACAGGCGGCTGCTGCGACCGCGCAACAAACCGCGCCCGCGTCAAAGCCCGGTGCGCCGGCGCCTGCTCCCTCCAGCGGCGGATCCATCTTTGGCGACGTGCTGGGCAGCGTACTGGGAGGCGGGAACTCGCGCCGCCAGTCCGCGGGCGAGGCCATGGTCAAAAGTGCTGCGCGCGCCATCGGCTCCGGTGTCGGGCGCGAGATCCTGCGCGGCGTACTCGGCTCCATCCTCGGCGGTAGCCGCCGGCGCTAGCAAAGCCGTTCTTCCCCATGACCCATTCCACGGACGCCGCGACACGCGCTTCGTCCGTCGGAACCATTTGCGTGCTGATCGCGGCAAGCTGCTTCTCCGCCAAGGCCGTGCTCATCAAACTTGCCTACGCTTATCCGGTCGACGCAGCCACGCTGCTTACCTTGCGCATGCTGTTCTCCGCGCCGTTTTTCGTGCTGATGGCGCTCTGGTCGACGCGCGGTTCCAAGGTTCAGCGCCTCACTAGCAAGCAGTGGATCTCGATAGTGGTGCTGGGCTTTACCGGCTACTACCTGGCGAGCTACCTGGATTTCCTGGGACTCAAGTACATCACCGCCGGGTTGGAGCGCCTCATTCTGTTCCTGTATCCGACCATTGTCGTGCTGCTATCGGCGTGGTGGCTGAAAAAGCCGATAAGAGCGCATCACATCATCGCCCTCGTGCTTTCGTATGGCGGCATCGCACTGGTCTTCACGGAGAACATGAACTTCGGCAACAACGCGCACGAGGTCGCGCTCGGTGGCGCGCTGGTGTTCGCCAGCGGCGTGGTCTATTCCTTCTATCTGATCGGGGCCGGGGAAACGGTCGGCAAGATCGGCGCGATGCGCTTCACGGCCTATGCGATGCTGGTCGCCTGCGCCGTGTCCGTGCTGCAGTTTTTCCTGACTCACGACGCCGGAGATCTGCGATTGCCAACCCAGGTGTACGGGCTGACGCTGACCATGGCAATCCTGTCGACCGTGATTCCCGCCTGGCTGATGTCCGAAGGCATCAGGCTGAATGGCGCCAACCATTCGGCCATGGTGGGGTCGGTGGGCCCGGTGGCGACGATCTTCCTCGGCTACTGGTTTCTGAACGAACCCATCACGGTGATCCAGATCACCGGTGCGGCGCTGGTGCTGTCCGGGGTGACGCTGGTGAGCGTCAGACGTTGAAGCAGCAATTGCGCCGGAAATCCGCGTTGCGGACACGAGAGAAATCTCCGGTATCGGTCCTGGATTAAGTCGATCTCGTGTTTCGGGATCTTGATTCCTTGCGTTGACTTCACCAGACGGGCGCGAGGTAGCCGTCGTCGGCGTGCTACAGCCGGCGTACTTCCGGGAGAGCGGCCATCTTTCGGTCGAGTGTGAGCGTACTGAGTTCTGCACGACGGTAGTCGTCGGCAATCAGGCGGTCGAGCAGGCCGCATCCCGCGCTGGCTTCCAGGGCGGCGAACACGCCTGCCCCGTTCAGCGGCGCCACCAA
>JBKJUC010000153.1:0-8345 GCA_046590325.1 Burkholderiales bacterium | reverse complement strand
CGCCAGGCACTGGAGTGCTGCCACAAGGGCTGGGGTGTTTCAGTCATCATCGGCGTAGCGCCCGCCGGCGCGGAAATCTCCACCCGCCCGTTCCAGCTGGTCACCGGCCGGGTGTGGGAGGGCACGGCCTTCGGCGGCGCCCGCGGCCGCACCGACGTGCCGAAGATCGTCGACTGGTACATGGAAGGCAAGATCAACATCGACGACCTGATCACCCACAAGCTCAAGTTCGAGGACATCAACAAGGGCTTCGACCTCATGCACGCCGGCGAATCGATTCGGTCTGTTGTTATTTTCTAGGGCGATGCTTTCACCGCAAAGGCGCAAAGGACGCGAAGAAGGGCCAAGACTACGATAATGGCAACCAACCTAAGGACCACGATTTCTGCCGTGGTCAAATAGCGAGCCGGCTATTCGGTTTCCTTTGCGTCCTTTGCGCCTTTGCGGTGACAGGTTTTATTGTTGAGAAATGAAAATAATCAGCGAACATAAATCCTTCGGGGGCGTGCAGGGCTACTACTCGCACGCATCGAAGGAGATCGGGCTGGAGATGCGCTTCGCGGTCTACCAGCCGCCGCAGGCCGCGATAGGCCAAGTCCCGGTGCTGTACTACCTGGCTGGCCTGACCTGTACCGAGGATACCTTCGTCATCAAGGCCGGTGCGCAGCGTGTCGCGGCGGAACTGGGCCTGATCCTGGTGTGCCCCGACACCAGCCCGCGCGGCGCCAACATTCCGGGGGATTCGGAGTCGTGGGACTTCGGAGTGGGGGCGGGCTTCTATGTCGACGCAACCCGCGAGCCGTGGTCGAAGCACTACCGGATGTTCAGCTATGTCACGAAAGAACTCCCCGCGTTCATCGCCGACAAATTTCCACTGGACCCGGCGCGGCAGGGCATCTTCGGCCATTCGATGGGTGGCCACGGCGCGCTGGTCTGCGCGCTGCGCAATCCCGGCCAGTACCAGTCGCTTTCGGCATTCGCCCCGATCTGCGCGCCGATGCGCTGTCCCTGGGGCAAGAAAGCGTTCAAAGGCTATCTGGGCGACAACCATGAAACCTGGCGCGAGTACGATGCCAGCGAGCTGGTGAAACGCGCGCCGTTTCCGCAGGCCATCCTGGTCGATCAGGGCCTGGCCGACAAGTTCCTGGTCGATCAACTGTATCCGGAAGTGTTCGAGGCGGCCTGCCGCGATGCCGGCCAGCGGCTTACCTTGCGGCGCCAGGAAGGCTACGATCACGGCTACTTCTTCATCTCGACGTTCATGGAAGACCACCTTCGCCACCATGCTGCGCAGTTGAACCCCTAACCGCAAAGGCGCGAAGACGCAAAGGGGTCGCAAAGGAATACAGAACCATGATGGATGCGGACGAGTTGTCGACAGGTACACGCGTGTGTGCACGATAACCAATATCTTGAAGGCCTTTCTTTGCGTTTCCTCTGCGCCTTGGCGCCTTTGCGGTTCACGTTAAGGAGTTTCGAATGCAAAAGCTGCTTGTTTACCAATCGTTGTGGGCGATGGAACGCCGCCGTCCGGACGGGCAGGAATGGTCGATGGACGAAAAACTGAACATGATCCAGAAAGCCGGGTTCGACGGCTGCGGCGTGCGGTTCTTCGATTACAAGTATGCAAAGGAAATTACCGATTTCCTGCGCGCGCACAACATGACCTGGCAGGCGCAATGCTATCCGCAGAAGATCGATGACCTCAAACCGATCCTCGAGCATGTGAAGGATCTGGGCGCCGACCACATCAACCTGCAGCCGGACGTACGTCCGTACTCGATCCAGGAGTGCATTCCCTACATCGAAGGCTGGCGCAGGCTCGCCCACGACGCAAAGGTCCCGGTGCACATCGAGACCCATCGCGATCGGATGACCACCGACCTGTTCTTCACGATGCAGCTGCTCGACTGCTTTCCGGACCTGCGCCTGACCGGCGACCTGTCGCACTATGTCGTGGGCCGCGAGTTCGCCTGGCCGATCAGCGACGTGAACCATGGCTACATGCACCGCATCCTGAACAACTGCTGGGGATTCCACGGCCGCGTCGCCAGCCGCGAGCAGGTGCAGGTGCAGATCAGCTTCCCGCATCAAAAGGACTGGCTGGACCTGTTCATGGGCTGGTGGGAATACGGTTTTCGTTCCTGGCGCCGGCGCGCGCCGAAGGATGCGACCTTCACCTTCCTGTGCGAACTGGGCCCCAGGGAATATGCGATGACGGGCCCCGATGGCTATGAGCTGTCGGACCGCTGGCAGGAAGCGCTGATGCTCAAGGACATGATCCGCGCCCTGTGGAAAAAAATTGAAGACGAGGAAGCCGGCACGGCTGCGCGGGCGGCCTGACTGAACGGTAGCGGGCCCGGCCATCCGCCGGGCGCAGCGACGGCGTCGAACAAGCGGGAGGAATCATGAAGGGAGCGGATACAGGTTCTGAAGCGGTAGCCACGATCCGCCGGCGCCTGCTGCCGCTGATGATTGCGTGCTTTTTCATCGCCTTCCTGGATCGCGTCAACGTCGGCTTTGCGGCGCTACAAATGAACGAGGACCTGGGATTCAGCGCCAGGATCTATGGGCTGGGTGCCGGCATTTTCTTCATCGGCTACTTTCTTTTCGAAGTCCCCAGCAACCTTGTCCTGCACCGCGTCGGCGCCCGGCGCTGGATCGCCAGAATCATGATCTCCTGGGGCCTGATCGCCGCAGGCATGGCCTTCGTTCAGGGCACAACCTCGTTTTACGTCATGCGCTTCCTGCTCGGCGTCGCCGAGGCCGGCTTCTTTCCCGGGATGATCTACTACATCAGCCTCTGGTTTCCGGCGCGCGAACGCGCGCGGGCGACGGCAATCTTCATTCTTGGCCTGCCCATTTCCGTGCTCCTCGGCGCGCCGCTGTCGGCGGCCCTGCTCTCGCTGGATGGCCTTGGAGGATTCCACGGCTGGCAGTGGCTGTTCGTCATCGAGGGCGTTCCCGCGGTGCTGCTGGGTTTCGTCGTCATGACTTACCTTACCGATCGCCCGTCCGATGCCCGGTGGCTGCCCCCGGCGCAGCGCGAATGGCTGGTTGCCAAATTGGCCGCGGAGGAAGCCGCCACGGCGAACATCCGCAGGTTCGGCGTCGGAGAGGTGCTGCGCAACGGCAAGGTCCTGACCCTGGCATTGGCGTTCCTGTGCAACGTCGTGCCGATTTACGGCATCACCATGTGGTTGCCGCTCATCGTGAAGAGCGCGGGCGATCTTACCAATCTACAGATCGGCCTGATCACCACTCTTCCCTACATCTGCGCGGCGATTGCAATGGTAGTCAACGCGCGGCACTCGGATCGCACCGGCGAACGCAAACTGCATATCCTGATCGGAGCGCTCGTTGGTGCCACGGGTTTCGTCGTGGCGGCTGTTGCCACCTCGCCTTATGTGGGCCTGGCGGGCATCTGCCTGGGCGCGGCGGGAATCTGGAGTGCGAACACCGTTTTCTGGACGTTGCCCGCTTCCTTCCTGACTGGCGCCGCGGCCGCCGCCGGCATCGGCCTCATCAACGCCGTGGGCAACCTGGGTGGGTTCGTCGGACCCTACATGATGGGCTGGATCAGGGAGTCGTTCGGCGGATTCGGCCCCGCCATGTTCTGCCTTGCCGCGTTCTTGACGGTTCACGGACTGGTGACCTATTTCTTCCTCCGGCGCACGGAGCAACGCGGAGAGATCGCATAGGCCTGAAGTCCATCGGGGATCGCCGCGGCAGCGACGAGAGACGAGAGAAAAGGTGAAAGTAGAGAAGGTAAAGGGTAGAGCCCATCAGGCCCTGGTTTTTCTTTTCTCTTTTCTCTTTTCTCTCGTCTCTGCAGGCTGGTTCTGGTGCTTCGCACCCATCCAGCCGAGCGAGCGCGAGATCGCAAGCGCCGTCTGCCTGAGTTGTTCGCGCGCAGCCGGGATGGATACGCGCACGTCGCGATGCTGCATGTAGACGATATTCAGCGAGGCGACCAATCCGAAATGGTCGAAAACCGGAAAGCAGATGTCCGATACCCCACTAATGGTGTCGCTCGGGCCTTCGTCATAGCCGCGCCGGCGGATGTCCTCCAGGCGCTTGCCCAGCACCTGGATCCGCGATTCCGCCGGGCGCTTGGTGCCCAGCAACTCGCGGAAAAACTGCTCGCGCCGGGCGCCGTCCTGGAATGCGGTGATGACTCGCGCGGATACACGGTCGTCATGAAATGCGAAATGGGAGCCCTGGCGCACGGAGTAGCTCATCGGCTCGGGCGACTCCGCCCGAGCAAGCACCACCAATCGGGCGTCGTGGTGCACGCAGAGGTGATTCGAGTGTCCCGTTCCGCGCGCGAGTTCTTGCATGTACGGCATCGCGCAATCCAGCAGGCGGTCCACTGGCGGATGCAAGTGCGCGAGTTCGAACAGGCGCAGGGTCAACACATAGCTGGAATCCGGCTGGCGCGCGATGTAGCCGCGGCGGACCATAACGTCGAGCATCCGGAACAGCTCGTTGGGGGAACGCTCGAGTTTGCGGGCGACGTCCTGGAGGCTCAGGCCATGCGGCTGGGCCGCGAGCAGTTCCAGCACATCCAGTCCCTTTTCCAGAGCGGGCGCGGAATAGCGGCTTTCCTCCGTGGGAGAGGATTTCCGGGTTGACAAGCCGGGACCTCGTTTTTATATTTGAAAGCGGATTTTATCTATAAACTAGCGGTTCACATACATGCGGCGCCGGCACGGCATTGTGCGATCGCACATAAAAAAGCAGGGTGGCAGCAGTCGGCAAGCATTGCCGGAAGCAGGTACATGTTTATCCGGCCGGCAACTGGCGTTGGGGAAACGGTAAGTTCAATCCGCAGTCCAAAAGCAGGCGCGACGACGCCTGTATAACAAAGGAGGAGTTATGGGAACCACGTATTCTTTGAAACGCAGCGTCGCCGCCCTCGGCGCGATGCTGGCTTTTTCGGCCGGCGCCTATGCGGCCGATCCCTCGACATTTCCGGCGCCGACCGGCGACAAGGGTGTCGTCCCCTCGGGCGCGAAGCTTGAGCTCGTTTTCGACGGCGGCTGCATGCTGACCGAAGGCGTTGCCGCGGGCCACGACGGGATGGTCTATTTCAGCGACATCACGTTCAGCGCATTCTGCAAGGATGCGTCGGGCAAGTATCCGCAGGCGGGCAATATCTGGAAGCACAATCCGAAGAACGGCGAAACCACGATCTTCCGCAGCCCCTCGGGCATGTCCAACGGCCTCAAGTTCGACCGCGACGGCAACATGATCGCGGCGCTCGGCGCGGACTACGGCGGCCGCATGCTCATCAAGACCGACATGAAGACCGGCAAGAGCATCATCCTGTCGGGTCTCTACGACGGCAAGCCCTACAACGCATTGAACGACGTCACCATCGACGAGAAGGGTCGTATGTATTTCACGGACCCGCGTTATCTGGGTCATGAAGGCGTTTACCAGGCCGGCTTTGCGGCGTATCGCCTCGATACGGACGGCAAGGTCAGCCGCGTCGCGACCAACTGCGGCAAGTGCAACGGCATCCTGATCTCGCCGGACCAGAAGACGATGTACATCGTCAGCAACGACAACGGCTGGCTGGAGTTCCAGGACCTGAAGAAGGGCGAGTCGACGGTGCAGAATGCTCATCTGCTGCAAGCCTACGACGTCGATGCGGACGGCAACCTCAGCAATCGCCGCGTGCTGGTCGATTACTCCAAGCTCGAAAAGCCCTGCAGCGGTCCTGACGGGATCCTCGCCGATTCCGAAGGCAACATCTGGCTGGCGTCGCGCTGCGAGTACCGGCCCGGCGTGCAGGTGCTGAATCCTCAAGGCAAGGAACTGGCCTACATTTCCACGGGCACCGAACTGCCGACGAACATCGGCTTCGGCCGCGGCGCGGATTCCAACCTGTTGTACCTGACCTCAGGCAAGAGCCTCTACAAGATCCGGGTCGGCAAGAAGGGCTATCAGTTGCCGTAGAAAGTTTCGCGCAGTAGCAAGTTGGCCGCAGGGGCCCAAAGCCTCTGCGGCTTTTTTCCGGATACAGGAGACCTTCATATGAGCAGCGTGCAGCCCGTCTCAAGAACCAGGACGAACAAAGTCCTGAGCGAGGCGCAGGTGGAGGCCTTCGGCCGCAACGGCTACCACTTTCCGGTGCGCGCAATTTCCGAAGCGGAGGCCGACGCCTGCAAGGTCAAGGTCGAGGAATTCGAATTTGATCACGGCCTGATCATGAAGACGCCGTACCGCAACAAGCCGCACATGGTATTCAAGTGGGCCAACGACCTGATCCGCGATTCCCGCATCGTCGACACCATCGAGGACATCCTCGGCCCCGACCTGCTGGTCTGGGGCAGCAGTTTTTTCATCAAGGAACCGAACGATCCGGCCTACGTTTCGTGGCACCAGGATTCGACCTACTGGGGTCTTTCGCATCCGGACATCGTCACCGCCTGGATTGCGCTGACGGTGAGCGACATTCCCAACGGCGCCATGCGCGTCATTCCCGGCACCCATCTGCGCGACCAGTTGCCGCACAAGGACACGTTCGCCAAGGACAATCTGCTCACCCGCGGACAGGAAGTCGCCGTCGAAGTGTCCGGCAATGATGCCGTCGACCTGATTCTGCAGCCCGGTGAGATGTCGTTGCATCATGTGCGCATCGTCCACGGTTCGGAACCGAATCGCGCGCACTATCGCCGCCTGGGCCTGGCCATCCGGTACGTGCCGACTTACGTGCGCCAGACCGAAGGCCCGAAGGACTACGCCACGCTGGTACGCGGCGTCGACCGCTTTCATCATTTCGAGCCGGAGCCCGTGCCGAAGGTGGATTTCGGCGAACAGGAACGCGCCGACCACAAGCGCATCACCGAGGAAGCCGAAAAGATCCTCTACCGGGGGACGGACAGGGTCAAAAACTAGGGGCTAGGGAAGCAGCAGGGACTAGGGGCTAGGGAAAGCAGGGGCTAGGGGCTGGAGTACTGCCAGATATTTGGAACAAAACGCGAACCAGATTTTCACGACTGTTTTCCAATCCCTAGCCCTTATGATTCTAGAACTCGCCATCCTGAACGTGATCCCCGGCCGCGAGGCGGAGTTCGAGGCGGCGTTCCGGCAGGCGCAGGCGATCATTGCGTCGATGAAGGGTTATCGGTCCCACGACCTGCGCCGCTGCCTGGAGACGGGCAACCGCTATGTCCTGCTGGTGGAATGGGACAAGCTGGAAGACCATACTGTCGGCTTTCGCGGTTCGCCGGAGTATCAGGAGTGGAAGCGCCTGCTGCATCATTTCTACAATCCCTTTCCGGTGGTGGAGCACTACGAGGCGGTGGGGAGCGCATCGTTAAGTTCTGAAAGCTGAAGTTTTAAGCGCCTGGCTGCACCGGACGCGGCTGCTGAAGACAAGGGGCGCACAGTCGCCCTGAACAAAATAAACTGGGAGGGAGAACCATGGAGTTTCTCACCGGCATCCTGCTGCTGGTCGCTTTTCTGATTGTCGTCGCGGCCATCGTCCGTGGCCAGAGTCCCATCATCATGCTGTTGCTGCTCGCCATCGTCTGGGCGTTGCTGGCGGGCATCAGTATCAACGACATCCAGTCCAAGATCCTTCAGGGCGGCGGCGTGGCCTACGCGTCGGCGGTGATCATCATCGTGTTCGGCGCCTGGTTCGCGCAAGTGCTGATCCAGACCGGAATCGCCGAGAGCGTGATCCGCTCGGCGGTCGAACTGACCGGCGACCGTCCGATTGTGACCGCGATGACCGTCAACGTCGTCACCGCGCTGTTGTTCACTTCCATGTACGGCGTCGGGGCAGCCATCGCGATCGGCGTCATTGCCCTGCCGATCATGCTGAGCCAGGGCATTCCGGCGCGCGTGGCCGCTCCGGTATTCACCATGGGTGTGGGCGCCGGGGCTTTCGTCAATCTGGTGCAGTTCGGCACCTTCGAAAAACTGTTCCCCGGCATCAAGTACGAAGCCCCATGGCTGACTTATTTCTTCATCGGCATGGTGGTCTACATCCTGATCGCCTGGCTGATGATCTGGATCAACCTGCGCAAGCTGGGGGTTCGCCATGCCGCTTCCGTCGATACCGCCGCACCGCCCCCGCGCAAGCGCACGCCCTACTTCACCTACCTGGTGCCGATCTTTCCGGTATTCATGATCATGGTGTTCAAGTGGCAGATCATTCCGACCTTCCTGCTCTCGATCGTGCTGGCGCTGGCGCTGACGTCAAGGCAGCGCAGCTTCCAGGGAACCCTGAACCTGTTCAACAAGACGTTCTTCGACGCCTTCCCCGACATCGCGACCATCGCCGCCCTCTGGACCATCTGCGGCATGATCATCGTCACCGGGCAAATGCC
>JBKJUC010000052.1:0-23362 GCA_046590325.1 Burkholderiales bacterium | reverse complement strand
GCGCCTGGCAAGGCCATCTAATCGATGGCTCTGTACTCAACCTGAACAATCTCCAGCCGCTCGTCGCCGCCCGGCGTCTTCACGGTGATTGTATCCCCCTCATGCGCCTTGATCAGGGCCCTGGCAAGAGGAGAAATCCAGGAAATGCGGCCACGGGAGATATCGGTCTCGTCGATTCCCACGATGCTGTAGGTCTTTTCCGCCCCACCTTCGTCCATGACCGTTACTGTGGCACCGAAGAAAACCTGGTCGCTCGCTTCGCGCGCTGCCGGATCCACGACCACGGCCGCATCCATGCGCTTTGTGAGGAAGCGGATACGGCGGTCGATTTCCCGCAACCGGCGCTTGCCGTAGATATAGTCCGCGTTCTCCGAGCGATCTCCGTTGGATGCGGCCCAATGGATGACTTTGACGAGTTCCGGGCGCTCCTTGTCGAGGAGTTGCAGCGCTTCGTCCTTCAGCCGCCTGAATCCTG
Source organism: Burkholderiales bacterium (assembly GCA_046590325.1). Classification (GTDB taxonomy): domain Bacteria; phylum Pseudomonadota; class Gammaproteobacteria; order Burkholderiales; family JACQAP01; genus JACQAP01. The sequence continues at coordinate 22,887 of JBKJUC010000052.1, read as the reverse complement.
CCGGCGTGATGTAATTCTTCAATCCGGCCGGCAATGGCGGCGCGGCGGATTCCTGTTCCTGTTCCTCGTCCGCTTCGCCGTCGCTTTCCTTGGTGAATGCTTTGTTCATGTCGAATCGGGTCGGCCCGGAGCGGTTGTAGAATGAGATTGTAGTTCAGCAGCATTGTCCCAAGCTGTTCCGCGATTGCGTCTGGCGCCCTGATGATCCATCCGGTCAGGACATCGGGAAGCAGGCAGCATTTCTCCGCCAATCATTCAGGGAAGCCACAGTGTTCGATTGTGCCCAGCCGGACGACTATTGCCCGCAGGAAATCGTGGTGCATGTTGCCTCGTATCATCTCGACCGGGACAAGAATCAGGACCTCAACGAAGTGAACCCCGGCCTCGGCCTGCATTTTCGTGTGCCCGGGCATGGTTTCTTTGCGACCGCGGGTGCCTTCTACAATTCACTCAGTCGCGTATCGGCCTATGCCGGTATCGGCAAGGATTTCCCGATTGCCGGCCCGGTGGGGTTTCGCCTGACTGGCGCCCTGGTTACCGGCTACAGGCTTCCGGTGGTGCCGGAGATCCTGCCGGAACTGACCTTCATGGCGGGCGAATATGGCTTCGCGATCGGCTACTTGCCGAAGCTGAAATTCGAAGACGCGGTGGTCGAATCGTTCATCTCCTTTTCTCTGCTGAAAAGATTCTGAGCCGATCCTCGAACTGAACCGGCGCGCTGCGCAACAGGCATGCCCTGGCGGAGAATGCCCGATAAATTCAGAAAGACTACAATTGCCGTTGACTACGGGATTGTCTCACTTCAAACAACGTTCCACTTCAGACACTGGCGGAGGAGTTGCCCATGACGATCAAGGTTGGAGACAAGCTGCCGGCCGGCACCTTGTACGAATTCATCGAAGACGAAACCCCGGGCTGCACCATCGGGCCCAATGCATTCAAGGTCGAGGATATCGTGCGTGGCAAGCGCATTGCCATTTTTGGCCTGCCCGGTGCGTTCACGCCGACCTGTTCGGCGAAGCACCTTCCGGGATTTCTCCAGTCGGCCGGCAAGTTCAAGGACAAGAAGGTCGACGAGGTCTGGTGCGTATCCGTCAACGACGCCTTCGTCATGGGCGCCTGGGGCAAGGAGCAGGGCAGCAAGGGCAAGGTCCGCATGATGGCGGACGGCAGCGGACTATTCTCCAAGGCCCTGGGCCTGGAGATGGACCTGGTCCAGCGCGGCATGGGCATGCGCTCGGCGCGCTATTCCATGCTGGTCGTGGACGGCGAGGTCAAGACGCTCAACGTCGAGCAGCCCGGCAAGTTCGAGGTCAGCGACGCCGAAACCCTGCTCAAGCAGGCGGAGAAGGTGACGCAGTTTCTTCCATGAAATCTGGAAGCCAGTAAAAAAGCCGGCTCGTGCCGGCTTTTTTACTGCATGAAAGCGACGAGAGCATCGAGCACTTCATCGGGCTTCTCCGCCATGAGCGCGTGTCCCGCGCCTTCCAGGCTTATCACCTTCACGCCGGGGATCGCGCCCGTGAGTTCTTTGGATGCCTTCATCGGCGTCATCAGGTCGCGCTTGCCCAGGATCATCAGCGTGGGGCATTTCACTTTCGCCGCGGCCTCCAATCCGCCGGAGTAGGCGTTGCAGGCGCTGAAGTCCGCGAACAGGCTGCCCGGCGCGGAGCGCTCCATCAGGCGCATGGCATTGCCCATCATCCACATGCCCGGCGTGCGGTTGCCGCCGATCTGCGCCGGGGCGCTGTGGGAGAACACGTTGATCATCTCGTAGGCGACGTGGTCGTTGGCCTTCGAGGCGTTGAGCAGCGATTCAGCTACCGGCATCGGCGCCGCGCTGCCGACCAGAACCACCTTGAGGATGCGATCGGGATGCAGGGCTGCGGTTTCCAGCGCCACCAGCGAACCCATGCTGTGCCCCACCAGCGCCGCCTTGCCGCCGCCGGCCGCGTCGACCAGACGCACGACCCAGTCCGCGGCATCGGGGACGGAAGTGAGCGGCTTACCCGCGGATTTGCCGTGCCCGGGCAGATCGACGGCCAGCGCGTTCCAGCCGTGGTACGCGAAGTAGCGGCTCTGCAGTGCCCAGACGCTGTGGTCATTGGCTGCGCCGTGGATGAATACCACGGTGGGCTTGCCGGGGTCGAAAGCGTGGTTCGCCGTGTAAACGTAGGTCTTGTTGCCATCGACCGTCAGATACATTGTCGATCTTCCTCTGCTAAAAATCTCACCACTACTGAAAAGAGTGTTCTTTGTGCTTCGTGGTGCCGTAAACATCGAAGCCCAGAGTGATCGGCATGATCGGGGACGGGACGGGTTCAGGCTTTCTGCGAAGCGTAGAGCGCGCGGCTCAGGTCTTCGAGCAAGTCATCCGCGCTCTCGAGGCCGATCGAAAGCCTTACCGTTCCCTCGGTGATGCCGGCTGCGCGCAGGGCGGCGGCGTCCATGCGGTAGTGCGTGGTGGTCGCCGGATGGATGACCAGCGACTTGGCATCACCGACGTTGGCGAGATGCGAAAAAACCTTGAGGGTTTCGATGAAACGCTTGCCGGCCGGGCGGCCGCCTTTGAGGCTGAAGCTGAACACCGCGCCGCAACCGCGGGGCAGGATCTTTTTTGCGAGTTCGTGATCGGGGTGCGAGGGCAGCTCGGGATAGGAAACCGAGTCGATGGCCTCGTTTTTCGACAGGAAGCCGACCACCTTGCGGGTGTTGTCGATGTGCTTCTGCATGCGCAGGCCCAGGGTCTCGATGCCCTGCAGGATCTGGAATGCGTTCATCGGACTCATCGCGGCGCCAAAATCGCGAATGCCTTCGCGGCGGGCGCGCAGAAGAAACCCCCCGGTCGTGGACTCCTCGCTGAACACCATGCCGTGAAAACCTTCATAAGGTTCGGTCAGCGTCGGAAATTTCCCCGACTTCTCCCAATCAAATTTACCGCTGTCCACCACGACGCCGCCGATTGCCACGCCATGGCCGCCGAGGAACTTGGTGGCCGAGTGGAACAGCAGGTCGGCGCCGAGATCGAACGGCCGCATCAGATAAGGCGTGGTGAAAGTCGAATCCACCATCAATGGCAGACCGGCCTCGTGGGCGACTTCCGCCACTTTCGGCACGTCGAGGACGTCGAGCCCGGGATTGCCCAAGGTTTCGCCGAACAGCAGCCGCGTGTTGGGACGGATCGCCTTGCGAAAGGCATCGATGTCGCGTGGATCGACGAATGTCGTTTCGATGCCGAATCGGGGCAGCGTGTATTGCAGCAAGTTGTGCGAGCCACCGTACAGAGAGCGCGATGCCACGATGTGCGAGCCCGCGCCCATCAGCGTTGCGATCGCGAGGTGCATGGCGGCCTGGCCGCTGGCGGTGGCGATGGCGCCCACGCCGCCTTCAAGCGCGGACACCCGCTCTTCGAACACGGCATTGGTGGGATTCGAAATCCGCGTATAGACATGGCCCGCGCGCTCCATGTTGAACAGCGAAGCAGCCTGGTCGGTATCCTTGAAAACGTACGACGTCGTGAAATAGACCGGCTGCGCCCGCGCCCCGAACTGCGGATCGGGCTGCTGCCCCGCGTGCAAACTCAACGTGTCGAACTGGTAGGTTTTCGGTCCGGCCATTTTTACTCCAAGAACAGCACCCCAACCGCAAAGGCGCGAAGGCGCAAAGGAAACGCGATGGAAAGCGAGGACGGGATTGACAGGACAAATTCGGTGATTGAATTCATCATTGCCCGCTCAGCGATGGTGGATTGCCATTGTCCAATTGCATTCCTTTGCGCGCTTTTCTTTGCGCCTTCGCGCCTTTGCGGTTAAGGGTCAATCAGTAAAAAGCCCCGCGGGCGGTGATCGGCCAGACGCATTCGACCTTGCCGCCGCGCACGCCGACGATCCAGTCGTAGAGATTCACGGTGGGATCGCAATGCCCGGGGATCAGGCGGATCTTGTCGCCAACGTCGATCGCGGTTCCCTGCGGCAGGCGCAGCACGCCGTGCTCGTCGGAGGCCTTCAGGAACTCGACGCCCGGCAGGTCGGCGACGAGCGGCATGCCGGAATCCACGGACAAGGCTTTCAATCCCGCATCCACCACCGCGCGTTCGGGCGCAGCATGGCTCATCACCGTCGCCCACACGTACAGGCTTTGCTCGAATACCTTGATCGGCTTGCCGTCATCGTCCAGGTTGCGGTTGTAGTCCGCGTCCATGAACACATACGACCCGGGCTGGATTTCGTTGTAGATGCCGCTGCCCGCCTCGAGGGGATAGGTGCCGGTGCCGGCGCCGGTGATGATGTCGGGCCTCAGGCCCGCTTCGTGCAGCATCTCGATCGACGTGCGCACCTGCTGCACGGCTTTGGTGATGGCGGCCTTGCGGTCTGCGGGCGTCCGCACGTGCTGCGCTGCCCCTTGATAGGCGTGCAGGCCGGCGAAACGCAGGTTTTTGGCGGCGGTGATGCGCATCGCCAGGTCCAGGACCGGTTGCCCGGCTTCGACGCCGCAACGGTTGGCACCTACGTTCACTTCGATCAGCACGTCCAGTTTCACGCCGGCATTGCGGGCCGCCGTGTCGAGGTCGCCGACGTTGCGGGCGTTGTCAACGCAAACGCTGACGCGGGCGCGTTTCGCGAGCGCGGCGAGCCGGGCCACCTTGGCAACGCCAACGACTTCGTTGCTGACCATTACGTTCATGACGCCGCCGGCGACCATGGCTTCCGCCTCGGAAACTTTCTGGCAGCAAACGCCCACCGCCCCGTGCGCCATCTGCCGCAGGGCGATCTCCGGGCACTTGTGGGATTTGGCGTGCGGTCGCACCCGCACCTTGAAATCCGCCAGCGTTTGGTCCATGCGGTCGAGATTGCGTTCGAAGGCGTCGAGATCCAGAAGCAGCGCGGGCGTGTCCACTTCGGACAGCGGCTGGCCGGGCCGGGCAGGCGGGGCAAGGTGAGTCGTCATCGTGATGTGTGGTTCCTGGGGGATGAGTAATCAGGGTCCGGATTGCGTCACCGGCCGGTCTCGCAGTCCTTGCGCATGACATTGCCGGCGCTTTCGACGGTCCAGTTGCGTCCATAGGAGCCGAACACCAGGTCCAGGATGGCATGCAGGTTTTTCTTCTCGACAGGGTCGTTGTACGTGCGCTTTTCGAGATCGGCGAGGGCCTGGTCCCGGGTGCGGCCTTCTTTGCGCCAGCCCATGGCTTCGGAGGCAAACGCGCCGATGTCGTCGCAGGTCATTGTGCCGAGCGGATAGGGCGCCGCGTCAGCGGCAGACACGGCGAGAAGGAACACGGCGGGCAACAGCAATTTCGGCATGGCGATCCTTTGCGGAAATGATCCTCGGCGCAAAAGTGCGGAGTAGAATCGAAGGCAGGCCGCAGGTTGCGGGTGACGCATTTTAGAGGGTTGTCCCGGGGATTGCCATGTCGGGTCCGGACAGGAGTTTCGTGAAAGGAATAATGCTGCATGCCTTCATCCTGGGGCTACTGGCTTCGTTCGTGCCGGAGGCAATGGCCGCGCAGGATGCAGGCATTGCACGGCGGGAGCAGGCGCTGTCCGACCTGCAGAGCGGGGATGCGGCGGTCCGGGCAAGCGCCTGTGCCGTGCTTGCCGAAACCGGCAGGCACTCCGAACTGCCGCCACTGATGGGCGCGCTCCATGATTCCGCGGAGGCAGTGAGGAAAGCCGCGGAACAAGCAATCTGGCGTGTCTGGAGCCGGTCGGGCGATGAGGCGGCCGACCGCATTTTCGGAATCGGCATGTCGCAGATGCAGGATGGCGATCTGCGTGCGGCAGTGGAGACCTTCGGACGGGTCATAAGCATGAAACCCGAATTTGCCGAGGCCTGGAACAAGCGCGCCACCGTTTACTTCCTGTTGGGCGAAGACGATCTATCCCTGCGCGATTGCGCCGAAGTCATCGAGCGCAATCCGCAGCATTTCGGCGTGCTGGCGGGCTACGGGCAGATTTACGTTCGCAAGGGCGATCTGGCGACGGCGCTCGACTATTTCGAGCGCGCGCTGGCCATCAATCCCAACATGGACGGGGTGCGCGACTCGATCGATGCGATCGGGAAAATCCTGTCCGACAAAAAGCAGCGCTACATCTGAATGCAGGCATGAGCGATACGCCTGGGGACGGGCGGGACCTTCAGCGACCCGCCTCCGATGGCCCGGCCGGGCCGGCTTCGGGGGCGCAGGGGTCGCGGGCCGACGGCAGCGGCCCGCGTGGATTCATGGGCAATCTCGCGGCGGGCGCGCGCCTGCTGTTCTTTCTGCGCACGGAGCCGTCGCGTTTTCAGGCCGATGCCGGCCAGCTCATCGCGCTGGTCGCGCTCGGGCTCGTGGTGAATGTTTCGGCGGCCTTCGCGTTTGTCGGTGCCGACGGTTTCTTCAATTTCCATGCGCTGCCCTCCGCCGTGTTCGGCATCCTGATGGTGCTGCTCGCCGGGCATGTGATCGGCGGCCTTCTGCGCGACCGACAGTTGGGAATCCTGATTCCCGTGGCGGTGGCCTCCGCGGCCTTCAGCCTCAACGTCATCGCCAACAGCATGTGGCTTGCCGTCGACCATGGGCTGCTCCCGGTCAGAGGCGGCGTCAACTCCGCGGAGTTGTACTATTTTCTGGTCGCCTGGTGGGCGGTGGCCATGCTGTTGACCATCGCCCGTTTCGCCGGTGGCGGTTTGCGGGCGGCCACCTTGCCGATGGCAGTGTTTGTCCTGATAGTCCTGCTGCCGACCTACTTCCTGCCGGCCGGATGGTTGTGGCAGGCGGATGATGCCGGCGACCATGCCGATGCCCCCCAGTCGTTTTCCGTGGTGGAGGAGCAGGCGTTGTATGCCCAGCCCGGGCTGCTGCGGGCCGCCCTCGAACAATTGCAGCCGCAACGTCCGGGTATCGCGGATCTTTACTTTGTCGGATTCGCGCCCTATGGATCGCAGGATGTGTTCATGAAGGAAATGAACTCGGTGGAGGGCTTGCTGCGCGAGCGCTTTGATACCGGCGGCCGCAGCGTAACGCTGGTCAATCACGCCTCATTGGCCGGCAAGGCGCCCATCGCCTCGTTGACCAGCCTGCGCCGCGCATTGCGGGCGGTGGGGGAGCGCATCGATCCGGCGGAAGATATCGTGTTGTTGCACATCACGACGCACGGATCCGAAACGCACCAACTAAGCGCCGAGCTCTGGCCCTTGCGACTGGCGCAGATCGGGCCCGCGGATTTGCGCGCCGCGCTCGACGATGCCGGCATCAAATGGCGCATCGTGGTGGTATCGGCCTGCTATTCCGGCGGATTCATCGAGGTGCTCAGGGATCCGAATACCATGGTGCTGACCGCTGCCGACGCGAAGCACACGTCGTTCGGGTGCAGTGACGACTCGGACTATACTTATTTCTCCCGGGCTTTTTTTGACGAGGCCCTGCGCAAGACGTGGTCATTTCCGGACGCCTTTGCACTCGCGAAAAAATGGATTCGCGAGCGGGAACTAAAGGAGGGGCTCGACCCGTCCAACCCGCAGATGTTCATGGGTGAGGCGCTGGCGCCGAAGCTGGACGTGCTGCGACGACGCCTTTCGGCCGTCGATCCCTGACGAGCGCGGGATTGCGCCGAATCGTAACAGGCGCCGATTCGTGACAGGCGCCTATTTGCGCCATCGGCGCCGAGGCGTCACACTTGCAGGCAGAAACGATGTCAAGGTGGAGTCCGCAGAAAAGGATCATCAGAATGGCCATCCGTCTCCAACTTGCAGTAGTGCAGTGCTTGATAGCGGCGCTTTTGGCCGGTTTTTCCCTCTCCGCGTCGGCCGCCGACTGGTCACCGCGGTCCCGTCAGCAAGCCCTCGACGAAACCAGAAGCAGCCAGATGGACAAGCGCCGCCTGGGGTACGCGCGGCTTGCCGAGGTGGGAACTCTCGAAGACGTCCCGCTGGTACTGGCCGCCCTGTGGGATGAAGAGGAGCTGATCCGCGGCATGGCGGAGCAGGTGATCTGGGGCATCTGGATGCGTGCCGACGATTCGGTGGTGGATCCGATGTTCCAGACCGGCGTGCGCCTTCTGGTCGAAAACGAGCCGGCCGCGGCGCTCGAGAAACTCAACGAGGTCATCGCGATGAGACCGGAGTTCGCGGAGGCCTGGAACCGCCGCGGCGATGCGTTTGTCGCGCTCGGCGATTACGAGCGCGCGCTGGCCGACTATAGCCACACCATCGAACTCAACCCCTATCAGTTCGGCACACTGGAAAGCTGCGGCCTGATCTGGCTCGAACGCAGCGAATACCGCAAGGCGGCGGACTATTTCCGCCGCGCGCTCGAACTCAATCCCAACCAGCCGGCACTGGCGCTGGCGTTGATCGAGTTGGAGGAGAAGCTGGAGAACGACAAGATCTGAAAAGCCGTGAATGTCGTGAATCCGTGAATGTCGTGAATGTCGTAAAAGCCTGAAGCGGTTTAATACGGCATTCACGACATTCACGGATTCACGACATTCACGATTTCTTTTTCTTTTCTGGTAGTTTGATGCCGGACAGCTTCTGGTAGACCTTGATCACGGCGATGTCGTCTTCGTAGCCCAGGCCGGCGCCGGCGGCGCCGAGGAACTGCTGGTGGGCGGCTGCGGTCAGGGGCAGCGGGAAAGCCATTTTTTTCGCTGAATCGAGCACGATGCCCAGGTCCTTGACGAAAATATTCACCGCGGACAGGGGCGTGTAGTCGCCCTCCAAGACGTGCGGCACGCGGTTCTGGAACATCCACGACGAGCCGGCGCTGTTGGAAATGACTTCATAGATGACCTTGGGATCGGCGCCGGTGCGAATGCCCAGGGCGATCGCTTCGGCGGCGGCGGCGATATGCACGCCGGCCAGCAGCTGATTGATCATTTTAACTTTGGACCCGGTGCCGGCATCGTCACCCAGTTCATACACCTTGATTGCGATGGCCTTGAGCACCGCGTCGGCTTTCTTGAATGCGGCCTTCGATCCCGAACCCATGATGGAAAGTTCGCCCTTGGCGGCGCGCCCGGCGCCGCCGGAAACCGGGGCGTCGATCAGCAGCAGGCCTTTCGCTTGCAGCCGCTTGCCGAGCTCGATGGCGAATTCGGGCGCGACGGTGCTGCTGGCGACGACCACCGAGCCTTTTGCCAGGGTGCTGACGGCGCCGTCCTTGCCGAACAGCACCTCATTGGTCTGGTCGGCGTTCACGACCAGGATGATGACGATCGAAGCATTGCGCCCCACGTCGGCTGGGCTTTTCGCGGCAATGCCGCCTTCCTTGGCGAAGGCCTTGGTGACTTCCGGCCGCACGTCGAAGGCATGAACCGCGAACCCCTTCTTGACCAGCGTGCGTGCCACGCCGATGCCCATCGAACCCAGCCCGATCACGCCCACCGCCTGCTTCTTTGCCGCCATCTGCCGCTCCCATGTTGTCGGAATTTTGCCTCGACCTTCCATCGCCGGTTACACTGGGGCGGTCCTACTCAGCCCCGCGAGAACCATGAAATCGAAGGTCGTTCTTTGCATCGCAGGCGTGTTGCTGTTCAGTGCCTGCCATGGCAACCCCAATTATAATCCGATGAAAACCCATCACACTCCTGACGGATTCCGTAACAACTATCCGCATCCGGAAAAGCAAAGCTTCTGGAAATGGCAGTGGCAGCGCTGGACCGGCGGGGTGGCCGCCGATCCGAAGGAGGGGTACAACTTTCCCCTTCTCAAACCCGACACGGCTTTCCTTGAATCCAATCGCAGCGAGCCGACGCTGACCTGGATCGGCCATGCCACTTTCCTGCTTCAACTCGGCGGCGTGAACGTCCTGACCGATCCGCATCTCACCGAGCGCGCGTCGCCGCTGTCATTCGCGGGACCGAAACGCCATGTCGCTCCGAGCCTTGACTTCGATACCCTGCCGCGGATCGATGTGGTGGTGATTTCCCACAGCCACTATGACCATCTCGATCGCGGCACGGTACAGCGCCTGAACGCGCAGAAGGGCGGTCCGCCCATGTTCCTGGTGCCCCTGGCGCTGAAGCGCTGGTTCCATGAGCAGGGCATCGACAACGTGACGGAACTCGACTGGTGGGATAGCCGTGACCACATGGGCATGAAGCTTCACCTGGTGCCGGTGCAGCACTGGAGTGCGCGTACCCCGTGGGACGCCAGCAAAACCCTGTGGGGCTCCTGGGTGATCGAGCATCCGCAAATGCGTTTCCTGTTCGGCGGCGACTTCGGTTATTCGCAGGACCTTGCCGACATCGGCAAACGTTTCGGCCGGATCGACCTGGCCGCGCTGCCCATCGGCGCGTATGAACCGCGCTGGTTCATGAAAGTCATGCACGTCAATCCGGAGGAGGCGGTGAGGACGCATCGCGACCTCAACGCGCGGTATTCGGTGGCGATGCACTGGGGCACGTTCAAGCTGACTGACGAGCGCCTGGACGAACCGCCAGTAAAACTGGCGGCAGCGCTCGCCACCGCTGGAATCCCCTCCGAGCAATTTTTTGTCATGAAGCATGGCGAAACGCGCAAGCTCGACTACATTGTCGCGGCCTCCGCCCATGAGGCAGAACCGCCGCGCCGCGCCGCCGCCCGCTGAACCGGCGGTCGTGGATTTCGAGGCGCTGGCCGGGCACATCCGCGGCTGGGCGGCGGAACTGGGTTTCCAGCAAGCGGGCATCGCCGATTGCGAACTCGGCCAGGCCGAAACCCGGCTGATGGAGTGGCTGGCGCGCGGCTGGCACGGCGACATGGACTACATGACGGCGCACGGATCACGCCGGTCGCGGCCCGCGGAACTGGTGCCTGGCACCCTCAGGGTGATTACGGTGCGCATGAACTACTTTCCACCCGAGTCCCGCGATTCCTGGGACGTCCTCGGCGAAGGTGACAAGGCGTACATTGCCCGCTATGCGCTCGGGCGCGACTATCACAAGGTACTGCGGAGCCGGCTGCAGAAGCTTTGTGACAACATCGCCGGGCAAGTGCAAACCTTCTCATACCGCGTATTCACCGACAGCGCGCCGGTCATGGAAGTCGAACTCGCAGCCAAGTCTGGCCTGGGCTGGCGCGGCAAGCACACGCTGTTGCTGAACCGCGAGGCGGGATCCTGGTTTTTCCTCGGAGAAATCTATACTGACCTGCCGCTGCCGGTGGATGAACCGCAGTCCGATCATTGCGGCACCTGCAGCCGCTGCATCGATATCTGTCCGACCCGCGCCATCGTCGCGCCTTACCAGTTGGATGCGCGCCGCTGCATTTCCTACCTCACCATCGAGAACAAGGGCGACATTCCCGAGGAACTGCGGCCGCTGATCGGCAATCGCATTTACGGCTGCGATGACTGCCAGCTGGTTTGCCCCTGGAACCGGTTCGCCCAGAAGGCCGACATGGCGGACTTCGCGGTGCGCGGCGGCCTCGATGCCGCCGGCATGATGGAACTTTTCGCCTGGAGCGAGGAGGAATTCAACCGTCGACTCGAGGGCAGCGCCATCCGCCGCATCGGCCACGAACGCTGGTTGCGCAATCTCGCCGTCGGACTTGGCAATGCACCGTCGTCACCGGCGGTCATGGCCGCCCTGCGAGCGCGCCTCGACCATCCTTCTGCGCTGGTGCGCAGCCACGTGGAATGGGCATTGAAAAGACACAACCAGGGTTGAGATTGTCATCCACATCGTCTATAAAGTGCCCCTCGCGCGAAAAGCGCCTGGCTGTATGACCAAGGAGAACTGAGAATTGGGCGAATTCAGGAAGTACGCATCCTTCAAGGGCAAAATGCTCATCGTGGGTTTCGGTTCGGTCGGGCAGGGATCCCTGCCGCTGATCCTGCGCCACATCGACATCAAGGCCGAGCAAATCACCATCGTCACGGCCAATGCATTCGGCCGTGAGATCGCTGGCAGCCTCGGCGTCAAGTTCATCATTGAGCCGATCAAGAAGGAATCGTACATCTCCCAGTACGACAAGTACCTCAGCGAGGGGGATTTCCTGGTCAATGCGTCCTACGACGTGAACAGCCTCGACACCATCGAGTACTGCCAGAAGCGCGGCATTCTCTACATCGACGCCTGCATTGAACCGTGGCCCGGCGGCCACAACAACACCGGCGTGCCGGCGGCGAAGCGCACCAACTACGCCTATCGCGAAGCGGCGCTGAAAATGCGCAACAAGTATCCAAAGGGCCCGGCCTGCGTGCTGATGCACGGCGCCAATCCCGGCCTGGTTTCGCACCTGACCAAGCAGGCTTTGCTGAACGTCGCCAAGGACACGGGGCTGAAGGTCACGGAACCCAGGACCCGCGAGAAATGGGCCGAACTCGCCCAGAAGCTCGACATCAAGGTCATCCACATTGCCGAGCGCGACAGCCAGCTTAGCCCGCGCCGCAAGGCGCGCGACGAGTTCGTCAACACGTGGTCCAGCGAAGCCTTTGCGGGCGAATCCCTGCAGCCGGCGGAACTGGGCTGGGGCACGCATGAAAAGAACTGGCCCGTTGACGGGCGCAAGTTCGATTTCGGCTGTGGCGCGGCGATCTACCTGGAACGCACCGGCGCTTCCACCCGCGTACGCACTTGGACGCCGCTCGAAGGGCCGATGCTGGGATTCCTGATTTCCCACGGCGAGGCGACTTCCATTCCGGACTATTTCACCGTGGAGAAGAAGGGCAAGGCGGTGTACCGGCCCACCTGCCATTACTCCTACCATCCCTGCGACGACGCGGTGCTGTCGATGCACGAGTACATCGGCAACAATTATCGTTTCCCGCCGCGCTACCGCTTGCTGCGCGATGAAATCTCCGAAGGCATGGACGAGCTCGGTGTGCTGTTGATGGGCCACAAGCGGGGCGCCTACTGGTACGGCTCCCAGCTCACCATCGAGGAAGCGCGCAAGCTCTGTCCTTACAACAACGCAACCAGCCTGCAGGTCAATATCGGCTACGCCTCGGCAATCATCTGGGCGATCAACAATCCCGAAGCCGGAATCGTCGAGCCCGACGAGTTGCCTTACAAGACCATGCTGCAGATCTGCAAGCCTTATCTGGGCAGGGTGGTCGGCGTTTATACGGACTGGACGCCGCTGGAAGACCGCGGCGTTCTGTACCCGGAAGACGTGGACGATACCGATCCGTGGCAGTTCAAGAACTTCAGGGTCGTCTAAAAAACGGGTGTTAGAATTCCTCCGGAAGGTCCCCTTCCGGAGGAATCATGAACCGCCTCATTGCTGCCCTGCTGCTGTTCGCCTGTACCTCGCTGTTCGCCTCGTCCACTTTTGCCCAGGCCAAGCCCGAAGATGCCATCAAGTACCGTCGTGGCGTGTATGCCGTGATGGGCTGGAATTTCGGACCGATGGCTGCCATGGCCAAGGGTGACCGACCCTACGATGCCGCCGCATTCGCGCGTCATGCAGAGATTGTCGCCTACATGAGCAAGCTGCCGCTCGAAGGCTTCATCGAAGGCTCGGAGACCGGCGAGACCAAGGCCAAGCCGGAAATCTGGCTGGACATGGATGACTTCAAGGCCAAGCTGGAGAAAATGCAAGTCGAGGCCGCCAAGCTCGCCGAAGTGGCTAAGAAGGGCGACCTCGCCGCGTCCAAGGCCCAACTCGGCGAAACGGGCAAGGCGTGCAAGGCCTGCCACGACAAATTCAGAAACAAATGAGGCAGGCGCGAGGCACGAGGCGCTAGGCACCAGGAAAGGAGACGTACTTGTCTTACCTAGTGCCTAGCGCCCCGTGCCTCGCGCCTGGAACGCATGTCTGACCTTCTATCCGACCGCACCAAACTCGACCGCTATCCCGCGCGCGGGAAGCATGACTTCGAGACCGTCGCAGCGATTCTCGATGAAGGGTTCTTCTGCCATGTGGGCTTCGTGCAGAACGGCCAGCCGTATGTCATTCCGACGGGATACGGCCGGGAAGGGCGCACGCTGTATATCCACGGTTCAGCGTCGAGCCGGATGCTTAACCAGGCCGAAAAGGAAATTCCGATCTGCGTGACGGTGACGCTGGTGGATGGGCTGGTCCTTGCGCGCTCGGCCTTCCATTCCTCGGTCAACTACCGTTCCGTGGTGATGCTGGGCAGCGCCGAGAAAGTGACCGGCGACGCCAAGCTGTCCGCGCTCAAGGTGATCGTCGACCAGATCGTCCCGGGGCGCTGGGACAGCCTGCGGCCGGTCACGCAGCGTGAGATCGACGACACGACGGTGCTGAAGCTCGACATTGAGGAAGCGTCGGCCAAGATCCGGAGCGGGCCGCCCGCGGACGATGAAGAGGATTACGCGCTGCCGATCTGGGCCGGGACGCTGGACTTTCTCGTGCTCTCTCCGACTGCGAAGGCCGACCCGCGCCTGAAGGCAGGACTCAACGTGCCGGAACACGTCAGGAAATACAGCCGACTCAAAAAATAGCCGATTCAAAAAATAGCCGAGTCAGTAGTTGACGATGAAGTAGACCACGCCCGCGGCGCAGGCCAGCAGCGCGGCGGCCAGGCCGGTCCGTCCGGCGACACCGCTCACATTCCCGGTGTAAGTCTTGCCGCCGGTGAGCATCGGGACGATCAGGTTCTGCTTTTTTCCGAAGAGATAGAACAGCACGGCGAGCACGTGCAGCGAGATCAGCGTCAGCAGGATGATGGCATTGACGTCGTGAATCGCTGTTGCGATCTCGCTGAAGCGCCCCGAGACGTGCCTGACCAGCGGGCCTTCCATCATCACGTCGTCGTTTGCGAACAGGCCAGTCGATGCCTGCATCAGCAGCGAGGCCAGCATCGCCAGCACGCTCCAGCCGCCGAGCGGGTTGTGCCCACGCCAGGCGACGGCGGGCTTCGCCGAAAACGATTTCACGTAAGCCAGCACGGTGACCGGGCCACGGACGAAATCGGTGAAGCGCGCGTGCGTGCCGCCAAGGAAACCCCACGCGATCCTGAACAGCACCAGCGCGAGGATGGCATAGCCTCCGAGGGCGTGGTACTCGAGGGCATTGCCACCGATCCAGGCTGTGACGAACTGCGAGCCGACCAGCAGGACCAGGATCCAGTGGAATAGTCTGAGCGGCAGGTCCCAGACCTGCGTTCCACGCTCACCCGATCCTGTAGCCGCTTTGGCTGCCAATTTCAACCCCTCAGCAGTGGCTTCGAGTGACTACAGGTTCTTACTCAGCACTCAGTACCCGGCACACAGCACTCAGTCCTGTTTCCAGGCACCGAGCTGGCGAGCCAGGTCGAGGAAATCGTCGGCGTTGTGGTCGAAGCTGCGCTCATCGGTGAGGTCGAGCTTTACTTGCGGGCCTTGTTCCTTCGGCCGGCGTACGAAGGCCGTACGCAGCCCGCAGCGCTTCGCTGCGCGCAGATCGTCCTTGTGCGCCGCCACCATGAGCACTTCCGCGGGCTTGAAGCCGAGCATTTCGGCCGCGCCGAGGTAGGCCTCCGGATCCGGCTTGTAGTGCCGGAACAGCTCGGCCGATAGCACGCAATCCCACGGCAAGCCCGCGTTTTTGGCCATGTTGGTCAGCAGCGCCACGTTGCCGTTCGACAATGGTGAGATCACGTAGAGTTTCTTCAGGCGCTTGAGTCCGCGCACCGCATCGGGCCACGGCTTGAGCCGGTGCCAGACGCGGTTGAGATGCTCCTTGTCGGCTTCTTTAAGCGTGCGGATGTCGAACCTGACCAGCAGGTCGTCGAGGATGAGGCGGTGCAGGCGGTCGATGTTCATCCAGGGCAGGGTTTTATTGCGCACCTTGTCCATGGCCGGCTTGTAGCCTGCGCGCCACGCATCGGCGAAAGCCGTCCAGTCGACATCGAGTCCCTTCTCGCGGCCGAAGGCGCGGCCTTCGCGGATGATGCTGCCGCGCCAGTCCACCACGGTGCCGAAGACGTCGAATATAAGGGCGTTGATCTTCTGGTTTTTCATTTTTGAGTGCTGTCGAGGGAAAGATTGCGTAACGCGCTGCCGCCGGCTTCCCAGTTGCGGCCGTCGAAGCTTTCGACCGCCATCGGCAGGTCCGGGTAGCCGTCCAGGCAGCGCACGTTGACGCTGAACCCGTCCGGGTTGGAGCGCGGGATGTAGTAAGACTTGATCCCGCAATGCCTGCAGAACAGGTGTTTCGCCACGCCGGTTTCGAAGGTGTAGGTGCTGAGGCTGTCCGTACCCGAGAGCAGGCGGAATCGGGATGCAGGAACGATCAGGTGCAGGAACCCGGTGCGTCTGCATATCGAGCAGTTGCAATCCAGTGCCTGGATAGGGTCGGTGGCGTCCACTTCGAAGCGCACCACTCCGCAATGGCATCCGCCTCTAAAGGTTTCCTGGGACGTGGATGCAGTCACTGGCGCGGTCAGGTCGGATCACCGCGTGAATTATAGGGGCAGGGCGGCAATCGTGCTTCAAGTCCGCCCTGCGCAAACCTGCCTGGACCTCATGCATTTCCCGGGCGGTGGCCCACGCTGACTAGCGGCGCGGCAGTTTTTCAAACGTGTAATTCACGCCCACCCATGCGGCGCGCGGTGCGCCGGTGGAGCGGAACTGCTCGCCGGTTACATTGCCCGCATCGAACGTGCGTCCGGGGCCATTGAAGAAATTCTCGCCGAGTACGCCCAGAGTTTCGTATTCCTTGTCGAACAGATTGTTGATCCGGCCGAAGAACATCAGTTGCCTGGTGTACTGGTATCTCGCATCCAGATTGAAGACGGCATAGCCCGGGACTCTGCCATTGGCATCCTGGTTGTTCTCATCGCCGCGGGCATACTGGGATGAGAAATACACCGCGTTGCCGCCCAGTGAAAGCGCTTCGGTGAATTCGTACTCCGCGCGCAGCTTGACGGAATGCTGGGGAATTCCCGGAATCCTGTCGCCGGAAGCGACCTGAATATCGCCGTTAACGGCCGCGGAGGAATTGCTGGGGCTGTTCAGCGTCAGGGGGGAGGCGAACACCGCGTCGACGAAACCGTAGTTGACGGCGAGGTTCAGCTTGTCCACGCGCCCGTGCAAGCCCAGTTCCAGGCCCTGCCGGCGGGTTCTGCCGGCATTCTGGAAAAAGCCGGCGTTTACGGCGCCACCGCTGGAAATAAAAATGATGTCGTTGTCCAGATCCGTGCGATAGACCGCCGCACTCCAGCCGGACGACTCCGACAGTCGGCCCCGCGCGCCGATTTCAACCGTCTTCGAGACGACCTTCTCCAGAGGCGGGTCGGCGAGAAAATTATTGGGAAGCCGGCAGGGGGCGGCCGGGTCCGCGCATGTCAGTTCGACCGGCGTCGGCGCGCGCATTCCCTCGCTGTAGGAAACATAGGTCGACAGCGCGGGCGTCGGATTGAAGTTCAGACCGGCGGCCGGATTAAAGCGCTTGAACGTATGGTCCCCGTTGAGCGCCGGTTCCAGGCCTGTCTTGTCCCTTATCGTGGTGTTCGCCCAGTTATAACGGCCTGACAACGTCAGATGCCAGCGCTCGTCGAATGAATAGACGTCGGTGAAATAGAGACCGTAGTAGTCATTGGTGGTTTCGACATCGGTTTCGAGGCTGAATACGCCGGCGCCGATGGAGCCGCGGTCGGCGGTGAAGTCGGCCTCTTCCTCCTGCTGGGAGAAATCCGTCTTGCCGAAATCGGCACTGGCGCCGACCGTCAGATTGTTCTTCCTGTTGCCAAGGTCACCCAGGAACGTGACCTGGAGCGACCCGCCGTACCCGGTCGTCTCGATGGTGCTGAGGTCGTTTATCGCCTGCGGTTCGCCCGCGCCGACCCCGCCGGCGCACGCTCCCGGATTAATTCCCGGATCTTCGCAGTCGTCGTTGACGTTGCTGCTGAAGTTGTCGTTGTTGTAGCGCCGGTAGTAGACGTTTCCTGCCAGTAGCCTGTCGTCCGACAAAAAGTGGCTGGCGCGCGCGTTGAGGAATGCGACCTGGTTTTTGTTACGGTCCGGCCAGGTATAGGCTTGCTCCCGCGTGTCGAGCCAGCCGAGCGGCAGTGCCTGCGTGCCTTCGAGTTTATTGTCTGCCAATGACAGGGACACGTCGAAATCGGTGTCCTCACGCTCGAATCCTGCCTTGGCAAAAAGGGTCTTGAGGCGGCTGGGCGAGTGTTCACGCCAGCCATCCTCGTCAAGGAAATTGCCGGCAATGAAGAGGTCGGTCGCTTCGCCGTGGGTGCCGTATTCGACTTCCGCGCCCTTTCTGCCCCAGGAACCACCGGAGAGCGAAACGGAAGCGCCGGGATACTGGAAGCCCGACTTGGTGCTCACCGATAACGCCGCGCCCAGTGTGTTGAGGCCGAATACCGGATTCGATCCGGGGATGAGCGTGAGCGTGGAGATTGCATTTTGCGGGATCAGGTCCCAGTTCACCACGTCGCCGAAGGGCTCATTGACCCGCACGCCGTCGACGAAGACTGACAGCCCCTGTGGCGTCCCGAGCAGGGGCGACGCCGAGAGCCCGCGGAAATTGACGTCGGGCTGGAATGGATTGTTCTGGCCGTGATTGAGCGTGACGCTGCCCAGGTTGTTGTTGAGGTACTCGGACAGGTCAAGCGTATGTTGCTTCTGGATGTTCGCGCCCGTGGTGACCTGGACATTCGCCGGCACCTGGTCTACGGGCACGCCGATGCCCTGGATTGGGGTGGTGCTGATGACTTCGACAGTCGGGGCTTCCAGTGCCGTAGCCGGATTATCCGCTGCCTGAACGGCCATGCCGGAAAAACACCAGCCGGCGATGAAGGCCAGGCACGCACGCGAACGCAGAAAATTCCAGACCATTGCGACAATCCCTTTCATATTTTTTGACTATTGCGGACCAGGCCGGACCACTCCTCCTCGGGTCGGACCTCGTCCTCCCGGATGCCGCACCCGCACGACACCCGAAATCTAATGGTGGCGGTTCCCGGACATCAGGGATTGGCTCCCTGCGGGATCGGGAAAAATTCCCGTTCGCATGCGGTGGTGCGACCCGTACCTGACCGGTTGCCCGATCCCGGATCGGTCGATCCAATTATTGTAGCCGTCAATCGGGGCGTAAAATCGTGTCGATATTCGACGGCCGGCGATTCGCGAACACAGGGGAAGACCCCAGGGGAAGACCTCAGGGAAGGGCGGCCGGCGGTGACCGGAACCCCGGTTCGGGAAATAATCCCTTTGCGGCCCGGGTTGCCTTCCGCTATACAGGTTGTCCCCGGTCCACCGGCGCCCATGATTCATCGGCGTCCGCTGGACGGCAAGCCCAGGCCATTACCATGAGTCCACTTTCACAGAGCATGCAGCCCCCCTCCGCCGGGGGCCTGAGGCCCTCGGTCGCCGTCGACTTGATTGTTGTCGCGAGCGCAACCATCCTGGCCTTCGCCGTGTCAGTTGCCTTCGAAATCAACGAGGGCCTGGTCTCCGCGCTGCGTCCGTTCGAAACCTATCAGGTCGATGAACTGCCGGTCACGATCGTGGTCCTGGCGATCGCCATGGCGTGGTTCTCCTGGCGCCGCTTCCGTCATGCCCGGGAAGAACTGAATCTCCGGCTGGCGGCACAGCAGGCATTGGCCCTGGCCCTCGACGAAAACCGCATGCTCTCGCAGCGCTCCATGCAGGTCCAGGAGGAGGAGCGCCGCCACCTGGCCCGGGAACTGCACGACGAGCTTGGGCAGTGTCTTAACGCAATCAAGGTGGATGCGGTCAGCATCCGCGACCAGAGCGAAGCCGGGTCGGAAGTCCGGCGCAGTGCCCAGGCCATCATGGATGTTTCGAGCCACGTCTACGACGTTGTGCGCAGCCTCATGCAGAGGCTGCGGCCGGTGGCGCTCGACGAGCTGGGCCTGCGCTCTGCGGTGCAATACGGTGTGGAGCAGTGGCAGCGCCGTCACGCCCGGGTGCGCTGCGAATTCGATGCCCAAGGAGAACTCGACGGTCTGGGAGAGCAGGTCAACATTACCCTCTATCGGCTGGTGCAGGAATGCCTGACCAATGTCGCCAAGCATGCCGATGCCGGGCACGTGGCCATTTCCCTGATGCGCGACCGGGACCAGATACGCTTCGGATTCGAGGATGACGGCCGTGGCTTCGACCCCGGCCGGCGCAACCAGGGCCTGGGTCTGGCGGGCATGCGCGAGCGTGTCGAGTCGCTTTCAGGACGATTCGAACTCGAAAGCGCGCCGGGCCGTGGCGTGCGGATCCGGGCCGCCATACCCGCTGGAGACCCGAAATGAGCGAGACAAGGAAAGCGGTGCGCGTGGTGCTGGTGGATGACCATGCGGTGGTGCGCGAAGGCTACCGGCGCCTCCTGGAACGTACCGATGACATCTCGGTGGTTGCCGATGTCTCGACCGGCGAGCAGGCTTATCGCACGGTCTGCGAACTGCAGCCGGACGTCACTGTGATGGACATCAACTTGCCCGGGATCGGCGGCATCGAGGCGGTGCGGCGCATCGTCGCCCGCCTCCCGGACGCGAAGATCCTGATGTTCAGCATGCATGAAGACACCGTGTTTTCGTCACGGGCGCTGCAGGCCGGCGCCCGCGGCTATGTGACCAAGTCCGCCGCTCCGGAAGTCCTCGTGGAGGCGGTCCGTCTGGTGGCCGGCGGGAAACTTTACATCAGCCATGAAATGGCCCAGGAGCTTGCGGTGCAGATGCTGCCGGGGCGCGATAATCCGATCGATGCATTGTCCGCGCGTGAATTCGAAGTATTCCGCCTGCTGGTGGCGGGACACTCGTTGCAGGAGATCTCGAGGATTCTCTGCCTGTCCTACAAAACCGTGGCCAACTACCAGTCAAGCATCAAGCACAAGCTCGACGTCAGCAACAGCGCGCAGGTGGTTCGCATCGCGCTCGCCCACGGATTGATCGCCAGCGGCTTCGAACCGGAAGAAAATCCGCAAGCCGGCTGAAGTGCAGCCGACCGGGAATCGGTCCCGCCGGATCGGTGCCGGGCAGTTTCGCTGCAGTGCAAGAAGAACTTCCGCCCCGGATTACGCCCGGCGCATGTCCCCGCGTAACTCCAACGAAGCACCCCTGCACGTTATACTCCGCCCATCCCTGAAGCCTTCGCCTGCACGGGAAAAACAGGGCGCGAGGCTCCGGCACGACCAGAACAGACCCGAACCGCCGGGGTCGAAGTTCCTATGAGGAGTTCGCAACCGTGATTCCGCCGCGGGTGATTCCGGGGCGGTGTAGTTCGCCGGCGTAGCCGAATCCAGGCTTCAGCGAAGGGCCACGGATGTCGCCAAGGATGTCGCCGAGGATGTCGCCGAGGATGTCGAAGCAATCGAAAGCATGAGCCGCACTCTGGTACTCAATGTCGTCGGGATGACCCCCACATTGCTCGCGCACGCGCCGAACCTGGGCGCGCTGGCGCGGCAGGGGGCGATGCGGCCGCTGGAAACGGTGGTGCCCGCCGTGACGACCACGGTCCAGTCGACGTTCGTGACGGGCACCCTGCCGCGTGAGCACGGCATCGTCGGCAACGGCTGGTACTTCCGTGATCTTTCCGAGATCTGGCTGTGGCGCCAGTCGAACAGGCTGGTGCATGGAGAAAAGATCTGGGAAGCGGCCAAGCGCCGCGATCCGGCTTTTACCTGCGCCAAGATGTTCTGGTGGTACAACATGTATTCCACCGCCGACATCTCTGCCACGCCACGGCCGATGTATCCCGCGGACGGACGCAAGCTCCCTGACGTCTACACCTATCCGCCGGAACTGCGCGATGAGTTACAGGCCGCCATCGGCGAGTTTCCGCTATTCAGGTTCTGGGGCCCGGCGGCCGACATGACATCGACGAACTGGATCGGGCGCAGCACGCAGCATGTGTTCGCGAAGTATCGCCCCACCCTGACGCTGGTTTACCTGCCGCATCTCGACTACAACCTGCAGCGCCTCGGCCCGAATCATCCGGACATCGCACGGGACGTCGCTCAAGTGGACGCAGTTTGCGGCGAACTGATCGAAATGGCGAAGCGCGCGGGCGCGCATGTCGTCGCGCTGTCCGAGTACGGCATCACGGAAGTATCCCGGCCCGTGCACATCAATCGCGCGCTGCGTCAGGCCGGGTGGCTGCGCGTGCGCGAGGAACTGGGCCGGGAGCAACTCGACGCCGGTGCCTCGGAGGCGTTTGCGCTTGCCGACCACCAGATCGCGCATGTGTACGTACAGCGTCCGGAACTCGTCAACAAAGTTGCCGACCTGCTGCGGTCGCTGCCCGGGGTGGAGCGCGTGCTCGACGAAGCGGGCAAGCGCGAGATGGGCCTTGACCATCCGCGTTCGGGCGAGCTCGTGGCGATATCCCGCGCGGACAGCTGGTTCACTTATTACCACTTCCTGGACGACGCAAAAGCGCCGGATTACGCACGCACCGTGGACATCCACCGCAAACCCGGCTACGACCCGGTCGAACTGTTCATCGATCCGGCGCTGCCGCTGGCCAAATTGCGGATTGCATTGCGACTGGCCCAGAAGAAACTGGGCATGCGTTATCTCATGGACGTGATATCGCTGGATGCGACCTTGGTTAAGGGCTCGCATGGCCGCCCGACCGACCGGGCCGATGAGGGGCCGCTATTGATCACGTCGGCACCGGAATTGCTGAAGGGAGAAGCACCGGTGCGGGCGACCGAGGTAAAACATCTGCTGCTCGATCATGTATTCAGCAGTTCCGCCACCTCGAGGAGGGCGGCGTGAGTCCGGCGCAGTTGATCGAGAAATGGCTTGAAACACGCCTTCCCGCCGAAGCCGGCGGCTGGCTGAAAACCACGGCGCAGGCCTTGCGTGCGGGAAGCGACAGGGATTTCTACATCGCCATCAGCCTGGTGGCGCGCAAAATCGGCAAGGCGGATCTGGCCCTGACAGCTGCGGAACTTGCGCAGGCTGCCATCGCACGCCCTGGCTGGGATCCGCGCGACTGGAGTCTTGACCAGGCCGCGCGCGTTTATCTGCTGCTGGCGCCTGGCAGCGACGGGCCGACTTTT
>JBKJUC010000243.1:0-6974 GCA_046590325.1 Burkholderiales bacterium | reverse complement strand
GCGGGAATCCGCCTGCCCCGCATCGGCTTGATGTTCCTCGGATTCGCCCTGCTCATGGTGCTTCAGATCAGCTTCGGCAAGGCGGTTTATCCGCAGTTCAACCTGCTGGGGGCGCTGTACGTGCTCTGGGCCGCGGCCCTCGCGCTTCTCGCAGTCCGGCTGCGGCAGGTGCTTGGCATCGAAGCCGTCGTCCATGCGCTTTGCTGGTTCCTGATTGCAGGTTCCCTGCTCAGCGCGGCTATCGGCCTGATCCAGCTGCTAGGGGTGAAAACTGCGCTGGCGCCGCTCATCGTTCCGCAACTGCATGGGCGCATTTACGCTAACACCGGCCAGCCTAATCACCTGGCCAGTTACCTGTGCCTGGGCCTGGCGTCGGTGGGCTACCTGTTTGGGGTGCGCCGCATTTCTCCCTGGTTTGCAATCGTTGCCGTG
Source organism: Burkholderiales bacterium (assembly GCA_046590325.1). Taxonomy (GTDB): domain Bacteria; phylum Pseudomonadota; class Gammaproteobacteria; order Burkholderiales; family JACQAP01; genus JACQAP01. Next base: position 6,542 of record JBKJUC010000243.1, on the reverse strand, counting down.
GTCCTGATTCTGTTGATTCTTGTGACGTCCGGTTCGCGCGCGGTATGGCTCTACGCATTGGTATTCGTGGTGCTTGCCGGGCTGTTGCGGTTGCGCCAGCCCGGCGTGGAAAGCAACCGGATACTCCTGTTCAGCATTGTTGTGCTCGGAGGTCTGTTCGCTGCGCTCATGTTGCTGGGGCCCGTGCTGTCATGGGTCAATGCCCCCATCGAGACCATCGGCGATCGGGTCCGCAGCGAGGGGATGTCCTCGTCGGTTCGCCTGCGTTTCTGGGAGGGGGGCTGGCTGATGTTTGCGAGCTCGCCGCTGATCGGCGTGGGTTTCAAGCAGTTTGCCTGGAACTACTTTGCGCTGAGCGCGCGCATTCCCGGACTGACTACCGAGGAAGGCATCATCGATCACGCCCACAACCTCGTGATACAGATTGGCGCGGAGTTCGGGATCGCGGGACTGGTCATCCTGCTGGGAGGATTGGCGTGGTGGCTGTGGGCGCTGCGTCGCGAGCGGCAGGGGCCGCAGCTCTGGTGGATTCTCGTCGCGCTCTGGATTCTGGGACTGCACAGTATGCTAGAGTACCCCTTGTGGTACGCGTACTTTCTCGGGATAGCCGCGGTGTTGCTGGGGGTGGCCGAATCCTCGCCGCCGTCAGTCGGAAATCCACGCAGCGGCAGGTTGGTTCTGGCGGCCGCCGTGCTGCTTGGGGTGGTGGCATTCAGCAATGTTTTCCGCGACTACCGGACGCTGCAACGGATCCAGCGGCCGCCGGTTGAGGCGGCATCGGCCGATGCGCGCTCCGGCTCCGCGGTCGGGATATTGCTCGATCTGCAGGGCCATTCGCTTTTTGCCCCCTACATCGAACTGGCGCTGGCGCGACAGATGTTGCTGAACACGGAACGGTTGCAGGACAAGATCGTTCTCAATGCGCGGGTGCTGCGATATCTTCCCACCAATGACATTGCGTATCGCCAGGCGATCCTGCTTGCCATGGGGGGAGACCTCGAGGGCATGCGTGCGTACTGGGACCTGGCGGCAGCGAACTATCCCAATGACAGGAAGGAAGCAGTCGGGTTCGTGAGGCGCCTTGCCGAAACGGAGCCAGGTGTGAAACAGTTGCTGCATTATGCAGAGCAGGTGAATCGGGAGCAGAGCAAGTGACATTCATTCAACAGAATATCTGGCTGTTATTAATCGCGGTGGCGAGCGGCGGCGTGCTGGTTTGGCCGTTGATCAGTCGCAAGCTCAGCGGTGCGACTGAAGTCGGGCCGATGGAAGCGGTGCAGCTCATCAACCGCAAAGACGCGGTGATGGTAGATTTGCGCGAGCCTGCGGAATTCGGCGGCGGCCATGCACCGAATGCCCGGAACATTCCCCAGAGCCAGCTCGACAAGCGCGCCGGCGAACTGGAAAAACTCAAGGACCGGCCGGTCATCCTTGTCTGCCAGACCGGCGGCCGTTCGCATGCAGTCACAGCGCAGCTCAGGAAGGCTGGCCTCAGCCAGGTGATGGTGTTGTCCGGCGGGATCAACGCGTGGCAGCAGGCGAACCTTCCAGTGGAGAAATAAAATGCGGCCCATCAGGATGTATTGCACGGCAGTGTGCCCGTATTGCGTGGCGGCCGAGCGCCTGTTGCGCAGCAAGGGTGTCGCGGAGATCGAGAAAGTCCGCGTTGATCTGGATCCGGGGCGCCGTGCGGAGATGATGCAGCGTACCGGCCGGCGCACGGTCCCGCAGATCTACGTGGGGGACTTCCACGTCGGCGGTTTCGACGACTTGGCTGCCCTCGATCATGCCGGCAAGCTGGGTCCACTGCTGGAGCCCGGCGTCGGTGCGTCCGCAACGGCAAGTTAATTCATTCAACTACAGGTAAACATGAGCCAGCAACCCAATCCCACCCAACCGGCCTTCTCGGTTGAAAAGCTGTTCGTCAAGGATCTTTCCATCGAAGTGCCGAACGCTCCCAGGATCTACCTCGAGCGCGATCCCCCGCAGATCGAGATCCAGATGAACAACGCCGCCAACCCCATCGACGACGGTTACTACGTTGTGCTCCTTACGGTTACCGTCACGGCCAAGCTCGGCGACAAATCCGTTTTCCTGGTGGAGGCTACCCAGGGTGGCGTGTTCCAGATCCGCAACGTGCCGCAACCGGAAATGGAGGTCGTGCTGGGCGTGACCTGCCCCAACATCCTGTTTCCCTATGTGCGCGAGGTCATATCCGATGCGGTGGTGCGGGCCGGTTTTCCGCCGGTCGTCCTGGCGCCCATGAATTTCGAGGCGATCTACCAGGCCCGGCAGCAAAGCCAGGCCCAGGCCGCTGCGGCTCCCACCCACTAGGATGTAGCAGATGTTTCGCGCCCCGGTCTTAATTGCAGTTCTGGCGGTTGGATCCACCGCTCCGGCAGCGGCTCTGGCGCTGGATTTTCGTTCGGTCGCCGATTCCGGCGCGGTGTTGTATGACGCGCCTTCGACCAAGGCGCAAAAGCTTTTTGTACTGTCTCGCGACTATCCGGTGGAAGTGGTGGTGAAGATCGAGGGCTGGAACAAGGTGCGCGACGATACGGGTGAATTCGCCTGGATAGAGAGCAAGCAGTTGTCCGACAAGCGCACGGTCATGGTCAGGAGTTCGAGCGCCGAGGCGCGCCAGTCGCCCGCCGATATCGCGGCGCTGGCCTTCACCGCCGAGAAAGGGGTGTTGCTTGAATTCATCGGCATCACCGCAGGCTGGGTCAAGGTCCGTCACCCGGACGGCGAGACCGGCTTCATCAAGGTCAGCCAGCTCTGGGGCGTATGAATCTCGCAATTCTCGGTGCCGGTGCATGGGGAACGGCGCTGGGCATCGCGATGTCGTCGCAGCATCGGGTCACCCTATGGTGCCGCGATCCGCAGCAGTACGAACGCATGCGTGCCGAAGGCGTCAACAGCCGCTATCTCCCTGGCATTGCGCTTCCAACCACGTTGCGCCTCAGCGGCGATGCAGAAGCTGCACTCTCGGATTGCCAACTGGTCATCGCCGCCGTGCCAACGGCGGCTCTGCGTGAAACCCTCAGGCTCGTCGCGCACTTGCCGGGCAAGCCAGGCCTGGTGTGGCTGTGCAAGGGCTTCGAAACCGGCAGCGGAAAGTTTCCCCACCAGGTTGCGGCGGACGAACTCGGCGACGGCTATTCCTGTGCCGCGCTGTCCGGACCGAGCTTCGCGGCTGAAGTGGCGCAGGGCCTGCCGGCCGCCGTGACTCTGGCGTCGGCCGATGCGGAATTCGCGGCCGTTGCGGCGCGGGAACTCCATACCGGCAGATTCCGGGTCTACTCCAGCAACGACCTGGCTGGCGTAGAAACCGGAGGCGCGGTGAAGAACGTCATTGCCATCGCCGCCGGCGTTTGCGATGGACTGAAACTCGGCAACAGTGCCCGCGCGGCGCTGATTACCCGAGGTCTGGCCGAGATGAGCCGCCTTGGCGTCGCCTTGGGCGGCCGGACGGAGACTTTCATGGGCCTGGCCGGAGCGGGAGATCTGGTGCTCACCGCTACCTCCGATTTGTCGAGAAATCGCCGCGTCGGCCTGGGACTCGGCGCTGGTCAGCGGTTGGCCGACATCCTTGCCGACCTCGGACACGTCGCCGAGGGGGTCGTTACGGCACGAGAAGTCGTCAGGCTGGCAACGGAAAACCGCGTGGAAATGCCGATCGCTACCGCGGTCTGGCGGCTTCTGGATGGACAGGTTTCGGTGCAGGTCGCGTTCGAAGAGCTCATGCACCGCGAGCCGAAACAAGAAAGCGTGCGCTAACTCATTCCTCTAAACCCGTTCTGCCTCAGCGCTTCGTAGACCACCACCGCTACGGCATTTGAAAGGTTGAGACTGCGGCTGGTAGGCATCATTGGCAGCCGCAGCCGGTGCTGCGGTTCGAATGTAGCTAATACCTCCTGCGGCAGCCCCCGCGTTTCCGGCCCAAACACCAGAACGTCGCCTGCCTTGAAGCCGGCCTGGTCGTAACGACTGTTTGCCTTGGTCGTGAAGGCAAACGTCCTCGCATCGGGAACTGTAGCGATGAAGGCGTCGAAGTCCGCGTACGCCTGGACCGGGGCGTATTCGTGGTAGTCGAGGCCGGCACGTTTAAGTTGGCTGTCCTCCATGCCAAATCCCAGGGGACGGATCAGGTGGAGCCTGCAACCGGTGTTGGCGCAGAGCCGGATCACATTACCTGTGTTGGGCGGAATTTCGGGCTGATAAAGGACGACATCGAACATTTTTTGTTGCACAAGGGTTTCTAAGAGTTTAAGCTGCCAATTCAAGAGGCTGCAATATAAACCTAAAGTTTCTTTGAAAGTTGGGGCCAGGGGGGAAACCCGCAGTGGGTAGACCGGAAAAAATCAGGCTGGGGGAGATCCTGCTCCAGCAGAAGTTGTTGACGGATGACCAGCTCAAGTCGGCGCTTGACGAACAAAAGCGCAGCGGCCGCAAGCTCGGACGCATTTTCATCGACTCCGGCTTCCTCACCGAGGACCAGATCGGCGGCGCGCTCGCGCGCCAGCTCCAGGTCCCGTTCATCAATCTCAAGCATTTCAATATCAAGCCGGAAATCGCGACGCTCCTGCCGGAGACATTGGCCCGACGCTTCCGCGCAATCGTCCTCGAGGATTCGGGAACCTATTACCGGGTCGGCATGGCGGATCCGACGGATCTGTTCGCTTACGACGAAATCAACCGTGTCCTCAAGCGCGACATCCAGCTTGCCGTGGTCAGCGAATCCGCGCTGCTGCAGAACATCGACCGGGTCTACCGCCGCACCGAGGAAATTAGCGGCCTGGCGCAGGAACTCGGCGAAGAACTCGGCGAAGCCGTCATCGACCTTGGTGGCATCGGGCTCACCGCGGGCATCGAGGATGCGCCGGTGGTCAAGCTGCTGCAGTCGGTTTTCGAAGACGCGGTGCAGGTTCGGGCTTCCGATATTCACATCGAGCCGCAGGAAAGAAAGCTGCACATCCGCTTCCGCATCGACGGCGTGCTGCACCTGCAGACCGAGGCCGATTCGAAGATTGCTTCAGCGCTGGTATTGCGCCTGAAACTGATGTCCGGACTCGACATCTCCGAGCGCCGCCTGCCGCAGGACGGCCGCTTTAACGTCAAGGTCCGCAATGTATCGATCGACGTTCGCATCTCCACCATGCCGACCCAGTTCGGCGAATCGGTAGTGATGCGCCTTTTGAACCAGAGCGGCGGCATCCTCGGACTGGAACGCATCGGCATGCCGAAATGGATGCTGGAGCGCCTGCGCGAAGTCATCCGCCGTCCCTCGGGCATGGTGCTGGTCACCGGGCCCACCGGCAGCGGCAAGACGACCACGTTGTATGCCGCGCTCGACGAGCTCAATACCACCGCGCGCAAGATCATCACCGTCGAAGACCCGGTTGAATACCGGCTGCCTGGCATCAATCAGGTGCAGATCCACGAGAAGATCGAACTCACCTTCGCCCGGGTCCTGCGCACGGCATTGCGCCAGGATCCCGACGTCATCCTCGTCGGCGAAATGCGCGACCAGGGCACAGTGGAAACGGGACTGCGTGCCGCGATGACGGGCCACATGGTGCTGTCGACGCTGCACACGAACGATGCGGTCAGCACACCCATACGCCTGCTGGACATGGGCGCGCCGCGCTACATGGTCGCCATGTCGCTGCAGGTCGTGGTCGCCCAGCGGCTGCTGCGCCTGGTTTGCGAGAGTTGCGGTGAACCGGCGCAACTGGCGCCGAACGAGGAGGTCTGGGTGCGCAACGAACTCGGCGATCGCGCCGTCGCGACCCAGTTCCGCAAGGGCCGCGGCTGCACGCAGTGCAATGGCACCGGCTATCTTGGACGTACCGGTGTCTACGAAATGCTGGAGATGACCCGGCCGGTGGTCGAGGCGGCGAACCAGCCCGACCCGGCCGTGTTCATCGAAGCGGCCCGACGCCAGATCGCGGGTCGCACCCTCAAGGATCATGCTCTCGAGCTCGTCGTGCAGGGCAGGACAACGGTCGAGGAAGCCATGCGCATCGGCACCCAGGTTGACGACTGATGGCGCATTTTGCCTACAGCGGGCGCAATTCGGTCGGCGACCAGGTGCGGGGGGTGATCGAGGGCGTGGACAGCTCCGCGGTTGCGACCCAGTTGTTCAGCACCGGCATCACGCCGGTGGAAATCGGCGCAGCCCCGGCGCCGCGCGCTAAGGGTCAGGGTATTTTCTCGAAGTTCAGCAAGCGGCGCATCGATCACGCCGAGATGCTGCTGTTCAGCCGGCAGATGTATGCCCTGCTGAAGGCCGGCGTGCCCATCATGCGTGCGCTGACCGGCTTGCAGGAGTCGGCAACCAGTCCGGCGTTTCGCGAGGTTCTGCGCGAGGTCCGTGAAAGCCTGGACAGCGGGCGCCCGTTGTCGACCTCCCTGCAGAGAACCGGGGCGTTTTCGGCTTTTTATGTCGCGATGGTCTACGTCGGCGAAACGACCGGCATGCTGGAGGAAATATTCCTGCGGCTCTACAACCATCTCGAATTCCAGGAACTCATGCGCGG
>JBKJUC010000219.1:0-28653 GCA_046590325.1 Burkholderiales bacterium | reverse complement strand
CCTATCGGTGGAAGGTGATGCAGGGCGAGTACGAGCTCGTTCCCGGCGTGCACGCGATTTCCAGCCCGGGACACACCGCCGGCCACATGTCGCTGTTTATCGAAATGCCCAAAGGCCCCCCGGTCATCCTTTGCGGCGATGCTGCCGACCTCACGGAGAACCTGGAGGACGAAATCGCCCCCGGCCTGTGCTGGCGCGAACAGGAAGCCATGGCCATCGACAGCATCCGCAAGCTGAAGCGCATCGCGAAAGCGGAGCAGGCGCAGTTGTGGCCCAATCACGATATGGCTTTCTGGCGCGGGCTTCGCCATTTCCCCTTATTTCACGAATGATCTTACATTCCTACACCCAACGCAGAGGCGCAGAGTACGCAAAGGTCGCAGAGGAAAACGAATTCGGCGATTCTCCGGTATCTCGACAGATTGACGTCTATCCACGATTTATAGTCTTCCTCAACCCTCTACCATTCCCGTTTTCTTCAATTAATTGCTCCGCGACCTCTGCGTACTCTGCGCCTCTGCGTTGGGTGTAACTTATGGATCTAGTCAGAGGACCGAAGGTACCGCCCGAGTACATCGGCGTCTGGAAGCGCACGCTGCTGCGCACGCCGAAGGTCGAGGACACCACGACGCAGGTTTACTGGATGCAGACGCAATCCTGGCATGCCGACATCCGGGTGCCGGCCAGCCGTCCCCCCTGTAAAGGCAAACTAGCGCTCGACCAACTGACGCGCGATGAGCTGTTCGCGCTGGCCCGGCAACAGGGTTTCTCGGGAACCACGGTGGTCGAAGGCGGCATCTGCCGCTGGCTGCGTCAATACGACTTCCAGCCGCCAAGTGGTGCCAACGACATCGGCCGCATGGTGTTCGAGACACCCGACCGTGTGCTGGAGTACGGCGTGGAAGCGGACTACTTCGAAATCTGGGATCGCGTGCCCGGCAGTCTGGGCGCCAGCTTCGCCAGGCAGCTCTCGGATAGCCCGCCCACCCTGCTCCTGGGCGCCGGCGCCTTTCGCATGATCGTACGCCCGCGCAAGGAGCAACTGCCGGTTTCACCCAGCATGACCCTGCTCGCTGCGGACAAGGGCACGGGCGCATTGCGCAACCTGATGGATTTCGAAATCAGTTTCGCCAAGGTCACATCCGGAACTGCCTGGCGCATCGACCTGTCCACGCTGCCGTGGCGGGAAGGCGAGAACATTATCTGAAGCTACTTAGACAGAATGGCTTTGCATGCGTAAGCCATATCAACGTCTGCAGCGAGATGCGCGTGCGAGTGACGCTCGCATCGCGTCATTCTCGACTGCACGGTTAGCCATTGAACGCCAACTCGAAGTATGGGCAGCGCTCAGTGGCTGGGTCGTACGAGAGGACAAGAAACGCCCTACTAACGTAATGAGGCTTCGCAAATCGATGTCCGTTCAAGAAAATCTCTACGGTGGACGGCGATAGCGTCGGTTCATCGGTGTGCACGACCACTACGTAGCCGCCTTCGTACGGTGGTTCTTTCAAGTACGGGAAGCGCTTGTCCTTCCCCGCTACACGCTCCGCGAGCACTGATAGAACCTTGTCTCTGCTCCATTCTGCCCAGTCGTAGACGCGCCCCTCTTTGAAGGCGCGAATCGCCTCGCCGTTCACAAGTTCCGTTACTTCAATGGCAATTCGAGACCCGCTTGAACTGAGTGCCTCACAATCGGGAGGATCGTTTGGCCGCCCCCGCCGCCTGAGGGTGGAAAGGAACGACACGTTATCCGCCTCCAATGACTCCGACAACGCTGAGACCACACCCCACTCTTCAAGATCTCTGTCGGTGGCCCAACCGAAGAAGTCTGCGTAACCACGGCGCTTCACTCTTGCGGCGCGCATTAGCTTCAGGATTTCGGTTTCTTCATCGGGTGTCATGTGTGATGGCTAACGAAATAGACCCCTTAAATGACGCTTTATAAACCGTCATTTGAGAGTTCCTATCGGAAAACCGCCACCTAATCATCATATTGTTTAATTTAATCCCTGCCAGCAAAAAAGCCAAACACGTCAATCCCGGAGGGAATCTGGCAGTTGGTGGCTTCGGGTTCTGAAAAGAAAAACGCCGGCACAAGGCCGGCGTTCTTTCCGCAGCTAAACGACTGGAAAACTATCTCGCCGGTTCGCCGAGCGGGCCGATGTGATGTTTATGGATCTCCGCCGGCTTCGGCGCATAGCTCGCGTATTTGCAGCCGTAGAGCACGAAGGCCACGATCAGGTAACTGAGCGCCACGGCCGGGGATTGCGCGAAGCCGATGTGCTCGCCGTGCATGAAGCCGAAGAAGGTCATCACCGCGCCGACCAAGGCGAAGGCCGCCGCCTTGGCGAACTCGCGCTCGATCAGGAACACCGCGAGCGAACCCAACACCAGGCTGGTCAGGATGGCGCCGCCGCCCAGGGTTTCCAGGCCTTTGTAGAGAATCCCCACCTGGCCAAGTTTGTCGAAGCCGAGCGTCGCCGCGCTGGTGCCGGCGACGGCGAGTGCATTGTCGATCTGCAGCTTGCCCCAGGCCGCGACGTGAGGCACCAGGGTGAGGATCACCGCGGGGGCGTGGCTCTTCGGGGTTTCCTGGAAGGCCTGCGCGCCGATCAGCATGCCGATGTAGAGCAGGATCGGCGCGATCGCCACGATCGGGATCAACGACATCATGACCGCGATGATACCCAGCCACGACAGCAGGATCACCATGATGCCGGTCGCCGCCGAATAACCGATGCGCCCGCCGATCGCCTTCCAGCCCGGATGGCCGATGTACACGGCGAGGATGAAGGGGTTGCCCATCAGGCAGCCGACCAGGCTGATGGCGCCGTCGGCGGTCAGCACGCGGGTGGTCGGGAAGCTGTCGCCCGCCGCCGATGCACTCTCGACGTTGTCGATGGCCTCGACCAGGTCGTAGATGCCGAACGGGATGGCGGTCACCAGGATGATGGCGAGGAACTCGAAGCCGGAGAACACATGGCCGAATGCGGGAATCGGGATCGAGAAGCCGAAGCTGGAGAAGGAGCTGGTCAGGTTTTCCAGGCTCATGCCGCCGTAGCTGAAACCCATGAACGCCGAGCCCCACGCGATGAGCATGCCCACCGCGATGGCCACCAGGCCAGCGGGGATGCCTTTGAAGTAGCGCACGCCCCCGAACCAGCTGGCGATGATGATGGCGAAGCAGACCACGCCGATCACCGGGGTCATGTACATCTCCAGCGCCGGGCGCATCGAGATGAACGCAATGGAGACGCCGGCCAAGGTGCCGAGCAGTGCTGCGCGCGGGGTGATCTTGCGGATCCAGGGGGCGATGAAGCCGCCAGCCATCAGCACGAAGCTCTGGATGAACACCCAGGCCAGCCCCGCTTCCCAGCCCTTGATCGGATCGCCGGTCTGGAGGCTGATCGGCAGGATGATCACGAAGATCACCACGAACATGTGCGGAACACTGGTGCCGGAGGGCAGCGCGCAGACGTCGTTGCGCCCGGTCTCCTTCGCCAGCTTGTAGGCCATCCAGGCGTAGTACATGGTGCTCATGAACAGCATCAGTCCGCAGGCCGGCAGAATGCGGCCGAAGATGATGTCGTCCGGCATCTGCACCACGTAGCGCAGCAACCCGGTGAGGACCAGCAGGTTGACGAGAATGTTGGTGCCGAAGCCGAAGAAGGCGTTCCAGTCCCCAGGCACCCAGATTGCAGGCTTTGCCGTTGTCATGACGTGATCTCCCTTTAGGTTGCAGCGACGCATCGTCCGGCTAGCGGCGGACGATCCCATGTGGTCGCGCTGGTCATGAATCCGCAATAAGCGGGCCACAGGAAGCAGCCTCCCATTCCGGCGGAGAGCTGCTTTTAATTCAGGGTGTTGAAAGGTTCCGGGCCGCCATGACAGGAGCAAGCCGCACCCATATTGCGTGCGGGTGCCCGGGCTTGGTGCGGAGACCGGCCGGGAGGATCAGCCGGCGGAGGGACGTTCGGAGAAAGCGTTCAGGTCGGGCACGTCGCCGGCAGCGTCAAGGACAACTTCGGCAACGAGGTGCTCGCAAACTCCGTCTAGCGCCCGACGACAATCAATACACCTGCAGCGATGGCGAGAACAGCCATCACGGTTCCCAGTCCTGAGAAACCGAGATTGAGCAGCGGTATCAGCCCGGTCAGGATAAGCCAAAGGGCCAATAACAGCATGCCGATGTTGCGTGTCACTTTCATGAGTAAACTCCTTTGAAGACCTGCTGAACAAACGCTACGGGTGAACGACGGGCGAACCATTTCGCTGGACGCGGCACCATGCCGGCTCGTTCCTGCGGTGCCAGACCCGATAGCGCCAGAATTTAGACCCTCCCTGCAGAAAAGGCAATCAGGTTGGATGCCCGTGCTGAGGACTGCGAGGAGAGCGCCAGGGACAAAAAGAAAACTCCGGTCCAATGCCGGCGTATCCATTGTCGATCTCGTGAAGCCCTGACGCTGACCTCCAGGCAATCAGCCGGCGGCGAGCCTGTTGGAAAAAGTCTTGAGGTCCACGACCTCGCCGTAGGCGGAGGCCAGTGCGGCCATGAACGCGCCGTGGACCAGCGCTGCGGGAATCACGTTGCCGCCGAACTCCAGATCGCTGGCGGCGCAGGCATCTTCGATCACGGTGCAGTGGTAACCCATGTCGAACGCCGCCCTGACCGTCGCGTCGACGCACATGTTGCTCATCGCACCGCAGAAGAACAGCTCCTTCGCGCCAAGCACGTGAATGATCTTTGCCAGCGTAGTGTCGCGAAAAGCATTCGGATAATTCTTGGTGATCAGCAGGTCTTCGCCCTGCGGTGCAACGCGTGGATCGATCTCCGCGCCGGGCGTGCCGCCGAGAAGAAAACCGACCGCCGGGTCCATTTCGACGTGACGCACGTGAACTACCGGCAGGCCGTTGCCGCGAAACAATGTAACCAATTGGGCGGCGCGCTCGACCGTGCGCTCGATTCCCGGCAGCGGGAACTTGCCGCCGGAGAAATAATCGCGTTGCAGATCGATGACGATCAGGGCGGAATCGAACACTACTTCTTCTCCTCGATCAGGCTGACGTGGGCCGCCACGACTCTCCATCCCTCCGGCATGCGCGCCCACGCCTGGCTCTGGCGGCCGACCCGGGCCGAAGGCGGGCGCAAAAACTCGACGTTTGCCGTTGCAAAGTCTTTCCCGAACGTGGTGATGATCCGCCGCAGCACGGTGCGCTGGAGGTTCAACGGCGAGCGCGCGGCGCGGAAGCCGGCGATCTGCTCGTAGCCATGGAGATTCTCCGCCGGTCCGTAGCGCAGGACATACGGACTATTCCAGAACAATTCCCCGAGTGTGGCAAGGTCGTTGGTCACCAATGCCTGCTCATACCGGTCCACGGCGGTAGTGACCTCGGCGAGCACGTCCGGCCGGTTGATCTCCATGCTCATCCTCTCGTGATGCGCGCTTTGGCCACGCCGGCTTGCTCGAGGCGCCGGGCGGCGGCGAAGCACAGGTCCTCGCGCCAGGGCGCGGCGATCAACTGCACGCCAATGGGTAATTCTCCTGCGACGTCAATCGGTGCGGCTACCACCGGCAGGCCGACGAAGGAAATCGGTTGGGTGAACAGGCCCATGCTCGCCCGCAGCGGCAGCTTCTCCCCGCCCAGTTCGATCCATTCGGTGCCGATCGGCATCGCGCCCACCGGTGTTGCCGGCGCGATCAGCACATCGTAGCGCGTGAATATTTCGGCCACGCGCTCGCGGAACCAGAGGCGCAGCCGCTGTGCCTTCACGTACCAGCCGGCCGGCGTCAATGCGCCGGCAAGAAAGCGGTCACGCGAGTGGGGCTCGAATTGCGCGTAGTGATCCTTCAGGGTCTGCAAGTGCCGCTCGCCGCCTTCCGTCGCGGTAATGATGAACGCGGCGGCGCGGGCGCGCTGCACGTGCGGCAGTTCTATTTCGTCCACAGCGCCGAGGCATTCCGCCGCCCGCACGGATGCGGCCCGCGCCTGCTCCGAAGCATAGCGATCGAAATAGCCGGTCAGCCGCGCCACGCGTAGGGGCTTGCCGTCGGCCTTGTGCGAAACCGTGTCCGCGGGCCTTTGTGCGCAGGCGTGATCTGCCGCATCCGGGCCCTGCAGCGCGTTGTAGCAGGCGGCGAGATCGGCGGTCGTCGTGGCAAACGGGCCCAGGTGGTCGAGACTGTCGACAAAAGGATACGACCCGGTGCGCGGCAAGCGGCCGTAGGTGGGCTTCACGCCGAAGATGCCGCACAGGGAGGCCGGCACACGAATCGATCCGTTGGTATCCGAGCCGAGCGACAGCGGCACCATTCCCGCCGCCACCGCCGCACCCGATCCGCCGGAGGAGCCGCCCGCGACCCGCGACGTGTCATGCGGATTGCGCGTCGGCCCATACGCGGTGTTCTCGGTCGTGAAGCCGTAAGCATAGGCGTCCATGTTCAGCGTGCCGACCAGCACCGCCCCGGCTTCGCGCATGCGCGCAACCAGGGTTGCATCTGCCGCGGCAGGCGGTGAATTCCTGTGCAATGCCGACCCGGCAATGGTAGGCAGGCCGGCCACGTCGAACAGATCCTTCACCGCATACGGCACGCCGGCCAGCGGCGGCAGGACTCCACCCTTGCTGCGCAGGTCGTCGACCGCCTTCGCCTCCCGCCTCGCGCGCTCAGCCGTGACTTCAATGAAGCAGTTGATGGCGTGATTGCGCCGTTCGATGACGGCAAGCGCCTCATCAACAACCTGCAGGGCGCTCATTTCGCCGGCGCGGATGCGCGCCGCTATTTCCAAAGCTTGCATTGTTGTTTTTTTTATCTAACCCAAGCGCCAAACGCGGAGTACGCAGAGGACGCGGAGGAAAAGAAGGAGGAAGGCAAGTTAATCAGAAATGGCTCGATGGGGGACTCGGAAACGTCGCAGGCCGACCTGTACCAACTCAATGGGGTTCTCAACTTTGCCGGGGATCCCCATGCGTTCCTTCTCGCTCTTGCTTTCCTTTGCGTCCTCTGCGTACTCTGCGTACTCTGCGTTGAGAGCTGCCCTGGCTTCACGGTTGAAAGACAGGCGCGAGGTCGACCGATTCGGGCAGGTCGAATTCGAGGACCAGGCGGGCGATGTCGGCGTTGCGGGCAAAGACTGCGGCGACGCGCTGCAGTTGTCCGGGATCGAGGGCCAAACCCTGAGCCTGCGCCGCGGCGGCGACGAAATTTTCGATGTCTGCGGGTTTCATCGCGCCATGATACTGAATATCCCCCGCCCGGACTTTACTTGTGCAGCGAGGCGGCGAACTGGTCGAAGGTGGCGGTCCAGCCGACGATGGCGCCCTGCGCGCGGATCATGTCCATCGCGGCGCGCTTGAACTCGGGGAAATAACTTTCGGTGGCGTCCTCGATCAGCAGGGAATCGTAGCCGCGATCGTTCGCCTCGCGCATGGTGGTCTGCACGCAAACTTCGGTGGTGACACCGGCGAACAGCAGATGCGTGGTCCCCTTTAGGCGGAGGATTTCGCCCAGCGCCGTCGCATAGAACGCGCCCTTGCCCGGCTTGTCGATGACGATCTCGCCCGGCAGGGGCGCGCATCCCGGAACGATGTCGTTGCCGGGTTCTCCCGCGATGAGGATGCGCCCCATCGCGCTGGGATCTCCGATGCGGTGCTTTGGATTACCGCGGTTCAGTTTTGCAGGCGGCAGGTCGGACAGGTCGGGGCGGTGCGCTTCACGGGTGTGAATGACGGTGATGCCGGCCTTGCGGCAGGTGTCGAGAAGTTTCTTCACTGTCGGCACGATCGCCGCCAGCAGCTTGACGTTATTGCCGAGCGTCTCGCCGAAACCGCCGGACTCGATGAAGTCGCGCTGCATGTCGATCACGATGAGCGCCGTTTTTTCCGGCGGAAACTTGTATTCGTAGGGTTTCGCTTGGACGGTGGCCATTTCAGTATCCCTGACTCTTGTCGATCAGCCCTGCGGTTAACTCCGGCAGACTTTCGCAAGACACGTGCCAAACCAGCGTCCCATGAAACACAACCGCTTGGGTGCAAGCGAGCATTACGGATCGTAGCTCCATGGTGCGGCAGTGGCGGCCTGCGCTCCGGTCTGGTGCGTCGTTACGCGGTATTCGCCGCCAGCCACGCTCGCCAGCCGCCGTGGGAAGTAATGTCGGTGGCGTTCGCCGCGGCATGGGCTTCGCAGACAAAGCCCTGCACTTTCGAGCCATCCGAAAGTTCGATGGTGCCGATTCCCAGTGGCCCCGGAATCCCGGCCACAAAAGATCCGAACTCGCGCGCCGGCAGTTCCCAGATTTCCATCTCGATGGCCGCGCCGCCTTCCGTGCGCACCATCCCGGGCCGGCGCGGAGGGCCACCGGGCAGGGCATAGAGTTTGTAGGCCTGCGCGGATTTCACCGCTGCCACCAGACGCCCGCCGCGGCTGGTGAGTTGCGGATTGAGCGGCAGGCCGGCCATGTGCGCGCCGCAGACGGCGACTTTCACCTGGCCAGACGCCGTGAGGGCGACCTCTACGGTTTCCGCGGGCGGCAGCGGCAGCTTGGTTGCGCCCGCGGTCTGCACACGCGCGCGCTGCAATTTTGCGGCAAGGCGCAGCAGCGGTACATCCTGGAACGCGGGCGCGAACAGCGTCACGCCCCAGGGTAATCCGTCCGACTGGAATCCCACCGGCACCGCCGTCGCGGCGTAGTCCAGCAGGTTCATGAAATTGGTGTAATAGCCAAGGTTCGAATTGAGCTTGATGGGATCGGCCTCTACTTCGGCGATGCGGTAGTGCCGTGGCGCGGTCGGCGTCAGGATGCAATCGACGCGCCCCCAGGCCTGGTCAGCGATGCGCTTCAGTTCCTTCAGGCGATAGAGCGCGCTATAAGCGTCCGCTGCCAGCCATTTCGCCGAGGCCGCGACGATCTCGCGCGTGACCGGGAACAACGCTTCCGGCTTCGCATCAAAGAATTCGCGAATGGCCGCATAACGTTCCGCCACCCAGGGTCCGCCGTAGAGCAGGCGCGCGGATTCCAGAAAAGGCTGCAAGTCGATCTCCACCGCCTCGCCACCCAGCCGGCGCAAGGCTTCGATCGCATCCCTGAACAGGCGTTCGCCTTCCCTGTTGCCGAAGAACTCGAGATCCGCAGCGCGCGGCACGCCGAAGCGAAATCGCAGTGCCGATCCGAAATCAAAACCATAGGCTTCGGCCTTCCGGGAAAACGGATCGGCGGCGTCAAAGCCCGCTGCAACGGCCAGAACGCGCTGGGCATCCTCGGCAGTCAGCGTGAACACGGAAATGGTGTCCAGCGAACGGCAGGCCGGCACCACGCCAGTGGCCGACAGCAATCCGCAGGTCGGCTTGTGGCCCACCAGATTGTTGAACGATGCCGGTACGCGGCCGGACCCCGCCGTATCCGTGCCCAGCGAAAAACTCGCCCAGCCTTTGGCCACGGACACCGCGGAACCGGAACTCGAGCCGCCGGAAACGTAAACCGGATCGAAGCTGTTGCGGCAGGCCCCGTAGGGCGAACGCGCGCCGACCAGTCCGGTCGCGAATTGGTCCAGGTTGGTCTTGCCGATCGGGATTGCGCCGGCATCGAGCAGGCGCTGCACGACGACGGCGCTCCTGATTGGGGTGTAGGCGAACTCCGGACATGCCGCGGTAGTCGGTATGCCTGCGAAATCGATGTTGTCCTTGATCGCGAACGGGATCCCATACAGCGGCAATGCCGCCGGGTCTTTGCCTTCCAGCGCCCTTGCATGCTCACGCAACTTCTCCAGCGGCAGCCGATGGATCCAGACCCGGTTCGGATCTTGGGTGGTCGCCTCGGCGATTTCCTCGATCACCGTTGTCGGCGTGAGTTCGCCCTTGAGGTAACGCTGGCGCAGGTTTGTTATCGATAGATCCATGTTCATCTAAACCTCACATGCGCATCACGAAGACACGAAGAACACGAAGTGACACGAAGAAGAACGAGGCGAAGGGACAAACCCGACAATGATTGCGGACCGATCGTCGAAGATTTTTGCACAGTTGAATTCAAGATTTTTTCCATAGTATTTCGCCTTCCTTCGTGCATCTTCGTGTTCTTCGCGTCTTCGTGATGCGCGTTAGATTCAAGCTGCCTCCATCACAATCAAATCCTGGCCGGCGGAGACTTGGGAGCCTTCGCGGCAGAAAACCTGCAGCACCCTGCCGGCGCACGGAGCGGCGATGGGAAATTCCATCTTCATGGACTCGACGATCACCAGCGCGTCGCCTTCGGAAACCCTGTCGCCGGGCTTCACGGGTATTTTCCAGACATTTCCGGCAAGCTGACTGGCTACCGCGCGGCCGTTCACGGGAAGCTCGCGCGATTTATCGGCGCCGGTATCGGCATCCGCTGCGTCGGTGGCATAGTCCGCCTGTCCCGCCGCTTTCCAGCGGTCGCGTTCCGCCTCGAAGGCCGCCTGCTGCTTCGACTTGAAGGCAGCGATCGATTCGGCATTTTTCTCCAGGAAGGCGTTGTACTCGCGCAGCGAGAACGTCGTCGGCTCGATCCGGAGCGGATAGCGGCCGAGCGGAAAATCCTCGCGGATCTTCAGCAGTTCCTGCTCGCTCACAGGATAGAAGCGGATCTGGTCGAAGAAGCGCAGCAGCCAGGGCTTGCCCTCGGTAAACGCATCGGTCTGCTTGTACCGGTTCCACATCTGCAAGGTGCGGCCGACGAACTGGTAGCCCCCCGGCCCCTCCATGCCATAGACGCAAAGATAGGCGCCACCGATGCCGACCGCGTTCTCGGGGGTCCAGGTGCGCGCTGGGTTGTACTTGGTGGTGACCAGCCGGTGCCGCGGGTCCATGGGCGTGGCCACCGGTGCGCCCAAATAGACATCGCCGAGGCCCAGCACCAGATAAGACGCGTCGAACACGATCCTGTGCACGTCATCAACGGAATCCAGTCCGTTGATGCGGCGGATGAACTCGATGTTGCTCGGACACCAGGGTGCGTCCTTGCGCACCGACTGGGTGTACTTTTCGATCGCCAGCCGGGTGGCGGCATCGTCCCAGGACAACGGCAGGTGCACGATCCGGGCTGGAAGTTTCATGTCCTCGATCGCGGCGAGTTCCTTCTCCGCCTTCGCGAGCAGGTCCAGCAGCTCCGTCAGGTTCACGCGCTTGTCGAAGTGAACCTGCAGAGAACGGATGCCGGGCGTGAGGTCGACGATGCCGTCAACTTTCTGCTGCTGCAGCCAGTGCATGAGCGCGTGCACGCGAAAGCGCAGGTTGAGATCCAGGACCAGCGGTCCGTACTCGACAAGCAGGTAGCGGTCGCCAGCCTGGCGGTAGGTCACCGATGGCTGCGCCGCGCCTGCGGCGAAGCGGCGCAGGATCGGCGATTGAACGGTGATCTGCGAACGGTGAACGGTGACTTCCCGCTTCGCGGGGAATTTCAACGTTTCGATGGCCGCATCGGCGGCGGCGGACATTTGCGCGGCCCAGTCCTGGCTGACCCGAACGAAGCGCACGCGGTCGCCGGGTTTGAGCTGGCCCATTTTCCACAGTTCGCAATCCACGATCACCGCCGGGCAGACGAACCCGCCGAGGCTGGGGCCGTCGGGTCCAAGGATCACCGGCATGTCGCCGGTGAAATCGATGGCGCCTATGGCATAGGCGTTGTCGTGGATGTTCGAGGGATGCAAGCCGGCCTCGCCGCCATCGTGCCGTGCCCACTGCGGCTTCGGTCCGATGAGGCGCACGCCGGTGCGGCTGGAGTTGTAGTGCACTTCCCAGTCGATGGTGAAAAACGTTTCGATGTCCTGTGGCGTGAAGAAATCCGGCGCGCCGTGCGGACCATAGAGGACCGCGATCTGCCAGTGCTTCGTGTAAGCGGGCAGCAGTGCCTTCGGCAGCCGCAGACCCGCCTTGGGCAGTTTTGTCGTGGCGGGATGCAGCATGTCTCCGACCCGCAGGGTGCGTCCGGAATGTCCACCGAAACGGCCGAGCGTGAACGTGGCGCCGGCGCCGAGATACTGCGGAACGTCGAGTCCGCCCGCCACCGCCAGATAGGTGCGCAGGCCGGGGCCCGCAATGCGACCGATCTTCAGCACCGAACCGGCGCTGACTGCATGCGACACCCACAGCGTGAGCGGCTTGCCGTCGAGGCTCGCCTCGACCGGCGCGCCGGCAATCGCAATGACGCTATCGCAATGGAATTTCAAAGCCGGCCCGGTCGCCGTGCATTCAAGCCCGGCGGCACCCTGGTCGTTGCCAAGCAGCCGGTTGGCGAGGCGCAACGCCAGCGCATCCATCGGCCCCGACGGCGGCACGCCCACGTCCCAGTAACCGAGGCGCCCGGGCCAGTCCTGCACGCTGGTCTGCACGCCGGGCTCCATCACTCCTATCGCGTTTTGCCTGTACTGCAGGCTTGCCAGCATGCGCGTGGTCTGCCTGCCTTCGGCAAAGACCGGATCGACGATAATCTGGCGCAGGTACTCGAGGTTGGTTTCGATGCCGCCGATCCGCGTATCCGCCAGAGCGGCGGAAAGTTTTTTCAGCGCGCCGCGCCGATCCGCCGCCAGCACAATGATCTTGGCGATCATCGGATCGTAGTTCGGCGGCACATCGGTACCGCGCTCGACCCAGGTCTCGACACGCGCGCTGCGCGGAAACTCCACGGCGGTCAGCGTGCCACTGCACGGCTGGAAGTTTCTTCCCGGGTCCTCGGCATAAACGCGCACCTGGATCGAGGCGCCCGTTGGCTTCGGCTGTATGGCATCCAGCGGTGGCAGGTCCCCGGACGCACACCGGACCATCCACTCGACCAGGTCGACCTCCGTGACTTCCTCGGTTACGCCATGTTCGACCTGGAGCCGGGTATTCACTTCGAGGAAATAGAATTCACCGGTGGCCGCATCGAATACGTACTCCACGGTTCCCGCGGAGCGGTAACCGACCGCCTGCGCCAGCCGCACCGACGTTTCCAGAAGCCGGGCGCGCACGGCTTGCGACAGGTTGGGTGCCGGGGTCTCCTCGATCACTTTCTGGTTACGGCGCTGCACCGAACAGTCGCGCTCGCCGAGCGCAATGACCTTGCCCTTGCCGTCGCCGAATATCTGCACTTCGATATGGCGGGCCTGCTGGACGTATTTCTCAAGGTAAATCCCGGCGTCCTTGAAATTGGCGCGGGCCAGGCGCTCGACCGACACATAGGCTTCATCGAGTTCGCTGCCGCCGTGGATCAGCCGCATGCCGATCCCGCCGCCGCCGGCAGTGCTTTTGAGCATGACCGGGTAGCCGATGCGCGCTGCTTCCAACCGCGCCTGTTCGATTCCGCCAAGCAGGCCGCTTCCCGGCAGCAGCGGCACGCCGTTGCTCGCAGCCAGTTCGCGAGCGCGATGCTTAAGGCCGAAGGCGCGCATTTGTTCCGCGCTCGGGCCGATAAAAGCAATGCCCGCCTTTTCGCAAGCCTCGGCGAAGTCCGCATTCTCGGAGAGGAAGCCATAGCCGGGATGGATCGCCTGCGCACCCGTCTCGCGCGCGACCTGGAGGATCTTGTCTGCCCGCAGGTAACTTTCCGCCGCCGGCGCCGGCCCGATGCACACCGCCTCGTCCGCCTGCGCCACGTGCAGCGATGCCCGGTCCGCCTCCGAATACACCGCGACCGACTTTACTCCCAGCTTCTTCAGCGTGCGGATGATGCGGCAGGCGATGGCGCCGCGGTTGGCGATGAGGACTTTTGTGAACATCAGGAAATAGGTGACCGGCTGTAGTTCTGGCTGGCGGCAGTTGTTCGTGAATGTCGTGAATACGTGAATGTCGGAACCGCTTCAAGATTCAGAGCATTTCCGGCATTCACGACATTCACGACATTCACGTTATTCACGGCCTCTCAGGCTGCGTCCCATATCAGCAGCCTGACCGGCGTCGGGTTATACGCATTGCACGGATTATTCAACTGAGGGCAGTTGGAGATCAGGCAGATCACGTCCATCTCGGCGCGCATCTCTACATATTTTCCTGGCGCGGAGATGCCGTCCTCGAAAGTCAGCCCGCCTTTGGAGGTGACCGGGACGTTCATGAAGAAGTTGATGTTGTGCGTGATGTCGCGCTTGGTCATGCCGTGATGGTGGTCGTGCTGGATCGCGGACATAAAGTTGTCGCGGCAGGCATGCATGAAGCGCTTGTCGAGGGCATAGCGCACGGTATTGCTTTCCTGTGCGCAGGCGCCGCCCAGGGTGTCGTGGCGGCCGCAGTTGTCGGCGACGATGGTCAGCATCGGCCGGCCTTCGGTGGAAATCAGTTGCGTGCCGACGCCGAGGTAAAGATTGCGCTGGCGCTGGATGGTATCGATGGCGCTGTAGCGTTCCTCGGGATCATGGGTGTTATAGAACAGCGTATCGACCGCCTGGTTGCCTTCCAGGTCGAGGATGCGGAACACCTGGCCCTTGCGGATTACCTTCATCCAGGGTTCGCCCGCCGCGCAGATCTCGTTGACCGCAGCGGTTTTTTGATCCAGTTTGCTTTCAAGCAGCATCTCTTGCTCCTCAGTCGGCGAAGTAGCGCGCGGTATTGATAAATGCCCGCTGGTTCTCGCCGCGCAAGTTGCGGCAGTAGTCGTCGGCCGGCGCGATGCCGGCCCGCCAGGCCGTGAGTTTCACCGGCTTCGGCGCATAGACGCCCTTGGCCTCGAAAGGATGCGGCGCTGAGGAGATCGCCAGCAGCACGTCCATATCGAAGCGGACGTCGACACACGCGCCTGCCTTTCTGCCCGCTTCCAGGCTCAGGTTGCCTTCGGCATCCGCGGTGACCTTGCTAAAGAAATTCACGTTTGCATGCAGATCGCGCTTGCCCAGTCCCCAGCGTCCCATTTCTTTGAGCAGCCCTTCCCGGCCGCTGCGGTGCATGGCGTTGCGGTATTCCTGGAAGCGCTTGGTGCCGAAGCGTTCGGTCACGGCCGCGTCGTCGATCACGCCGCAGACCGTGTCGTGCCAGCCGGCCGTGTCCTCGACGATCGAGAACAGCACCCGGCCCATGTCGGAGAACCCGCAGTGCCCGCGCGTAAGAAACGCGGTGTGCTGGGCCTTGAGCGTGTCAGGCATGCTATAGCGCTCGCCCTTCTCTTCGAAGTTCCAGAACAGCGCGCAAAGATTGGCGCCGCCTTCGACATCGGTGAAGCGCAGCGCCGTGCCGCGGCGCATGACCCCGGACCAGTGCGCCCCGCCGGGCAACGTCTCTTCCCACAACACCGGTCCCGCCGGCGATTTATTTTCTATCACCTGAATTACTCCTCCACTACTTCGCTAGAACGTTAATGCTGATTTGCCACAGAGGTCACAGAGGACACAGAGGACACAGAGAAAAGCAGAAAACTGGAGGTGGTAACCGTTGCCAACGCCGACATGCGGAAACGTTGAATGAAAAAGTTCTACCTTTCATCACTTTTCTTTCGTCGCTTTTCTCTGTGCCCTCTGTGTCCTCTGTGGCCAATCCGGTTCGCTCTGGTCTTTAGATCTTCAGTTGCCCGCAGAGCTTGTCGAGAAGCTCGAGGTCGGTTTTCATGCCGGAAGTCTCGCGGATCCGGCTGACGATCTCGCCCTTCAGGCGGATGAATTCGGGCGACAGTTTCATGTCCTGGCTGCGCTGCAGCGGCAGCGGCACGTCGTAGATGCTGTCGATGCGCCCGGGCCGCGGCGCCATCACCACCACGCGCTGGCCGAGGTAGATCGCTTCCTCGACGTCATGCGTCACGAAAACGATCGTGCTCTTTTCAAGCAGGAACACGTACTGGATGAGGTCGTGCATGACTTCGCGCGTCTGCGCATCGAGCGCGCCGAACGGCTCGTCCATCAGCAGGATCTGCGGCCGCGGCATCAATGCGCGCGCGATCGCCACTCTTTGCTGCATGCCCCCGGACAACTGGTTGGGAAATGCGTGCTCCGACGCCTGCAGGCCCATCAGGTTGAGCAGCGTGTCAGCGCGGCCGGACGCGGCTTCCACTTCCGCCGAGGTGAAGTCGCCCTTGTTGGCGCGGAGCTTGCGGCTGAAGCGGATGTTCTGCGCCACGGTCAGCCAGGGGAACAGCGAGTACTGCTGGAACACCATGGCGCGGTCCGCGCCCGGCCCTGTCACGGCCTTGCCGTTCGCGACGATCTCGCCACCGGTGTGAAATTCGAGGCCAGCGATGATGCGCAGTAACGTCGATTTGCCACAGCCGGAGGCCCCGACGAGCGTGACGAAACTGTGTTCGCCGACGTCGAGGTCGACATTTTCCAGCGCGACGGTCGCGCCGGGCCCCTCGCCGAATACTTTCGACAGCCCCCGGATGGAGACTTTCGGCGCCGCGCTGGTTGCGGCGGCGCTCACGATTTCCGGTACATCCATGGGAATGCCTTGCGGTGGGCAAATCTGAAGAGCTGGTCGGTGATCAGCCCGATGAGGCCGATGATGATGATGCCAGCGAAAATCTTGTCGGTCTGCAGGTAGCGCTGCGCCCTGAGGATGGCGTAGCCGAGTCCGGAGTTGGCGGCGACGATCTCGGCGACGACGAGGTAGGTCCAGGCCCAGCCCATGGTGATGCGCATGGTGTCGAGCAGGGCCGGCTTGGCCGATTGCAGCAGCACCAGTTCCACCATTTCCCGGCGGTCCGCGCCCATGGTCTGGGCGGCCTCGACCTGCGCGACAGGCACCCGGCGCACGTCTTCGGCGACCATCAGCACCATCTGGAAGAAGGTGCCGATGAAAATGATGGAAATCTTCGACGATTCGTCGATGCCGACCCACAGCATGACCAGCGGGATGAACGCCACAGCCGGCATGTAGCGGATGAAATCGGTCAGTGGCTCCAGCATCGCCTGCACCGGACGAAAACTGCCGATCAGCAGACCGAGCGGCAGGGCGATGACGGCGGAGAGCGCCCATCCCGTCGTGACGCGGTAAATGCTGATGAACATGTCGCCGATCAGGTTGTCTTCCCCGGCCCACTTGAGGACGCGCGCCCAGACTTCGGGGGGGCCGGGCATGAATACTTTCGACACCAGGCCAGCGGAGGCGAGCGCCCACCAGGCGAGAACCGGGAGCAGCAGCCCGAAGGCGGCGAACAGCCAGTAGTTGCGCTGGCTCATGGGCCCGCGCACCGTCCACAGGCCGGGTCGCGCGTTGCGGCGGGCCGCCATTACTTTCTCTGCGCCTTCCTGGCAGGGGCGATCCTCACCGGCACGCGCTGCGCTTGCGGCAAAGTAGAGCGGACGAATTCAGCGACAGCTGCGGCGCAGCGACGGAACAACGGGATCAGGAAGCTCATGATCGGGCATCTCCACGGTAGCGGGCCAATGAGAGGCAAGTGCGCTCGACCTCCCGGGCTTTTATCCCTCCGTGGAGCCCCGCCACTCAGGCAGGACCGTCAGCTCTCGGACCTGGCGGTTCTTGCGAACCCGGAACCCTAGCCGACAACGACAAGAAGCGATGCGCAGTTCGCCCCTCTCGGGGCAGATGCTTTGCAATCCGCGTGCCACGGCCGGGAGTCTTGATCCGCAAAGGAGAATTTCGTTTTGCGTGCTGGCGTGCATTTCCCCACGCCCCATGATGATGCGATCATTGCGCCCCGGTGCACAGTGGAAGTGCGCCGGCCGGACCGGCAGGTGGGGAATGGAGGAACGACGCCGAAGCGCCGGTCGCAGGCATCAGGCTGGGCTACTTTTACGGGAAAGCGGTGCTACCGGGCCGGGCCCGGTTGCAAAATACGCCGCCAGGCCGGAACCTTGCGGCGAACCACCTGGGAGGGGGGAATCATGAGGGCGACGTGGAAGGCGCATTTTCTAGTCATGGCAGTGCTGACCGGGCTATTCAGCCTGCGCGTAGCGGGACAGGCCCTGCAGTTCGGGATACCGCTGCCCTTTCTTCCGGACTTCGATTCCTTCCA
Organism: Burkholderiales bacterium; assembly: GCA_046590325.1. Classification (GTDB taxonomy): domain Bacteria; phylum Pseudomonadota; class Gammaproteobacteria; order Burkholderiales; family JACQAP01; genus JACQAP01. The sequence goes on along the minus strand of JBKJUC010000219.1, from coordinate 10,773 downwards.
GGGCAGCAGCCTGCGTTATTCCACCCTGCTGGTAATCCAGTTGCTCATCCTGGGACTGATGGCGCGCACCTGCTGGCGCGTCGCGCGCGGCATCACTGTGCCGGACCGCCGGCTCGGGCGGGGACTTGCGTGGTTTGGCGGCATCTATATGGCCGGATCCCTCGCCCGCCTCGTTGTCGGTATCGCGGTCCCATCAGCCCCGGCCTGGTTCTCGGCCTGGATACCCGCATTCTTCCATCTCGTATTGGCTGGATTCGCCCTGACCGCCGCCCACTTCCACCTGCGCCATTCGCGCACGCCTGAACCGGCAGCCTGAACATGAGCCGTATTCTCCCCTACCTCTGGTATCCCGCGTTCTTCGCTGCGGCGATCGCGATGTTTGCAGTGCTGCTGGCGCAGGGAACGCAATTGCTTGTCGCCATGTACATCCCCATCGCGCTGGTCGCTGTCGCGATCGTCGGCCTGGAACTGGCATTACCGGCGCGCCAGGACTGGAGGCCGCGCCGCTCGGATGTGATGTCGGACGCGCTGTTCATGGTGTTCATCCAGGCGCTGCTGCCGCGGGCACTGGCCGCCGGGCTTGCCCTCGCAATCGCCGCCTGGACCCATGCGCATATCCCGAGTCCGTCGTGGCCACATCAATGGCCGCTGTTCGGGCAGGCGATCCTGATGGTCCTGGCCGTCGATTTTCTGCGCTACTGGCTGCACCGTGCCTGCCATAGCTTCACGCCGCTGTGGCGCCTGCACGAGGTCCATCACTCGCCCGACATCCTCTACACGCTCAACGTCGGGCGTTTTCATCCGCTCGAAAAGCTGCTGCACTTTTCTCTCGATACGGTGCCTTTCGTGCTGCTCGGTGTCGCACCGCAAGTCGTTGCTGCCTATTTTCTGTTCTATGCTGTCAACGGTTTCTTCCAGCACAGCAACCTGCGCCTGAAATATGGCTTCCTGAACTACGTCGTCGGCAGCGCCGAGACCCATCGCTGGCACCACGCCCGCGATCCCAAGGTGGCGTATTGCAACTTCGGCAACACCACGATCGTATGGGACCTGCTGTTCGGAACCTGGTACCTGCCCAGGGACCGCAGCCTGGACATCGGCATTGCCGACCGCGACTACCCGAAGGATTTCTGGTCGCAGATGCTGACTCCGTTTCGCGGCATCGGGACGCTGCATCGAAGCCTCAAACAACGCATCGCCGACATTGCCATCACCCTGCTACTGCGCTGGACGCGGCTGACCCAGGGAAGGCGTATCGCAGCGGCGGCCCGTGACCCCATGGGCGCGCAGCACACCCTTCTCGCGCAAATCGTCCGCCGGAATCGCGACACGACTTTCGGGCGCAAACACGGCTTCGCAAACATCGACGGCTATGCCAGCTTTGCCAACAGCGTTCCCGTCCACGAGTACGAAGCCCTGCGCCCCCATGTCGAAGCGGAAATCGAACGCGGCGAGAAAGCACTTACCGCCGAAACGCCCATGCACTACCTGCGCACCAGCGGTACGACCGGCAAGCCCAAGGACATTCCGCTGGTGAATTCGCATCTGCAGGGGCTGCGGCTCATAAATCGCTTGTCGGTGTCGAGCCAGCATCGTGTCTCTCCCGCCGCGTTCAGTGGAAGCATTCTCGTCATTACCAGCCCCGCGACCGAAGGCCGGCTGGCCAGCGGCAAGCCCTACGGCTCCGCATCAGGAATCGTTGCAGGCAGCACGCCGCCGCTGGTGCGAGAGAAATTCGTGCTCCCGGCGCAGGTGCTGACCATCGCCGACAGCCATGTGAAATACCTGTTGATCCTCCGGCTTGCGCTTGCGCGCCGGGACATCACTTATCTCGGCACGGCGAATCCGAGCACCCTGCTGGCGCTGATGAAGCTGTACCGCGAGAACGAAGCCGCGCTGGTTGCGGACTTGCGCAACGGCGGCTTCTTTCTTTCCGGCCGCGTTCCCGGAGACGTGCTGGCCGCCGTGCAAAGGCGCCTGCAGCCGGATCCGCTGCGCGCAGCCGAAATCGAAAAACTGGCGGCAACAGGCGCGCCCCGCCGCATTGCGGATCTCTGGCCGGAACTGCGGCTGGTCGTGACCTGGACCTGCGCCAGCGCCGGAATCGCGGCAAGCGCCCTGCGCGCGGAACTGTCGCCGCGCACGCACATTCACGAGTTGGGCTACGTCTCCAGCGAGTTCAGGGGAACGATCACGATCGGCAAGCGCGCCGGCAGCGGACTGCCCACCTGGGATACGCATTTCTTCGAATTTGTGGAGAAGGACGACTGGGATCGGGGCGAACCGGAATTCCTGACCCTGGACCGGCTGCGCAAGGGCGGCGAATACTACGTGATCGTCACCACGCCTTCCGGGCTCTACCGCTACTTCATCAACGACCTGGTGCGCGTGACCGGTTTCCTCCATCGGATGCCGCTGCTCAAGTTCATGCAGAAGGGCAAGGGCGTCACCAACATTACGGGCGAGAAGCTCTACGAATCGCAAGTCCTCTCTGCAGTCAGCCATGTACTCGGGGAACTCGGCCGGACACCCCGTTTCATCATGATGCTCGCGGACGAAGCCGGCCAGCGCTACCACCTGTACGTCGAGTCCGATGCGGGAGAGAAGCCGGGCCCGCAGCAACTCGCACATAGGGTCGATGCGCAATTGCGATCCCTGAATATCGAATACGACGCCAAGCGCGAAAGCGGCCGGCTCGTGGAAATCGCGGCCGCATGGCTGTCCCCGGGAACGGAAGACGCCTACAAGCAGGCCAGCGTGCAGCAGGGGCAGCGCGAGGGACAATTCAAAGTTGTCGCCCTCGCCTACAAAGCGAAATTCACATTCGACCTCGATGCATGCGTTGAAGGCGGCCGGCCATGATCGAATCCGCCGTTATCGAATCGATTGACGCACAAGCTCTGGAGATCCCGTTCAAGACCTCGTTCTCCCATGCTGCGGCCTCCCGGAACGCAATGCACAGCCTCTGGGTCGAAGCCGGCTTGCGGGATGGCACCACCGGATTCGGCGAAGGCTGTCCGCGCGACTACGTAACGGGAGAAACGCTGGCAGGCGCCCTGGCTTTCGTAGGCGGACACCGGGAAGCCTGGCTCGGCGAAATACGGGACTTCGAATCGCTTGCCGCCTGGGTTCGAAGCCATCGCACGGACATCGATGCGAATCCCGCCGCGTGGTGCGCCGTGGAACTGGCGCTGCTCGATGCCTTTGCCCGCCAGTCAGGCGGAACGGTCGAGGCGCTGCTCGGTTTGCCCGTGCTCGGCGGCAAGTTCCGCTACACGGCGGTGCTCGGCGATTCGGCCGCCAAGCGTTTCGAAGCGGAGATCACCCGCTACCGACAGGCAGGCTTCCGTGACTTCAAGATCAAGCTCTCCGGCAACCTCCAGCGCGATCTCGACAAGGTTGCGCTGCTCAAGGCGGCGGACATCGCACCCGGGGCGGTGCGGGCGGACGCCAATAATCTCTGGACTGACGACGCCGATGCGATCCGGTTTCTCTTCGGCCTGGACTACCGCTTCAAGGCAATCGAGGAACCCCTGCGCGCGGGCGACCACGCCGGGATGGACCGGATCGCGGCGCAGACCGGTTCTTCGATTATCCTCGACGAAAGTCTGTTGCGGGCCGACCAGCTTTCACGGTTCGCCAATTCCCCTGCACGCTGGATAATAAATCTGAGGATCTCGAAAATGGGAGGTCTGATCCGTTCGCTCGAGCTGCTTGAACTCGTGCGCAAGTCAGGATTGCGCGTGATCGTCGGCGCCCACGTCGGCGAAACCAGCCTGCTTACACGGGCCGCCCTGACGATTGCCAACGCGGCCCGCGATATTCTCGTGGCACAGGAAGGCGCTTTCGGCACCCATCTGCTCGAACACGACCTGATCGACCCGCCGATCATGTTCGGCGCAGGCGGCGTTCTCGATGCAGCGCAGCTGCCGGCCGGGCCTGGTTTCGGACTGAAACCGGTTGTCTGATTTTCTGTAAATAAAACGCGTCGGCGAAATCGCCGACGCGTTCTTTTTGCTTCTGGCGTGCCGTTACTTCCTGGCGGCATTTACTTCTTGGCGTCCTTGGCGGCATCCTGCAGCTTTTCACCCGCCTTCTCGACCGTCTCGCCAACCTTTTCGCCTGCATTGTCGACCGCCTTGCCAGCCTTCTCCATCGGGCCTTCCTTATTGCAGGCGGTCAGGCCGGCCACTGCGAAACTCAGGACTATCGCTGTTGCAATTCCGGAATTGAACTTCATGCTGTTTCTCTCCTCGTAATCGTTGATGGTCAGGGTTTGCGCGTTCTACTGCAAACTGCCCATTGGACCGTGGACGGCCGGCCGAGTTGCAACTGTCATGGCACGCAGGTGTCGGGACATGACGACGGCTTGGCGGCCCGCTTTCCGGCCCCTGATTTGGCTATCCTCTAGAATTGAAGCGCTGACCCACCAACCGAGTGCCGACCATGCTTTCGACCCGTATCCTGATTGCCCTGTTGCTCATGCCGCTTGCGGCCCTTGCCTACGAACCGGGTTCCCCGGAGGCTGCCGAAGCAAGCCGGTTCACGTTTTCCTGGCCGCTGGACGAAGGCAGCCTCAGGCCGCGCGGCGCCAGCACCCGGGGCGTTCCTGTCACCCTCGATACGGCGCCCAGCGCGGAATGGAAGCGCCTGCGCGAATCCGGCCTGTCCGATTTCGAGCGCGACCGGCGCGCCATCCTTGCGATGGCGGGACCTTATCGCGTCAGTTTCGATTTCCTGGAAATCCTGCGCTTCGACCCCGCCCTGAAACCCGATGCGCCCTACCAGAGCTGGGGTACCGAGTACGTGTTCGTCGGCGAGGACCGCGGCAACTTCATCGCCCTGCAGCACATTCTGGTCATGCGCGTGGTGCAGAAGGACGGCAGCGAAAGCGATCCCATCGTGATACGCCACTGGCGCCAGGAATGGCGCTATCAGGCTCACCAGTTGCTGTCTTACGACGGCGCAAACGCGTGGACGCTGCGGCCGGTTGCCGGGGACCAGCGCGCGGGATCCTGGGCGCAGAGCGTGTACCAGGTCGATGACTCTCCACGCTACGCGGCGCGCGGCCGCTGGCAGCACAGCGACAGCAACTCGACCTGGATCAGCGACGAGACCTGGCGGCCGCTGCCGCGCCGGGAGTGGAGCGTGCGCAAGGACTACCAGGTGCTGGCAGGCACCAATCGCCACACCATCACCCCGACCGGCTGGGTGCAGGAAGAAAACAACTTGAAGCTGGCGCTCGACGAACAGAACAAACCCCGGCAGGCCCTGCCGTTTATCGCACGCGAATACGGCGTCGCGCGTTACGAACGCATCAGGGAATACGACTTCGGCGCCGGCAGGGAGTATTTCGAGAGGACAGAGCCGTTCTGGGCGGAGGTGCGCGCCGCATGGCGGGAGATCGGACAGCGCAGGGGACATTTTTCCCTGCGGGCGCCCGTGGACCAGGGCCAGCTTTTCGTGCCTTTTTTCGAGTACGCCGAGAAGCTTGCCGACGGAGAAACCTTCAATCGCGACGACGCCCGCGCTTTCATCGAGCGCACGCTGCGCGAAACCTACCTCGGCCAGGGATGACGCGCTGAGCGGCCGAAGTACCGACCTGCCGGTCAGTTCTTGTTCAGTGCCGCATCCACGCAGGCCCTGACTTTCGCGGAGCCAGCCCGGCCTGTCTTCGCGCGGCACTCCGCGACCAGCGATCCGTGCTGCGGATCGAGCCTGGCCAGCGCTTCCTCGGCGGCAATGTCTTCGTCGGCGCACATCTTTACCCTCGCCCAGCCGTCGTCCTGCATGCGGCCGGCGCAGTTATCCACGATTACAGCGGGATATTTTCGGAGTGCCTGTGCGGCTGCAAGGTCGTCCCTTACGCAGATGTCGACAAGCTGATTGCCGAACTCACCTGAAGAGTAGATGCAGCGAACGACAATCGCGGCTTTGAGGTCCTGTGCTTCGTCCGCGATGGCGGCAAACGGGCTTAGCAAAGCCGCGGCGAACAGCACGGGAACTATCATCCCGGCCCGGATTGCCCGGACCGGGAGGGCCACTGCATCGAATGCCGCCCACGATCGCCCCATGCTTGCGCAGCCTGCCGTTACTTGACTTCCTTCTCCATGAGCTTCTCGACCAGGCCGCCAGGCACTTCGGAGTAATGGTCGAATTCCATCGTGAAGTTGCCACGGCCGCTGGTGGCCGAGCGCAGGAAGTTGATGTAGCCGAACATTTCCGCGAGAGGGACGAAGCCCTGCACGAATGCCTGCAGACCTTTGTGGCCCTGGTCGGTTACCTGGCCGCGGCGGCGGTTGACGTCGCCGATGATGTCGCCCAGGTAGTCCGCTTCGGTCACCACTTCGATGCGCATGATCGGCTCCAGCAGCTTCGGCTTGCTGGCCCTGTGCGATTCGCGGAAGCAGGCGCGGCCGGCGATTTCAAAAGCCAGTGCCGAGCTGTCCACGTCGTGGTACTTGCCATCGATCAGGCGCGCCTTGAAGTCGACGACTTCGTAGCCTGCCACCTGGCCCCGTTTGCTCTCGGTGCGGATGGCATGCTCGACGGAGGGAATGAATTCGCGCGGAATGCGGCCGCCCACCACTTCATCGGAAAACTCCACGCCGCTGCCGGCGGGAAGCGGCTCGAACACCATTTTCACTTCCGCATACTGACCCGATCCGCCGGACTGCTTCTTGTGCGTGTAAATGTGCTCGACCATGTTGCCGAAGGCTTCACGGAAACTCACCTTGGGCCGGCCCATGTTGGCTTCGACGCCGAGTTCGGTGCGCATGCGGTCGATGGTGACTTCCAGGTGCAGTTCGCCCATGCCACGCAGCACGGTCTGGCCGGTTTCCTGGTCGACCTCGAGGCGCAGCGACGGATCGGCCTTGGCCATCTTGTAGAGCGCCGTGGACATCTTGTCGATGTCGCCCCGCGTCTTCGGTTCGACGGAAACGCTGATGACGGGGTCCGGGAAGCGCATGCGTTCCAGAAGCGCGGGATGCTGCAGATCGGAGAGCGAGTCGCCGGTCTCCGTTTCTTTCATGGAAACGAACGCGCAGATGTCGCCGGCACGTACTTCGTCAATATCCTTGGTGACGTTGGCCTGGACTTCGACGATGCGGCCGATGCGCTCTTTCCTGTCGCGGGTGACGTTAAGCAGCGTGTCGCCCTTCTTGATGGTGCCCGAGTAGACGCGTACGAAAGTGAGCGTGCCGAACTGGTCGTTGATGACCTTGAACGCCAGCGCGCGCGCCGGTCCGTCGTCCTTGACCTCCTGGACGCCGATTACCTTGCCGTCCGGATCGACCATCGAGATGCCGCCGTTCTCGCCGGGGAAGGGCATGTAGTCGACGACCCCGTCCAGCAACTGCTGCACGCCTTTGTTCTTGAACGAGGAGCCGCAGAATACGGGAACCAGCGCGCCGGTCACGGCGCCCTTGCGAATACACTGCTTGAGGTCCGCCATCTCGAACTTGCCCGACTCGATGAACTCCATGAACGCATCTTCATTGAGGGCCAGCGCGGTCTCGAGGAGTTCCTTGCGCAGCTCCGGAATGCGGTCGATCCAGTCGTTGTCCTGGTTGGAGGCGAACTTGAAGCGCGCCCGGAGCGATTCGAGCGGCACGGTTTCCCAGACGCTGTCCTTGTCATCCGAATTCCAGATATACGCTTCCCCGGCAACGAGGTCGGCCATGCCGGTGAATTCGTCGTGGCTGCCGATGGGGATATGGCACAACAATGCATTGGCGCCCAGGCGCTCCTTGATACCTTTCACGCAATGGGCGAAGTTGGCACCCATGCGGTCCATCTTGTTGATGTAGCACATGCGCGGCACGTTGTACTGGTTGGCCAGGCGCCAGTTTGTCTCGGTCTGGGGTTCGACCCCGGCAACGCCGTCGAACACGACGACGGCGCCGTCCAGCACGCGCAGGCTGCGGTTCACTTCAATCGTGAAGTCGACGTGGCCCGGGGTGTCGATGACGTTGATCTGGTAACCCTTCCACTCTGTGGAAACCGCCGCGCTCTGGATGGTGATCCCGCGCTTGCGCTCCTGCTCCAGGTAGTCGGTGGTGGTGCTGGCCTTGCCGTCCTTGGTGTCGTGGACTTCGATGATCTGGTGCTTGCGGCCGGTGTAGTAGAGCACCCGCTCGGTTGTCGTGGTCTTGCCCGCGTCAATGTGCGCAATGATCCCGATGTTGCGGTAAAGCTTGAGCTCCTTCTGCCTGGCCATGATGTCGTTTTCTCGTCAATAAAAGGGAATCCCGGGGGGCCTTGCCCGCCGAAGGTGTGCACTATATAGATTTGCCGCGATTTGGGGAGGGGAAAGCGGCAGTTTTTAGGGGTAAGCGCGTTGCTTTTTATGCAAAAACGCCCCTTGGGCCGTCCCCGGAGGCGTTTTCGGGCAGGACCCGGCGAAATTGCCGGATTGCCCGGGCCGGTCCGGGCAGGAACGACCGGGTCGGAGAAGAGCTCCCTGGACCCCGCCCGGCTAGTTCAGGAATACCGCGTCGACGCTGTTTGCGTCCCGGGGTTGCCCGCGGCAAGCCAGCGTACTCACTCCGCTGCCAGGGCCATTGAAGTGCGCTGTCCGTTGCGCTGAAAGCCGGCAAAGAATTCCCATATCATGCGGCTGGCGTCCGGACCCTTGGGATCGTTGAAAGCATGCTCCCCGTTGCCCCCGCTCCAGGCATGGCCCAAGCCCTCCACCAGAACTTTTCGCAGCAGAAGCGTGTCACCGCGGCTGTAGTCGTGCGTCTTGTAAGGATAACGGTCACCGCCAGATTCACTGCGCGTGAATTCTGTTAACGCCGTACTGCCGTCGCCCGCCAGCGTGGACATCATGGTGAATTGTTCGACCACCTGATCGGCGTTCTCCGGACTGACCGTACCATCCAGGCTGCCATGGATCACCATGGCGGGTACGAAGGCGAAATCCTTTTGTGCGAGGGCCTGGCGCGCCGTGTTCTCGGGAGAGGCTCGCGAACCCTGCTTCATGGCCCGGGTTGCTTCGGAAACCGATTCGGCCGCCCGATACATCAGGCCGGAGTGAACGGCACAGGCAGCGAAAAGTTTTCCATAGCAACTGGTCATGATGCTGGTCATCGCGCCGCCGGCGGACAACCCGGCGATGTACACGCGTGCGGGATCGATGCCGTAACTGGCAGTCACTTCGCGCACCATCCCGGCTATCAGCGCGGCCTCACCGCCGGACTGTTGCGCCGAGGAATCGAACCAGTTCCAGCACCGGAAGGCGTTGGCCAACCGCCTTTGTTCCGGATACAGCACCAGGAAACCTTCCTGGTCGGCAAGCTGATTCATGCGCGTGCCGCTGGAAAATGTCAGCGGATCCTGTTTGCAGCCGTGGAGCATCACCAGCAGCGGCCATTGTTTCGCGGCCGCATATCTCCCCGGAAGGTACAAGTGGTAATTGCGCTTTGACTGCAGAAGCGATAAAAAAAGTAACCGGCGATGCGGCTCGGGATAGCTGCCCTCTACCCACTGGCCCAGTGGCCGGCCGGCAAGGCGTAAAGCAAGACGGCGGGCAATGGAGGACAGGCTGCCCAGCCAGCGTTTAAGCGTGTGCCACATGGAAGTTCAGATGCGAAGGATTCAGGCTGCGGCGCGGGCTGCTTGCCCAAGTATCCGGGTTGGATTGAAATTCAGTATGGCTGGAATGCAGCTTACCTTGCTCGCGCGGGGCACCCGGTTTCACTGATTGCGCGCGGAGAACGTGCTGCGGCGCTCGCCATGCACGGCATCGGAATCGCGGGCGAGGATTCGTTTTCAGTCCATTGCAATATCGTGACGAAGCCGGAAACGATCCGGCATGCCGATGTAGTCATCGTGGCCATCAAAACCTACGACACGGCGAAGGCGCTGGCGCCGCTACGGGGGCTCAGCGTCAAGAGTGCTTTTTCCGTGCAGAACGGTGTCCTCAAGAACCAGCAGCTCAGCGATGTATTCGGGGCGCAGGCAACCCTGGGGGCGATCGGCATGCTCGGCGGTGATGTCCTGCCGGCCGAGGGCGACCGGCCCGGTGCGGTCCGCTACAGCGTGGTCGGGCCCACGGTCATCGGCGAACCCGCAGGCGGAGAGTCTTCACGGGTCAATGAGATCGTGCACGCGTTCGAGCAATCAGGTCTCAAGGCGCGTGCCTCGGACGAGATCACTTCGGTCGAATGGTCGAAGTTCGCCGCGTGGTCCGGCTTGAGCGCAGTGGCGGTGATGACCCGCCTGCCAACCTGGCGCTTTATGCTCGACCCCGATACGGCCTTGATCGCCGCGCGTGTGATGCGAGAGACGGCGGCCGTGGCAATACGCCATGGGATCGTTTTGCAGGACAGCGGATTTACCAGCGCGGCATTTATTAACGGCAGCGAAGCAGACGCGGTCAAGGCAGTGCAATCCTACGGCGAGAATCGCAGAGTGAACGCACCGGGTTTTCGTCAGTCGATTCTGCAGGACGCTGATCGCAATCGACGCCTCGAGGTCAACGAGACCCTGGATTACACGCTGAAGCTGGCGGCGGAACTGGGAGTGCCAACGCCGACACTCGATTTGTGTTGCCGCGTCTTACGAGTCGTTTCCCGTGCTGCAGGGTAGGGATGACGTTTGAGCACAAAGCGAAACAAATAGGGAAACAAATGGGTCAAGCTTGAGCGTGGTTCGATCATCCGATCTTAGCCTCGTCATCAAAGCCGCGAACTCGCGGCGGCCGTAGCTGTGGCAACGTCAGTCGAACTGCAGCACATGGTTGTGACCGATCCGCTTCGTCGGGACGAT
>JBKJUC010000149.1:0-2920 GCA_046590325.1 Burkholderiales bacterium | reverse complement strand
GAAAATCGCCACCGAAGTGCAAAGCCTCGACCGCCAGGCCCTGGGCCGCGAAACCGACAAGGTGCTGGAGTCGATCGAAGCTTTCCACGGGCGCCTGAAGCGCATCGATACCGACCTCTGGCGCTGGGCCAAACTCAATCTGTCGCGCATCGACCTCGAGGGCGAGAGCATCGATCCCCAGGACGCCGCGGCCGAAGTGGTGCAGCAGGCCGGGAGCTACGAATGGATTCCCGATGCGCTCGGCGTCGGGCCGCAATACGCACCGCAGTTCAGTGCCGACGATCTCGCGCGCCTGCGCGAAGCGCGCTTGCAGCTCGGGCCCGAGATCGCGTACGCCGGCTGTGTCCTTCCCGATGTGGGCGCATTTCCGGATGCCGTTCGCCTGGTGCAGGCGCATGACGAGCTGCGCCGCTTCAACCGGCTCATCGAAGAGGCGCGCGCCATCGATTTTCCAGCGATGGCGGGATCCGGAGCCGAAGCCGTCACGCAGGCGCGGGACCTGGCCGCGCAGATCGCCCGCCTCAAGGCGCAGCGCACGGACATCGCCGAAGCGCGGTTGCCCTGGAACGAAGAAGCCGTCGCGCGCATGAAGCGGCGCGAGCCTGCGCAACTGTTCGATGTCTTCGAGGCCCTGGCCGCGGAGATCGAACAGGCCGGCACGCTGCGTGTGCAGGGGCTCACGCGGCCGATCGTCCTCTCCGACGCGGCGGAGAACGATGCGCCGTTCCTGCAGGCGGTGGACAACCTGGCCAGCGGGCGCCGCGCCTTCGGCCTGTCGTCCCTGTTCGGCAAGTCGGCGACGCAGGAGCGCCTCGACAGGGTACGCATTGCCGGGGCGCCGCCGCTCATTACCGCCGACTGGCAACTGGTCCGCACGCATCTCGCGCGACTCAGAAAAAGGCGCGAGCTCACCGCGCGCTGGAATGCGATCGCGCCGGAACTTGGTTTCCAGACCGTGCTGGCCGCCGACGCGATCGGGCGGCTGTCGGCCGATTCGCAGGTCGCCCTCTATGGCAAGCTGCGCGCGCTCGTGATGGAAGAATCCGCGCTGTCGGCGAATGCGATGCGCTTGTTCCCCGCCTGGCAGCGGGCCGCCGTGGCCGGGCAGGATCCCGCCGCGCTCCTCGAACTGGAAAACGTCCTCGCCCATCACCTGAACAAGTCCCAGCTCGGTGAAATCTCCGGTGTGCTGGAAGGGCTGCGCGATGCGCTCGAGGGCAGGCGCGGCGCAATTGTCGACCGCATGCGCGATTTCGTTGCCCGCAGCCTCGGCAGCCCGGCGCTCGACGAAGCGGCGCTGCTTACGCAATGGTCCGTGTTGATGGCGGAACTGGCGCGCCTGCAGGCCCTGGCGACGCCGCTGAAGATCATCGCTTCGGTCACGGCGGCCATCGCCGCATCCGGCGCGCCAAAGCTGGCCCACGCGCTCACGCAGGCCGCGGCAGTTACAGAGGACAAGCTGCTGCCCGATTCCCTGTTGCGGGACTGGCGCCTGAAACGCCTGGCCGGCCATCTGCAGACCATCGACTCTCAGGAGGAATTCAGGAAACTGTCGGCGATGCGTGCGGGCATCGAGCACGACCTCGCGCGCGCCTACGACGACCTGGTGGTCAAACGCACCTGGCTCAAGCTTGTGGAAAAGGCCACGCCCGGCGTGCGCGCCGCGCTACAAGCTTATTTGAATGCCATCCAGCGGCTCGGCAAAGGCACCGGCAAGCGCGCATTCCGTTACCGCCGTGATGCGCGCAACGCCGCAGCGGAAGCGCACCGCGCGGTGCCCTGCTGGATCATGCCGCATTACCGGGTGTCCGAATCGCTGCCGGCCGAACTCGGCTGTTTCGACCTGGTGGTCATCGACGAAGCTTCGCAGTCCGACCTGTCCGCGCTGCCGGTGCTGTTGCGGGCCCGCAAACTCCTGGTCGTCGGCGACGACAGGCAGGTTTCCCCGCAGGCGATCGGCATCGAGGAAGACCGCATCAAGGCGCTGATGCAGCGTTACCTGCCCGAACAGGTGCCCCTGTATGGCGCGCAAATGTCGCCAGACCGTTCGATCTACGATCTGGCGAAAGTCGTGTTCGCGCACAGCGGCGTGATGCTCAAGGAACATTTTCGTTGCGTGGCGCCGATCATCGAATACTCCAAGCGCGAGTTCTACGACCACGAACTGCGGCCCCTGCGCCTGGCGCGAACTTCGGAGCGCCTCGATCCGCCGTTACTGGACTACGTCATCGAGAATGGCCGCCGCGAGGACGGGGTCAATCATGCCGAGATCGAATTCATCGTCGAAGACATAAAGCTGCTGGCTGCCGATCCGAGGATGCAGCAGCGCTCGGTCGGGGTCGTCTCCCTGCTGGGCGAAGAGCAGGCGCTCAGGATCTGGGAGCGGCTCACCGAAGAACTGGGGCCGGAACGCATGCGCCGCCACGCCGTGACCTGCGGCGACGCCAGGTTATTCCAGGGGCGCGAGCGCGACGTCATGTACCTGTCGCTGGTCGCCGCGCCCAACGACGTCGGCGCGGCGCTGTCGCGCGATACCTTCGCCCAGCGCTTCAACGTGGCGGCATCGCGCGCGCGCGACCGCATGGTGCTGGTGCGCTCGGTCGAGCTGCATCACCTTTCGGAATCGGATCGCCTGCGCCGGAATCTCCTATTGCATTTCGCCCGTCCCTTCGGCGAGGAACCGGCGCGCGTGCAGAACCTGCGTGACGTCTGCGAATCGCCGCTCGAGCGCGACCTGTTCGAGTGGCTGAACGGGCAGGGCTATCGGGTCACGCCGCAAGTCGCCGTGGGTTCCTATCGCATCGACCTGGTCGTCGAAGGCGCGGACGATTCCCGCCTGGCCGTGGAATGCGACGGCGACAAGTACCAGGGGCCGCAGCAATGGATCGAAGACATGCGCCGGCAGCGCTCCCTGGAGCGG
>JBKJUC010000217.1:0-9310 GCA_046590325.1 Burkholderiales bacterium | reverse complement strand
GCCGCACGGCGTGCGTCGCGTCGCGATCGAAGCGGGTGTCACGGATTTCTGGCGCAAGTACGTGGGTCTGGAAGGCGGCGTGGTCGGCATCGACACGTTCGGCGAATCGGCCCCGGCTGGCGTGCTGTTCAAGCATTTCGGCTTCACCGTCGAGCACGTCGTAGAGACGGCCAAAGCCGCACTCGGCTGATCTGCCTTCGAGGCTGCCGCGCGCATCCCACGCGCGGTAATCCCGGCAAATCAGGCCAACCTGGACGATTTTTTTTCAGCCATCAGGAGATAGACCATGACGATTCGCGTCGCAATCAACGGCTACGGCCGGATCGGCCGCAACACGCTGCGCGCCTTCTATGAAAACGGCAAGAAGCACGACATCCAGATCGTCGCCATCAACGATCTGGGCGACGCAAAGATCAACGCCCACCTCACCAAGTACGACACCGCGCATGGCCCGTTTCCCGGCCAGATCACGGTCGATGGCGACTACCTTGTCGTCAATGGCGACAAGATCAGGGTCTGCGCAATCCGCAATCCGGCGGAACTGCCCTGGAAGGATCTCGGTGTCGACGTCGTGCTCGAATGCACGGGTCTGTTCACCAGCAAGGCCAAGGCGGGAGCGCACCTGACCGCGGGGGCGAAAAAAGTCATCATCTCGGCGCCGGGCGACAAGGATGTCGATGCCACCATCGTGTTCGGCGTCAACCACAACACGCTCAAGGCGTCGCATACCGTGATCTCCAACGCCAGCTGCACGACCAACTGCCTTGCGCCGATGGTAAAAGCCCTGAACGATCGCATCGGTGTGGTCAATGGATTGATGACGACCATCCACGCCTACACGAACGACCAGGTGCTCACCGACGTCTACCACACCGACTTGCGCCGCGCGCGTTCCGCGACCATGTCCATGATCCCGACCAAGACCGGCGCGGCGGCAGCCGTGGGCCTCGTGTTGCCGGAACTGAACGGCAAGCTGGACGGCTTTGCCATGCGCGTGCCGACCATCAACGTGTCCATCGTCGATCTGGCTTTTGTTGCAAAGCGCGCGACCACCGTCGAGGAAGTGAACAACGCAGTGAAGCAGGCGTCCGAAGCCGAGCTCAAAGGTATCCTCGAGTACAACACGGCCCCACTGGTGTCCGTGGACTTCAACCACAATCCGGCCTCGTCGGTATTCGATTCCACGCTTACCAAGGTTTCGGAAGGAACCCTGGTCAAGGTGTGCTCCTGGTATGACAACGAATGGGGCTTCTCGAACCGCATGCTCGATACCACTGTTGCATTGGTGGCGGCAATATAGCGTTCCGGCTGCGGGCATCAAAGGGCACAGGGCGAGCCCTGTGCCCTTTGCATTCCCCGCGGAAGAAAGCGAGACATGAACGTACTTCGGATGAAAGATCTGGATCTGCGCGGCAAGCGCGTTTTCATTCGCGCAGACCTCAACGTGCCACAGGACGATGCTGGAGGGATCACCGACGACGCGCGCATTCGCGCCTCGGTCCCGGCGATCCGGCATGCACTCGACGCGGGTGCCGCCGTCATGGTCACTTCGCACCTGGGTCGGCCGACCGAAGGCGAGTTCAAGCCCGAAGACTCGCTTGCACCGGTGGCGGGACGTCTCTCCACCTTGCTGGGTGTGCCGGTTCCGGTGAAGGCGGGCTGGGTCGATGGCGTGGACGTCAAACCCGGACAGGTGGTTCTGCTGGAAAACTGCCGTATCAACAAAGGCGAGAAGAAGAACGACGACGCGTTGGCCAAAAAAATGGCCGCCTTGTGCGATGTTTATGTCAACGATGCTTTCGGCACTGCACACCGCGCCGAAGCCACGACGCATGGCATTGCGAAATACGCACCAGTGGCCTGTGCTGGACCGCTGCTGTCGGCAGAATTGGATGCGCTGGGCAAGGCCTTGAGCAATCCCAAACGTCCGCTGGTGGCGATCGTTGCCGGCTCCAAGGTTTCCACCAAGCTGACGATCCTCGGCGAACTGGCGAAAAAAGTGGACCAGTTGATCGTGGGCGGTGGCATTGCCAATACATTCATGCTCGCAGCCGGATTGCCAATCGGGAAATCCCTGGCCGAGGCCGACCTTGCCGGAGAAGCGAAGAAGATTGCCGAAGCGATGAAGGCCAAGGGCGGCACCGTGCCGATTCCCGTGGACGTGGTTTGCGCCAAGACCTTCGCCGCCGATGCGCAAGCGACGATCAAGGACGCGAAGGACGTTGCTGCGGATGATCTGATCCTGGACATCGGTCCGAGGACCGCAAAGCAGTTGGCCGACATCATCGGCCGCGCTGGCACGATAGTCTGGAACGGTCCTGTCGGCGTGTTCGAGTTCGATCGTTTTGCCGAAGGAACAAAGACGCTCGCCAATGCGATCGCGGCATCGCCAGGATTCTCCATAGCCGGCGGCGGCGATACAGTCGCCGCAATCGCGAAGTACGGCATCGAAGACAAGATCGGCTACATATCGACCGGAGGCGGTGCCTTTCTGGAATTCCTTGAAGGCAAGAAACTGCCCGCGGTGGAAATACTGGAAACCCGTGCAAAGGGAAAACGCGAAACCCCATGACCATTCAGCGAAGCACAAAAATCGTAGCCACTCTGGGACCCGCTTCCAACGACCGCGAAGTCCTGACCCGCATCATCGCCGCGGGTGTGGATGTCGTGCGCATGAATTTCTCCCATGGCACCAAGGACGAACATCTGGCGCGGGCCGAACTCGTACGCGAAGTTTCCCGTGCGCTGGAACGTACGGTCGGCATCATGTGTGACCTGCAGGGACCGAAGATCCGCATCGGCAAGTTCGAGAAGGGCCGCATCACGCTGAACAAGGGCGACGTGTTCGTGCTCGATTCGGACTGCACGCTCGGCAACCAGGAGATGGTGGGGCTCGACTACAAGGAGCTGCCTCGCGACGTGGCGCCTGGCGCGGTGTTGCTACTCGACGATGGCAGGCTGGTGCTCGACGTACAGCGCGTGCACGGCAGCAAGATCACCACCACGGTACGGGTCGGTGGCGACCTGTCCAACAACAAGGGCATCAACCGCCAGGGCGGAGGACTCACGGCGCCGTCGCTTACCGCAAAGGACATGGAGGACATCAAGACCTCAGTGGCAATGAGGGCGGATTTCCTCGCCATATCCTTCCCGAAGAGCGGCGCCGACATGTACATGGCGAGAGAACTGATGCGCGCCGCGGGCGGGCGCTCAATGCTGATCGCCAAGATGGAACGCGCCGAGGCGATCGTCGCGATGGAAGAAATACTGAACGCCACCGACGGCATCATGGTGGCGCGCGGCGACCTGGCTGTCGAAGTTGGCGACGCCGCGGTCCCCGCACTGCAGAAGCGCATGATCCGGGCGGCCCGGGAGAAGAACAAACTGACCATTACCGCCACGCAGATGATGGAATCCATGATCCTCAGCCCGGTGCCGACACGAGCCGAAGTGTCGGACGTGGCGAATGCCGTGCTCGACGGCACCGACGCGGTGATGCTTTCCGCAGAAACGGCAAGCGGGAAATTTCCGGTGGAAACCGTGGAGTCGATGGCGCGCATTTGCCTCGAGGCGGAGAAATCGGCGGATGTGACCCTGGATCGGGAATTCCTGAACCGGGTGTTCACCCGTGTCGACCAGTCGATCGCGATGGCTGCGTTGTTCACGGCTTACCACCTCAAGGTCAAGGCAATTGCGACCCTGACGCAGTCGGGATCCACGGCGTTGTGGATTTCGCGCATGAATTGCGGCGTGCCGATCTATGCGCTCACGCCGGAAGTCAGCACGCGCTACCGCCTGAGTCTGTTCCGCGACGTGTATCCTCTGATGATCAAATACATTGGCCATGATCGCGACCATCTGCTGCAGGAAGCCGAGGACCAGCTGGTCGCCGCCGGCCTGGTTCAGCACGGCGACCTCATCGTGGTTGCCTTCGGCGAACCGATCGGCGCGCCGGGCGGCACCAACACCATGAAAATCGTCAAGGTCGGCGAGAACAGAAAGCCGTGAAGGGCCGTAAATGTCGTGAATGTCGTGAATGTCGTTAATGCCGTGAAAGGCCGTGACGCGTGACGGCGTGCACCCTTACGGGTATGCCGGTCTGTCGACCATAACTATCGCAAAGGGCAAACAAGGAATCGAGAATATGGCGCTTATTTCGATGAGGCAGTTGCTGGACCACGCTGCAGAGAATGACTACGGCGTGCCGGCCTTCAACGTGAACAACCTGGAGCAGGTCCAGGCGATCATGCAGGCGGCCGACGAGACCGGCTCGCCGGTGATCATGCAGGCCTCGGCCGGTGCGCGGAAATACGCGGGTGAGCCGTTTCTGCGCCACCTGATCCTGGCCGCGGTGGAGAGTTACCCGCATATTCCCGTGGTCATGCACCAGGACCATGGCGCCAGTCCCGCCGTGTGCCAGCGCTCCATACGCTCCGGCTTCAGCTCCGTGATGATGGACGGTTCGCTCAAGGAAGACATGAAGACGCCGGCTGACTACGACTACAACGTGCGCGTCACCCGGCAAGTGGTCGGTCTGGCCCACGCCGTGGGCGTCTCGGTGGAGGGCGAACTGGGCTGCCTGGGGTCCCTGGAAACCATGAGCGCGGGCAAGGAAGACGGCTCCGGGGCCGAAGGGGCGCTGACCCACGACATGTTGCTCACCGACCCCGACCAGGCCGCCGATTTCGTCAACCAGACCCAGGTGGATGCCCTGGCCATCGCCATCGGCACCTCGCACGGCGCTTACAAGTTCAGCCGCAAGCCCACGGGCGACATCCTGGCCATCGACCGCATCAAGGCCATCCACCAGCGCATCCCCAACACCCACCTGGTCATGCACGGTTCTTCGAGCGTGCCGCAGGATTGGCTCAAGATCATCCGCGACAACGGTGGCGAGATGAAGGAGACCTACGGCGTTCCGGTCGAGGAAATCCAGGAAGGCATCAAGCATGGCGTGAGGAAGATCAACATCGACACCGACATCCGGCTGGCCATGAGCGGGGCGATCCGCCGCGCCCTGAACCAGGACAAGTCCGAGTTTGATCCGCGCAAATACCTGAAGGACGCCATGCTTGCGGCCAAGGGCATTTGCAAGGCACGCATGGAAACTTTCGGCACCGCCGGGCAGGCGGCAAAGCTGAATCCGATACCCCTTGATACCATGGCCGAGAAATACGCCAGGGGCGAGATCAGAGCGGTCGTCAGATAATCCTCGCCGTGGCCCCCACCACGGCAATCGCATCAGGGAGTCCCAACTTGGCCGCGCGCCCCGCATCGAAACACAACACAACCTCCACGCCCCTGGTCGGCATCGTCATGGGTAGCGACAGCGACTGGGCAGTGATGCAGCAGGCCGCGCTGATGCTGGACGCGTTCGCGGTACCCTACGAGGCGCGGGTGGTGTCGGCTCACCGCACGCCGGATGCGATGTTCGATTACGCCGAGCAAGCGGGGGCAAGAGGATTGCGCTGCATCATCGCCGGTGCCGGAGGTTCCGCACACCTGCCCGGCATGATCGCGTCCAAGACGCTGGTTCCGGTGCTCGGCGTGCCGGTGACTTCACGCGCGCTCCAGGGACTCGACTCGCTGCTTTCCATCGTGCAGATGCCGCGCGGCATCCCGGTTGCCACGTTCGCCATCGGCGAGCCCGGTGCGGCGAATGCCGCCTTGTTTGCCGTTGCCCTGCTCTCCCACGGCGACCAGGCGCTGGCATCGAAACTGGCGGCCTTCCGTCGGCAGCAAACGGCGAAGGTCAGGGCGATGAAACTGCCCGCTCCGGCCAAGCCAGCCGCCAAGATGCCCGCGCGCAGGAAATGATCGCACCCGGTTCCTGGCTCGGTCTGCTAGGCGGTGGCCAGCTCGGCCGCATGTTCACCATGGCGGCGCAGAGCATGGGCTACCGGATAATGGTGCTCGATCCGGGCGACCACAGCCCGGCCGGCAGCGTTGCCGACAGGCACCTGCAAGCCGATTATCTCGACCGCGAGGCCCTGCGTGCCATGGCATCGCGGTGCGCGGCGGCGACCACCGAGTTCGAGAACGTCCCGGCCGAGAGCCTTGCCTTCCTCGCGCAGCACCGCGTCGTCAGCCCGTCCGCCGAAGCGGTGGCGGTGGCACAGGACCGCATCCGCGAGAAGACCTTTCTCGCCGACAACGGCCTCGACGTCGCCCCCTTCGCCGTCATTGCCGGTGACGCCGACCTGCGGGACGCGCGGCTCGCGCCGCTCCTGCCCGGCATCCTGAAGATCGCGCGCCTCGGTTACGACGGCAAGGGCCAGGTCCGGGTCGGTACCCCGCAGGAAGTGCGCACCGCTTTCGCGAGCCTCGGCGGCAAGCCCTGCGTGCTGGAAAAATTCCTCGACCTGGAACGCGAGGTTTCGGTGGTGGTGGCGCGCGCCTTCGATGACAGCGTTGTCACCTGGCCGGTGGCCGAGAACCATCACGCCGGTGGCATCCTCGACATCAGCATTGTTCCGGCGCGCGTGCCAGCGCCGCTGGCTGACGCCGCGCGCGCTGCGGCGATGAAGGTCGCCGAGCGCCTCGACTACCGCGGCGTGCTCTGCGTCGAGTTCTTCGTTCTGCGCGACGGCCGCTTGGTGGTGAACGAGATCGCGCCCCGGCCGCACAACAGCGGCCACTACACCGTCGATGCCTGCGTGACCTCGCAGTTCGAACAGCAGGCCCGCGTACTCTGCAGCCTGCCCCTGGGGGACACCCAGATGCATTGCCCGGCGGTCATGGTCAACCTGCTTGGCGACCTCTGGGCCTCGGGTGAGCCGCGCTGGGAACACGTGCTGCGCCATGCCCGCGCCAAGCTGCACCTGTACGGCAAGACCGAGGCGCGTCCCGGGCGCAAGATGGGACACTACACCGTGCTTGCCGACGACGTCGGTCAGGCGCTCGCAACCGCAACCGAGATCAAGGCCATGCTGCTGGCGGATGCGCATTCCATGCGCGCCGTGGGGGCAGCGTGACCGCTGGAGAAACCTGCTGTGGATGAACAGGGCACCGTACTCGAAACTCACCTCAAGTCGCTCGAGCTGCTTCATCGCGGCAAGGTGCGGGACCTCTACGCGGTGGACGCCGGGCGCCTGCTGGTAGTGCAGACGGACCGCCTGTCTGCCTTCGATGTCATCCTGCCGACGCCGGTGCCCGGCAAGGGCCGCCTGCTGACGGCGATGTCGAATTTCTGGTTCCGCAGGCTCGCGCACGTTATTCCCAACCACCTGCTCGACACGCCGCCCGAATCTCTGGTCGACGCCAGCGAGCGCGCGCAGGTCGAAGGCCGCGCCTTCGTGGTGCGGCGCCTGAAGCCGCTGCCGGTCGAGGCGATCGTACGCGGTTACCTCGCTGGTTCGGGCTGGAAGGACTATCAGAAGACGCAGAGGATCTGCGGGATTCCCCTGCCCGCCGGCCTGAAGGAAGCGCAGCAGTTGCCGCAGCCCCTGTTTACCCCGTCCACCAAGGCCGCGATCGGCGCGCACGACGAGAACATCTCGTTCGCGGAAATGGAAAAGATCATCGATCCCCAGCTTGCCGCACAAGTGCGCGACAAGACGATCCAGTTGTATTCCGAGGCGGCAGCCTACGCACTGACCCGCGGCATCATCATCGCCGACACCAAGTTCGAGTTCGGGCTCGATCCCGCCGGCAAGCTGTATCTCATCGACGAGGCGCTGACACCCGACTCTTCGCGCTTCTGGCCGAAAGACCAGTACCGCGTCGGCAGCAATCCGCCGTCGTTCGACAAGCAGTTCGTGCGCGACTGGCTGGAAGCGCAGAAGTGGAACAAGCAACCGCCCGCGCCGGCGCTCCCGGACGACGTGCTGCGGAAAACCGCCGACAAGTACGAAGAAGCGTTGCGGCTTCTCACGACCTGAAACCCCATGACCAACCGCAAAGGCGCAAAGACGCAAAGGATACGCAAAGAAGTTCACCGCCTTCCTTGGCGTCCTCTTCGCGCCTTTGCGCCTTCGCGGTTCCGGGGTTTATGACCGACGAAGAGATCGAGAAAGCCGCCCTGGTTCTGCGCCAGGGCGGACTCGTCGCCTTTCCGACGGAGACGGTGTACGGCCTGGGTGCCGACGCGTCGAATCCTTCGGCCTTGAAGAAAATCTTTGCCGCCAAGGGCCGCCCCGCCGATCATCCGCTGATCGTGCACATCGCCGACATGAGCGAGGTGAAAAACTGGGTCGCCGAAGTGCCGCGCGCAGCGTGGCTTCTGGCGGAAAAATTCTGGCCCGGGCCCCTGACAATAGTGCTCAAGCGCGCGCCGCACGTCAGCGACCTGATCAGCGGCGGCCAGGACAGCATCGGCCTGCGTGTGCCCTCGCACCCGGTCGCGCAAAAGCTGCTGAGGGCCTTCGGGGGCGGCATTGCCGCGCCTTCCGCAAACAAGTTCGGCCGGCTGTCGCCGACCGCCGCGGAGCACGTGCGGCAGGAACTCGGTGCCGCGGTGGACATGGTGCTGGACGGCGGCGACTGCGGCGTTGGCATCGAGTCCACCATCGTCGACCTGACTCGAGAAACACCCGCGATCCTGCGTCCCGGCCACATCAGCGCGCAACAGGTCGGTGATGCCCTGCTGGCCCAGCTCGGAGAAAATGGCCTCGATCGCCCACGCGTGCCGGGGTCGCTGGCGTCGCACTACGCACCGCGCCTGCCGCTCAGACTCATCCATCCTGACCAGATCGAGGGTTACGTTCGGCAGCAGGCAGGAACGGCGATCGCCGTGTTGGCGCGCCGCGGCCGGCCGCGCGATTCGAAGGCCGCGCTATGGCAGGTGGCGCCGGAACTGCCTGAAGACTACGCCCGCCAGCTTTATGCGGCCCTGCGCCGTCTCGACGATTCCGGCTGCCGGATGATCGTGGTGGAAGAACCGCCGCAACTGCCGGACTGGGTGGCGGTGCGCGACCGCCTGACTCGGGCCGCGACACCGGAACCTGCACTGGCCTCCGCCACAAAAGTCGGCTGAAATACCAGGTAGCACTCACCGCAGAGGACGCAAAGGACGCGGAGGAAAAACGGAGGAAAGAATGCCAGCGATTCCGGGAGAATGGTCGCCGCGTCGGCCTGTCGATATCGGTCAACTCCGAACGATTTCGCGCCTGGTCTTCTTTCCCTCTCCTGTCTTTCCTCCGCGTCCTTTGCGTCCTCTGCGGTGAGAGCTGCTTTAACGACGACAGTCCTATCCTCCGTTCTGCTTCAGCAACCGCTGGATCTCGTCCTCGCCAAGCGGCCGCTTGCTTTTCACCCGCAGGCTCTCGATCCATTCATCGGCGAAATCCCGTTCCAGCCAGGCATTCAGGCC
>JBKJUC010000046.1:0-4233 GCA_046590325.1 Burkholderiales bacterium | reverse complement strand
CGCAGTCCTCGCTGGACAGCTGCGGCAACAGTTGCCAGGCGGCGAACTCGGTCGAGGCGCTGAATCGGTCGTGTTACTGCCTCAGCCTCGACGACGAGGCATTGCGCCGCGGTCTCGAGGCGGATCTGGGCACCCGCGGCCTGTCCCGCGCCATGATCGAGACTCATCCTCACCTTTTCGCGTCGGTGCCCATGTTCGTCTCACGCGAGCACATCGAGGGGATGGCGCGGATGATCGGCGCCGTTGAAGCAGTCGTCGCAACACCACATTTTCGCGACGCGGCGCTGGCCTGGAGCCCCGATATCGCGCACGCCGATCCGGGTTCGCCCGGCGGGCTCCTGGGATACGATTTTCACCTGGCCGCTGCGGGGCCAAAACTGATAGAAATCAATACGAATCCGGGCGGCGCTCTGCTCAATGCGGTTCTGGGACGTGCGCACCGGGCCTGTTGCGCAGACGTGGCCGGGCTCGCGATGGCGCCGATGGAAGCTGATGCCATCGAAGAAGCACTGTTCGAGGTATTCATGACGGAGTGGCGACTGCAGCGCAAGGACGCTGCGTTGATGTCCGTGGCGATCGTCGACGAGGCGCCCGAGCAGCAGTATCTATATCCCGAGTTTCTTCTGTACCGGCAACTCTTCAGCCGCCACGGAATCAAGGCGACGGTCTGCGATCCTCGCGAGCTCGTGCGCAAGGATGCGCGGTTGTGGCATGGCAACCAGCCCATCGATTTCGTCTACAACCGGTTGACGGACTTTACGCTCGAACAGCCGGCCCAGGAGGCGCTCAAGCTCGCCTACATAGCGGGGGAAGTGGTTGTGAGCCCGCATCCGCGCGCACATGCGCTTTATGCAGACAAGCGCAACCTCACTTTGCTCTGCGACGAAACGTTCTTGCGGCAGACGGGTGTCGCCGGGGACACAATTGGCACACTGCTGGCCGGGATTCCGCGCACCGAGATCATGACGGCTGCAAGCCGGGACGCAATGTGGGCAAAGCGGCGCGAGCTCTTCTTCAAGCCTGCCGCCGGGTATGGCAGCAAAGCCGCCTATCGCGGCGACAAACTCACTAAGCGGGTTTGGGAGGAAATGGCAAAGGGCACCTACGTGGCCCAGGCGCTGGTCGCGCCCAGCGAGCGGCACATTGCAGACGAGGGGCACATTGCAGGGCAAGCGGCGGCCAAGGCGCTGAAAGCCGATGTTCGCAACTACGCCTACGCCGGGGAGGTCAAACTCGTCGCCGCGCGCCTGTATCAGGGACAGACCACAAACTTCCGCACCCCAGGCGGTGGCTTCGCACCCGTATTCACGGCGACGTCAGGACTTCCGGGCGGCCCGGTCCTTGCCTGACCGATTGGGTCCCGATGCATTTCTGGAGCCGCCCCCGCGGGAACGCACTGGTGCTTCCGGTTCATCACCGGTATGGCTCCCTTTGAAAGCCTCCACGATCGGGCAGGGCAGTGCTGCATCACCGGCCTCGCAGGAAGAGACCAACTGCCGCAGTGCTGACCGCATGGCCGACATGTCTTGGAGGCGCTGCTCGATTTCGATAATCTTGCTTTGCGCAAGTCGATGCGCGCGATGACGGTCGCGCTTTGCATCGAGAAGGAACAGCGTCTTGATTTCAGAAAGCGTGAAGCCGAGTCCCTGCGCGCGTTTGATGAACTGGATGCGTTCCAGGATGTCACCACCGTAGCGGCGGACCGAACCGTAAGCGCGGGTGGGTTCGTCCAGAAGCTTTAGCCGTTGGTAGTAGCGAACGGTTTCCACGCCGACGCCGCCGGCTTGGGCGAGCTGGCCGATGGTCATTGAAGTTATCTGGTTCATGTGTTGACTCCGTACCGGGGTACGGACTTTAGAGTACAACATCACGGTAAACCAACGCAACGAACCACACTGGAGAAATCATGAAGAGCGGACACGAACACGCCGGGCACGCGCATCCGGCGCATGCCGGGAGTTGCTGCGCCAAGCCCGGGGCCACGACTGCCCCGGCCGCGGAATTGTCGGCGCAACTGCCAGCTCAACCACCAGATCAACCACCCGGCACGGCCAAAGACCCGGTATGCGGAATGAACGTCACCATGGCGACGGCCAAGCATCGGCTCAGCCATGACGGGCAGGAATACTATTTCTGCAATCCGCGCTGCCTGGACAAATTTCGTTCGAATCCCGGCCAGTACCTGAAGCCCCAGCCTGCGCCGGCTCCGGTGCAACCGGGAGCGACCTATACCTGTCCGATGCATCCCGAGATCCGGCAGGATCATCCGGGCATCTGTCCGAAATGCGGCATGGCACTGGAACCGGAAATGCCGACGCTCGATGACGAGGAAAATCCGGAACTCCAGGATTTCCGCAGGCGCTTCTGGTGGACGCTGCCGCTGACCGTGATTGTCACCATCCTGGCCATGCTCGGGCACCGCTTGCACTGGTTCGAAGCCAATGCGCAAAGCTGGATCGAGCTGGCGCTCTCCCTGCCGATCGTGTTGTGGGCGGGCTGGCCGTTCTTCGCGCGCGGTGCGCAGTCCATCATCAATCGCAGTCCCAACATGTGGACCCTGATCGCAACGGGTACCGGCGCGGCATTTCTTTACAGCGTGGCCGCCACTGTTGCGCCGGGAATCTTTCCCGAGTCGTTCATGTCGATGGGCCGGATCGGGGTGTACTTCGAGGCAGCGGCGGTGATCATCTCGCTGACGCTGCTCGGGCAGATCCTCGAACTCAAGGCGCGCTCGCAAACCTCAGCGGCCATCAAATCGCTGCTTGGGCTGTCGCCGAAAACCGCCCGCCGCATCGATGCCGCGGGCGCGGAAGAAGACATACCGATCACGCATGTTCATGTGGGGGATCTGTTGCGGGTCAGGCCCGGCGAAAAGGTGCCGGTGGACGGGGTGGTCACCGAAGGCAGCAGCGCCGTGGACGAGTCGATGCTGACGGGAGAACCCATCCCGGTGACCAAGCGCAGCGGCGACAAACTGATCGGCGCCACCATGAATACGTCCGGCGCACTGATCCTGCGCGCCGAGAAAGTCGGATCCGCGACCGTACTCGCGCAGATCGTGCAAATGGTCGCGCAAGCGCAACGTTCCAGAGCGCCGATGCAGCGCATGGCCGACCAGGTGGCGGGCTACTTTGTGGTCGCGGTGGTGGCTGTCGCGGTTCTTACCTTGCTCGCCTGGGGCCTGTTCGGCCCGGAGCCGAGCTGGGTTTTTGGCCTCGTTAACGCCGTCGCCGTTCTGATCATCGCTTGTCCGTGCGCGCTGGGCCTGGCAACTCCGATGTCGATCATGGTGGCGACGGGAAAGGCTGCAACCCAGGGCATTCTCTTCCGTGACGCCGCGGCCATCGAGAATTTCCGCAAGGTCGATACCCTGATCGTCGACAAAACGGGGACGCTCACCGAGGGCAAGCCGACCTTCGATCGGGCCATTGCCGCCGGACCGTACACGGAAGAGGAAATCCTCAGACTCGCCGCCAGCCTCGATCAGGGCAGCGAGCATCCCCTGGCCAATGCCATCGTGCTTGCCGCGCGTACCCGAAATCTTGCTCTCGAACGGCCAGGCTCGTTCGAATCCGGCAGCGGCATAGGCGTGCGCGGGACTGTCGGCGGCAGGCAGGTCGCGTTGGGCAATGCGGCCCTGATGACCCAGATGAACGTTTCCGTGGAGGTCCTGCAAACGCAAGCCGAAGCATTGCGCAGTGAAGGGGCCAGCGTGGTCCACATCGCCGTGGACGGTGTCCTGGCAGGTCTGCTGGCCATATCGGATCCCATCAAGGCAAGCACACCCGAAGCGCTTGCCACCCTCAAGTCTCTGGGAATGCGCGTCATCATGGCGACGGGCGACGGACTGACCACCGCAAAGCATGTGGGGAAACTACTGGGGGTCGATGAGGTCCATGGCGAAGTAAAACCAGCCGACAAACTGGCACTGGTGGAAAGACTGCAACGCGAAGGGCACGTCGTAGCCATGGCGGGAGACGGCATCAATGACGCGCCCGCTTTGGCCAAAGCCAACGTCGGGATCGCAATGGGCACCGGCACCGACGTGGCGATGAACAGTGCTCAGGTCACTTTGGTCAAGGGCGATTTGCGCGGAATTGCGCAGGCCCTTGCGTTGTCGAACGCCACGATCCGCAACATGAAACAGAACCTGGGATTCGCTTTCGTTTACAACGCGCTCGGCATTCCCCTCGCGGCAGGCCTGCTGTATCCCTTCACGGGCTGGTTGCTGTC
>JBKJUC010000085.1:0-5570 GCA_046590325.1 Burkholderiales bacterium | reverse complement strand
CTGCGCGGTGCCGCTGGAGCATCTCGCCGAATACACTGACAGGCTGACCCGCGTTTTCGAGAAACACGGCACCAAAGGCACCTGGTACGCACATGCGTCGGTCGGCACGCTGCACGTGCGGCCGATCCTCGACATGCGCCGCGACGGCGCGGAGAAAATGCGCGCCATCGCCGAGGAAGCCTGTGCAATGGTGCGGGAATATAAAGGTGCCTTCTCCGGCGAGCATGGCGACGGCCTGGTGCGCTCCGAATGGATCGAGCCGATCCTCGGGCAGAAGCTGACCGCAGCACTCGCTGAGGTCAAGGATCTGCTGGATCCGAAGGGCCTGATGAATCCCGGCAAGATCGTGCGCCCCTCGCGCATGGATGACCGCAGCCTGTTCCGCTACCAGCCCGGCTACCAGGCGCGCAAGTTCGACACTGCGCTGGACTGGTCGGATTGGGGCGGCTTCAGCGGCGCAGTGGAAATGTGCAACAACAACGGCCACTGCCGCAAGTTCGATGCCGGCACCATGTGCCCGTCGTTCCGCATCACCGGCGATGAACAGCACCTGACGCGGGGTCGCGCCAACACCCTGCGCCTGGCGATTTCCGGCCAGCTCGGGGCGGAGGCGCTGACGTCCGATGCGATGCGCGACACCATGGAACTCTGCGTTAGTTGCAAGGGCTGCAAGCGCGAATGCCCGACCGGCATCGACATGGCGCGCATGAAAATCGAATTCCTGCAGCAATACGGCAAGCGCCACGGTTATTCGCTGCGGCAGAAGCTGGTAGCCTGGCTGCCGCGCTATGCCCCGTTTTTTGCAAAGTTCGCGCCGCTGTTGAACTTGCACGGCGCCATCCCTGGCCTGCCCTTCCTGACCGAGAAACTGCTGGGCCTTAGTGCGCGACGCACGCTGCCCAAATGGAAGCCGGGCGGCCGCTTTGTTCCGGGTGCGGCGACTGGCACCGAAGTCGTATTGTTCATCGACACCTTCTCCCGCCATTTTGAACCGGAGAATGTGCACGCCGCACTCGCGGTGCTGCAGGCAGCCGGCTACAACGTGGAAATCGCAACGGCCGGAACCGGCGAACGCCCGCTGTGCTGCGGCCGCACGTTTCTCGCCGCCGGCATGGTCGAGGAGGCAAAAGTGGAAGCGCAGCGCATGCTGGAAGCGCTGCGGCCTTATGTCGATCGCGGCATTTCCATCGTCGGGCTGGAACCTTCCTGTTTGCTGACCTTGCGCGATGAGTTCCTGGTGATGGGACTCGACGACGAGGTGGGGCCGCTGGCGGAGCGCGCGATGCTGTTCGAGGAGTTTCTCGCCGCCGAAGCGGATGCCGGTCGGCTCCGTCTCGAATTGAAACCGCTGCAGGCGAAGTCCGCGCTGCTGCATGGCCACTGCCACCAGAAGGCATTCGACGCCATGCCGGCGGTGCGCCAGGTGCTGGCCATGATTCCGGACTTGAAAGTTGAAACCGTCGAGTCCAGCTGTTGCGGCATGGCGGGGAGCTTCGGTTACGAAGCGGAGCATTTCGAGGCGAGCATGAAGATGGCGGAATTGTCCCTGCTGCCGGCGGTCAGAAAGGCGGCCGCGGGTACGCTGGTCGTCGCCGACGGCACCAGCTGCCGCCACCAGATCCACGACGGCAGCGGACGCGAAGCGCTGCATGTCGCGCGTGTATTGAAAATGGCATTGAAGGACTCAAACAATTGAACCAGCAGCTCAAGCGATTCATCGTCTACTACATCCCGCTCATTGCGAACCTCGGGCTGATTGCCTACCTGATCTGGCAACTGGGCCTGGTGCCTTATCACCAGCGCCACGGCGAGCTTCGCATGTTCTCCATTCTTTACGCGGTCGGCGGCCTGGTGGTTGGTGCCTCCGGCATCACGGCGTTCTTCCATGTCACCGCCAACGAAAAAGGCCCTCGCCGCTGGCTGGTGTTTGCGCTGGTGAACACAATCGTGCCTACGATCCTGCTTCTTGCTCTCCTGCAATCCGGTTAGCCACAGAGGACACAGAGGACACAGAGAGCACAGAGAAAAGCGGAAACGAAGGAAAGACAAAGGGAGAAATAGATTCAAAATGTTCTCACGAACGCGCGACGAGAAGTGGTTCGGCCTCGGGATAGCAACGATCGCATGCTGGCCCACCAAAATGGACCTGCCTTCGTTGTCTTGGATCTTGCTTTCTCTGTGACCTCTGTGTCCTCTGTGGCCAATTATTGTGTTCCGTAGTGAAAGGGTTAACTCGTGACAGAATCGAAATGGAAGTTCCACGGCATCCGCATCGTCAAGAGCAACGAGCTCGACACGAATACGGCGCAGACACCGGGCATGAACCGCGCCGCGGCGATCACGCATGCGCGTTGCGGAGCGGAGAAATTGTGGGCCGGCACGGTGGTGATCCATCCCAAAGCAAAGACCGGCGCCCACCACCACGGACCGGTCGAGAGTGTGATCTATGTGGTGAGCGGCAAGGCGCGCATGCGCTGGGGTGACAACCTGGAATTCGTCGCCGAGGCCGGGCCGGGGGATTTCATCCACGTGCCGCCGTACGTTCCGCACCAGGAGATCAATGCGTCCGACACGGAGCCGTTGTCCTGCGTGCTTTGCCGCAGTGGTCAGGAACCGGTGGTGGTGAATCTCGATATTCCGGCGGTGGAGAAGCCGGAGCAGGTGCATTGGGTGGATAACATTCATCCGGCGCCGAAGGTTTAGCTCAGTAGCTAGGACGGCGTCTAACGCCTACACCCACCACGAAGACACGAAGAACATTCATTTCTATACCCCCTTGAGGGGTGCGAAGGGGCACGAAGAAAGACAAGAACGCAGTGATTGCAGTTGGCGATTGGCTTTTCAAGGGAGGGAGCCGAATGCTTAGCAAATTGATAGTCGACCTTTACGGCTGGTTCATCGAGATTTATCTGTGGATCATCCTTTTGATAGCAGGCGTCGCCGGTTTTCTCGGTGTAGTCCCGATACTTACATCTTCCGGATGGGTTCTTGAAAACGAAATAGCGTGGAGGATTCTCGGGGCTGTTGTTTCGCCTGTCCTGACCTTCCTGGTCCTGGTCGTGGTTTTCGGCCCAATCCTCCTCCTCGTCGACATTCGAAAGGCAGTGAGGTCCCTCGAAGCAGCAAAACGAGGAATTGGTAGGGACGGTGACGTGCCGCCGATCGAGTACAAGGAGCCGCATCTATGAAGGAAACATTGGGAATCAGGCAATCTTAGTGATCGATTGATGCAAATGTGGCCTGATAGCAATCCTGGATGGTAAAACCATTACTCCTATGGCATTTTGGAGCTAAGGCGTCGAAACGCCGTATTTGCAACGACAAATAAAGAACCATCTCCTAAATGTTTGAACAAGCCTTCCGCAACATCGATGACATCCTCCGCCGCGAAGGTGGTGGCGTTCTCAAATACACCGAACAGTCTTCGTGGCTGCTGTTCCTGAAATACCTCGACAGTCTGGAGCAGGAGAAGGCACTCGAAGCCAAGCTCAACGGGAAGAAATACAATTTCATTCTCGACGAGCGTTTCCGCTGGAGTACTTGGGCTGCCCCGAAAGGCAAGGACGGCAAGCTTGATCACAACAAGGCCAGCACCGGCGATGACCTCCGCGACTTTGCGAACCAGAATCTCTGGCCCTACCTGCGAGGCTTCAAGCAACGCGCCAGTGGGCCGAACACCATTGAATACAAAATTGGAGAAATCTTCTCTGAGACGAAGAACGAAATCAACAGCGGCTACAACCTGCGCGAGCTGATCGACCTGATCGACGAACTGCGCTTCAATTCCCAGACCGAGAAGCACGAACTGAGCTACCTATACGAGGAAAAGATCAGCAACATGGGGAATGCCGGGCGCGATGGCGGTAGCTATTACACGCCGCGCCCGCTCATCCGCGCCATCATCAAGGTGGTGAACCCCAAGCTCGGCGAGCGCGTTTACGACGGCGCCGTCGGCTCCGCAGGGTTCCTCTGCGAAGCCTTTGACCACCTTCGCGCTCAGACCGGCCTCACCACCAGCCAAGCCAAGGCACTTCAGGAAGTCACTCTCTACGGCAAGGAGAAGGACAAGCTTGCCTACGTCATCGGCATCATGAACATGATCCTGCACGGGATCGAAGCGCCGAACATCATCCATACCAACACGCTCACGGAGAACCTTGCCGACATTCAGGAGAGGGATCGCTACAACGTCGTTCTAGCCAACCCACCCTTCGGCGGCAAGGAACGTCCCGAGGTTCAGCAGAATTTTCCCATCCGCACTGGCGAGACGGCCTTCCTGTTTCTCCAGCACTTCATCAAAATCCTCAAGGCCGGCGGACGCGGGGGCGTGGTCATCAAGAACACCTTTCTCTCGAACACCGATAAAGCGTCAGTCGCCCTGCGCAAGCTCCTGCTGGAAAGCTGCAACCTTCATACCGTCCTCGACTGTCCCGGCGGCACCTTCCAGGGAGCGGGCGTGAAGACTGTGGTGCTGTTCTTCGAGAAAGGCGCGCCGACGCGCAAGGTGTGGTTCTACCAGCTCGACCCCGGTCGCAACATGGGTAAGACCAACCCGCTTAACGACGCCGATCTCGCCGAATTCGTGAAGCTGCAAAAGTCCTTTGCAGACTCGCCGAAGAGTTGGAGCGTGGACACCAAAAGCATCGACCCCGCAACCTTCGACCTCGCCGTGAAGAACCCCAGCGGCGGCGAGGAAGTTACGCACCGCAGCCCGCAGGCGATAATGGAAGAGATAGCCGCACTCGACGCCGAGAGCGCGGAAGTGCTGAAAAACATCAAGGCGCTGCTCGTGTGAAGAAGGGGTGGGAAAACAAAATCATCGGCGACCTGTGCGAGTTCTCGCGTGGCCTTACTTACGCCAAAAGCGATGAAGTCGAATTGTCGAATAACATCGTTTTGAGGGCGACCAACATCGACCTGACGACCAACCTGCTCGATTTGACCGAACTGAAATATATCAGCGACAAGGTTGTCGTCCCGGAGAGCAAAAAGGTCAAAAGAAACTCCCTAATTATTTGTACCGCAAGCGGAAGCAAAAACCATCTCGGCAAGGTTGCATACGTTGACGATGACTACGATTACGCGTTTGGCGGCTTCATGGGGATGCTAACTCCAAAGAACGGCCTTCTCCCCAAGTATCTTTTCCATCGGATGACCTCGGAGGATTACAAGGACTTTATCGGCGCGTTGTCAGATGGGGCGAACATCAACAATTTAAAGTTCGACGATTTAAGGAAGTTTTCCATACCTGTTCCCTCGCTTGCCGAACAGCAGCGGATCGTCGGTGTGTTGGACGAAGCGTTTGCCAGCCTTGCCACCACCCAAGCCCACGCCGAAAAGAACCTCCAAAACGCCCGTGCGCTCTTTGAAAGCCACCTCCAATCCGTCTTCACCCAAAAAGGCGAGGGGTGGGTAGAGAAGCCGCTCGCCGAGCTATGTGATTCCGAGCGCGTGATTACATACGGTGTTATCAAGCTCGGAGACGAGACGCCGGGCGGCGTCCCATGTCTTCGGACAAGCAATGTTCGTTGGCTCCAGATCGATACGGAGGGAATGAAGCGAATCGCGCC
>JBKJUC010000035.1:0-6004 GCA_046590325.1 Burkholderiales bacterium | reverse complement strand
CAGGCGCGGAGGCGCAGAGGATACGCAGATAAAGCGGAATATGAGAAGTCTGCCTGCATATCGTACTCGCCATGCGGCGTATTTTGAATAGCAAATCCCGAACAAGTCACGCTCTTATACCCATCTTTCTCTGCGCCTAAAAGGGTACTCCGAGCTGCGCTAGGGTATCCGCGCCTCTGCGGTCCAGGTCTAATGTTTAGTGGGAGGAGCGCGCGTAATGTGGTCCGCCGCGAACACCTGCTCCGCATCCACCGCATCGAAGGAGTAGTGCCGGCCGCAGAATTCGCAATCCACCTCTACCGTTTTCTGTTCCTCGATGATGGACCGGACTTCGTCGTGGCCGAGCATGCGCAGCATCGACGTGACGCGCTCGCGGGAGCAGGAGCAGCGGAATGCAACCGGGCGGGATTCAAACACGCGCACGTCCTCCTGGTGGTACAGCCGGCGGATGATCTCCGTGGCCGGCAGAGAAAGCAGTTCTTCCGACCTGATGGTGCCGCCAAGCTGGATGGCGCGATTCCACGCATCGGCATCCGTCGTCGGTGCTGCGGGCAGCTTTTGCAGCAACAGGCCCCCTGCCTGTGTCGAGTCCGACGCAAGCCACAGCCGCGTTTCGAGCTGCTCGGATTGCGCCATGTAATGCTCGAGGACTTCCGCGATGCTGTCGCCTTCCATGGCGACGATGCCCTGGTAGGTCTGCTTGCCGCTCTCGGGCACAATGGAAATGACGAAGCGGCCGCTTCCCAGCAGAGCCTTCACATTGCCGGCCGGCAGATCGCCTTCCCATTTCGCGGTGGCGCGCAGCGTGTGCTGGCTGGTGGCTTCGACGACCAGCAGTTGCACGGGCCCGCTGCC
Organism: Burkholderiales bacterium; assembly: GCA_046590325.1. Taxonomy (GTDB): domain Bacteria; phylum Pseudomonadota; class Gammaproteobacteria; order Burkholderiales; family JACQAP01; genus JACQAP01. Next base: position 5,149 of record JBKJUC010000035.1, on the reverse strand, counting down.
CTGCATCTGCATGATCAGCGAACCTTCGAACTTCAGAGTGGCGGACAGCAGTGCGGCAGCAGCCATCATCTCGCCGAGCAGCTTTTCCAGGGGCGCGGGATACTCGCGCCGTTCCAGTACTGCACGCCAGGTTGCATCGAGGTGCACGATCTCGCCGCGAACGGGGGTGCTCTCCAGCAAGAACCTGCGCAGGGAATCGCTCATTTCCCGACCTCGGGAATCTGCCGGTAGAGGCGAAAGCGTTCCTGCTTGTCTCCGGGGCGCCGGCCCTGCCACACCATTTTCCAGGGCGGGCCGAGCTCGCCGGGAGTCTTCCAGTTGTCCTGGGTTATCAGCAGGTCGCAATCGGGCCGCGGCCCGTTTTTCTCAAGGCGTTCCGTGGTGATATTGCCGAAGTAGTAGAGCATCGCGCGCTGCGGCTCGCCCAGCGACTGGCTGTAGATGCAGCCGTGTTTCTGCGGCAGCGCGGCGGTGAGTTGCGCCACCATTGTCCTGTAGGTTTTTCCGGTGTCGATATAGTTCACCAGAAGCAGGCCGATCAACGCCCAGATGGTGGTGACCCCGGCTGCCCAGATCGCCACCGGCCGCTCGGCTGAGCGCTTGATATTGAACAGCAGCACGAACCAGGCAGCGGTGATCAGTATCGCTACGATGACGGCGAGCGGATGCGCACCTGAAAAATAGTCCGGCTGCAGCTTCATCATGTGCTTCCACAACCGGGTCGGCATCCCGAAATCGATGGCCATCCAGTAGAACCAGCCTACCAGCGTAAAAAACGTGAACAGCATGATCGCGAACCAGTAGTAGGCATTCATGGCGCCGCGCGGCAGCTTTTCCAGGCTCATGGTGGCGAGCAGGGACAGCGGCAGCAGCAACGGCAGGCTGTAAATTTCACGGCCTTCACCCAGCGCGCTTATAAACAGTAAAAAGACGATGAAGGCGGCCAGCGGCAGCACGATGCCGGGTTTTCTCAGGCCGGCGCGTCCCTCGGACCACAGCGACCACAGGGCAAAAGGGAGTGCGGGCCAGGCGAACCAGGGCAGGTTACGCAGGTGATAGAAGGTTTCGTCCTCTGGCCCGATGGAAAACATGCCTTTGAGGCGCAGCAGGTTTTGCGTCCAGAACCATTCTGCGAACAATTCCGGCGAACGCGAATGCAGCGCCATCGGCCATGCGAGTGCCCACGGCAGCATTACCGCGAACGCGACAAGTAACGTCAGGGCGTACTGGCGGGTACGCCAGTGCGGCGAAGCGATCGGCAGGATGAGCACGACGAGCACTACCATCAGCGGTTCGACAAGGCCGGTGGAATAGAGCATCACCCCCAGGCCGGTTCCCAGCCAGAATCCAGCCAGCAGCGGTCGCCGTGCCGCTAGAGCAAGCGCATAGAATGCCATCGCCATGCCGCACAACAGGCCCACGTCGGTGACCAGCTGGTGCGCGCGCAACAGCAATCCGCCGCAGCCTAGCAGCATGAGCGGGGAGATCCAGCTCCTGCCCGTTCCGTAGAGTTCTTTCGCAGCCAGGCCGATGAACAGGAAGGTCAGCGCCATATACGCGCCGATGACCATGCGGGCTGCGTCGTGCAGTGGCATGAACGTCGACAGCAGCACTGCGAAGAACGCCGAACTCAGGTAAACCAGCGGCGGCTTTTCCAGGTAAGGCTCGCCCGCAAGCATGGGTACGACCCAGTCGTGGCTTTGCAGCACGTGGTAGACGACTCCGAAAATCTGGGCTTCGTCGGGTTTCCAGGGGTCATGCCCGGCCAGTCCCGGGAGTATCCAGGCGAGGCAAATCAGGATGGTAAGTCTGACCGGATGGGCGGTAATCGCCGAGGCCAGCTTCTCGTGGCGCAGTAGATGTGCAGGGCGCAGCATGGGTGTTGGCTGTTGGACTCGCGCGGATGCCCTTTGATTCCCTCGCGGGAGGCATCCTTATTTATTTCACATATTCTAAGCCCGGCGCCGTGGCTGCAACTCGAATTGGGGGCTCAGAATGCAAAAGGCAGCTCTCGCTGCCTTTTGTCAGGGGTACGGCTGTTAGCGTCAGGCGGCGGGCTTGACTGCCGTCTTCGCGCCCTTGGTGTACTTTTGGCGGAACTTCTCAACGCGGCCGGCGGTGTCCATGATCTTCTGCTTGCCGGTGTAGAACGGGTGGCAGGCAGAGCAGACTTCCACGTTCAGCGGCTTGCCCAGCGTGGAGCGGGTGGTGAACTTGTTTCCGCAGCTGCAGGTTACGTTGACGTTCTGGTACTCGGGATGGATCTCGGTTTTCATTTTCTGTCCTTTCTGGCGGAAGCGGGGTTTGCGCTTCCTGTAAGGGGGCGGATTATCCACAGGAATCCGGGGATTGGCAACCCCGAAAAGCGCTGAATAGTGATCGGTGAACGGTGACCAGATGAGGCCTAACGCCATGTTTTAAAGAGACTATGTGCCCCAGGTTTTGTATCGCATGGGGCGGGCAATTTCCTGGCGCATTGAGTCAAAGAAGTGGCGCGCGGACTCGCCTAGTGGCGGAGCTACCCGTTTGCGGGCAGGGCGCGGTGCCGATTTCCTCTGGAGCGTTCGCAGGACCGACTAAGTGCCGGCCTTAACCGCGCCGCATTGAGTCAAAGAAATCAGCGTTGTTCTTGGTACCGCGGAGTTTATCGACGAGGAATGCGGTCGCTTCCAGCTCGTCCATGGGGTCGCGCCCGGACACGTTAGTGACGAAGTCACCCGTTTGCGGGCAGGGCGCGATTTATCCCATCCTGCATCAGCCTCGACGCATGGAGTCAAAGAAGTGGCGCGTGGACTGGTTACCGGCGAAGACGGCCGTTTGCGGGTAGCGCGCCTTGCGGATTTCCTCCGGAGCGCTCGCGGGGCCGACTATGTTCCGACCTTAGCCGCGCCTCATGGAATCAAAGAAATCCGCGTTGTTCTTGGTACCGCGGAGTTTATCGACGAGGAATTCGGTCGCTTCCAACTCGTCCATGGGATAAAGCAGTTTGCGCAGCACCCAGATCTTCTGCAGGATCTCTTTCTCGATCAGCAACTCTTCGCGGCGGGTGCCTGAGCGGTTGACGTTGATCGAGGGATAGATTCGCTTCTCGGCCATGCGGCGGTCGAGGTGGATTTCCATGTTGCCGGTGCCCTTGAATTCTTCGTAGATCACATCGTCCATGCGCGGGCCGGTATCGATCAGCGCAGTGGCGATGATGGTGAGCGAGCCGCCTTCCTCGATGTTGCGCGCGGCGCCGAAGAAACGCTTCGGCCGTTGCAGCGCGTTGGCATCGACACCGCCGGTCAGCACTTTGCCGGACGCCGGCACCACGGTGTTGTAGGCGCGGGCCAGACGCGTGATGGAATCGAGCAGGATGACGACGTGCTTCTTGTGTTCTACCAGGCGCTTGGCTTTTTCCAGCACCATTTCGGCGACCTGTACGTGGCGGGTGGCCGGCTCGTCGAACGTGGAGGACACGACTTCGCCCTTCACCGAACGCTGCATTTCGGTCACTTCCTCGGGGCGTTCGTCGATCAGCAGAACGATGAGGTAGACGTCGGGAAAGTTCGCTGCGATGGAATGGGCGATGTGCTGCAGCATCACCGTCTTGCCGCTCTTCGGGCTCGACACCAGCAGGCCGCGCTGGCCTTTGCCGATCGGCGCAATGATGTCGACGATGCGGCCGGTAAGATTTTCTTCGGACTTGATGTCCCGCTCCATGGTGAACTGTTCGGTGGGAAACAGCGGAGTCAGGTTTTCGAACAGGATCTTGTGCTTGGAATTCTCCGGCGACTCGCCGTTGACCTTGTCGACCTTCACCAGTGCGAAGTAGCGCTCCCCGTCCTTCGGCGTTCTGATCTCGCCCTCGATCGAATCGCCGGTGTGCAGGTTGAACCTGCGGATCTGCGACGGGCTTACATAGATGTCGTCGGGCCCGGCCAGGTAGGAGGTGTCGGGACTTCGCAGGAATCCGAATCCGTCAGGCAGGACTTCCAGGGTTCCTTCGCCGAATATGCTTTCGCCGCGTTTGGCCTGATTCTTCAGCAACGCGAAGATCAGGTCCTGCTTGCGCATCCGGTTGGCGTTCTCGACTTCGTTGGTCGTTGCCATCTCCACGAGTTCGGTGACGTGGAGGTTTTTGAGGTCGGACAAATGCATGAGGAGAGAGCCTACAGGGTGTGAATCAAGGGGGGACTCGGGACAAGCGACTCGGGACAAACGAAGCGGGAAGGGACCTTACCCGCCACCGGCCGCAAACGCTTTATTGGGTGCGTCTGCTGACCAGTACGGGGACAAGCCTAGAACACTTTAGATGTTACTGTCAATAAATGCCGTCAACTGGGATTTCGATACGGCGCCCACTTTTGTCGCCTCGATATTCCCGTTTTTGAAGATCATCAGAGTCGGGATTCCGCGGATGCCGTACTTGGGTGGCGTGCCCTGATTCTCGTCGATGTTGAGCTTGGCGATTTTCAGGCGGCCGCCATATTCCTTGGCCACTTCGTCGAGAATCGGCGCGATCATCTTGCAGGGTCCGCACCATTCGGCCCAATAGTCCACCAGCACTGGAACCTGTGACTGGAGAACCTCCGGCTCGAAAGAGTCGTCGGTGACGTGGTGTATATGTTCGCTCATGGGAGGATTGCCTCGAGGTATTGAAAAGGGATTGCTGCCGGACAGCCGCAGTCCGGACGGACTGCGTTTCGAAATCTGAGACCTATGCTAGCGAAAAAGATTTCGAAAGGGAAGCCGCAGCCTGCTGCACCGCCCTTGGGCCGCGGAGAAAATTGTCTGCAATTTCATACGCATATTCGGAATGACGCCGGCCTATCTGGAGGATTTGCGCCAGGTTTTTGCTAGAATGCCGGCCTTGAGCCTGCGTTGGCGATCCGCAACCGTCCTTCCATATATATGCGTGGCATGGAGTTTTAAAGGCCCTGTCGCCCAAGGATGCAGCCAGGCGCGCTTTGCCCGGGGAAAAAGGAATCATGACCTACGTCGTAACCGAGAGCTGCATCAAGTGCAAATACACCGACTGTGTGGACGTCTGTCCCGTGGACTGCTTCCACGAGGGGCCGAACATGCTGGTGATCGATCCCGACGAATGCATCGATTGCACGCTTTGCGTGGCGGAATGCCCGGTCGAAGCCATCTACGCTGAGGATGA
>JBKJUC010000098.1:0-5700 GCA_046590325.1 Burkholderiales bacterium | reverse complement strand
CAGCGGAATCGACCGCTTCGGTTTTACGCCATTCACGAGCTCAGACAGGGGAACACCGAGAAACAACGCCAGCTCCATCGCTTGAAACAGCGTTAGCGTGGAGGCGAGCTCGTCATCATTGCGTTCGAGGTCGTCATACCAGGCGGCGTTCAGACCGAGATGCGCAATCGCCTGCACCTTGGATTTACCGGCACGGATACGGAAGCTGCGGAGCCGGGCGGCGGTTCCCATGTTGTCCAAGACATCAAGTTCCTGCTCAGGAAGTCGGGCAATTGTACCGGCAGTGGTTTTCGTGTCCTCCATGTCCCCCGTCCAATCTGTTGCCGCTCCCCACGGCTGCTCAAGAGCTGGCACTGCTTTCGGGAACTTTGGCCGTCACGAACCCAACAGCACGGCGGAGCGCCACGGAGCCGGATTGTGCGTCAGGGCAACGGCAACAATGTAGCCAAATACGATCAGGGCCAGTACCCAAGCGACAATTCGGACGCCACGGGTGCGGCCACGCCGAAGGGCAACGCTACCGAGGACGATGTAGATCAGCAGCGCGACGACTTTGGCGCTCAGCCAGGATTGCACGAACGGGTACTGCGCCGTCAGGGCGGCCACGGCAACCGCGCTGGTCAGCAGGACAGTATCGACGACATGCGGGACTATCCGCACCCAGCGCGCATCGAGCCTCTCGGGCGCGCCAATCATCCACAGTCCGCGCAGGAAAAACAACGCGAAACTGGCGGCCACGGCGGCAACGTGGATCGACTTGAGCATCCCGTAACTCACCGGCTGAAGCTCCAGACGTGGCTGCCCGCGACGGCGCCTGCGATCGTTATTACGCTCAGGACCAGGAGCACCCGGTGCAACCGGACAATGAGCGAGAACGTGCCTTCCGGATCGCGCTGCGCCCGCGCCCGGAACCAGCGATGCAGCCACAGGGGTTCGAACACGAACAGCATGAGCGTGAACACACCCCACACCAACACCATGGCGTGCATCCACCAGAAATTCGAATCGGCGAACCGGCCCCATGCGCCCATCCGGTGCACCAGGTAGAAGCCGCTCAGTCCGGTGAGCAGCGTGGTCATTCTCGCCTGGCGCGCGAAGCCGGCCTCCACGCTTTCGAAGAAGACGACCCGTTCGGCCGGATCGCGTACGCGCTTCACCGCGGGCAGCAGAACCAGGGTAACGAAAGCCACTCCGCCGATCCACAGCACGATGCCGATCACATGCAAGACGCGCGCGATGATGTAGTCCTCCATGGCGGCGCGTCGGGCCCGCGGCGGCCGGTCAGCCCGGCTTCCCGTCGAGCCGGGGCCCGATCAGCACAGGCCAGTAGCGAACGGCGAACAGGCCGAACGCGGCGGCCCAGAGCAGTCCCGACATCTGGACGCTCGCCACGTACAGCCCGGGATGGACAAGCCCACCGAACACCCGGACCGCCGCCGCGAGCTGTATGAGGAGAAAACACGTGAGTTCGCAGCCGTCCGCAACAAGGGGCCGCGCAGTGTGTCCGCGCGAGGTGCGGATCATCATGCCGAGCGTCAATCCGCCGATGGCGCCGACGGTCAGCGCGTGGGTGGCAAACGATCCGGCGATCCAGCCCATCCCGGCGAGCGCGCGCAGCGCGAGATGCGCGACGATCCAGGCATAGGCTGCGTGCAGGATCCACACCAGAGGGGTGGCGAAGGTGCGCCAGGATCGCCAGAGATAGAGGCGCACCCCATGCGCGATCCCTGCCAGCAGCGCAATCGCCGCGACGGCTGCCGGCTCCAGCTGCATAAGATCAGCGGCAAACAGCAGCAGGACGGACCCCAGAGCCAGATTCTCCACCAGGGGATGGCGCGTGGCGCCCGCGCCGGGCACACCGTTGTTGGTGAACATCGGAATGACGCGCCCGCCCATGACCGTCATGATGAACATCACCACGTCCAGTGCCAGCGTCAGTCCCAGACGTGGCGGAAGCTCGAGAGTTCCTTGCAACGCCAGGTGCAGGACCAGACTGAGCCCGCCGATCAGCACCAGCAGTCCGATGAAGAAATAGTTGCGAACGTTGCGTGCCCGAACCAGCGGAATGCCGATCGCCACCGCCAAGGCCACAGGAAAGGCCGCATTCGCCGCGGCCGCCGCGGTCTCGAGGGGCGTCAGCACCAGCACCCGGCCCAGCAGCCACAGCGCCGCAAGCGCCATCAGCGGCGCGCCGGTCGGCGTCGGCCGGCCCGTCCATGCGCGCACGGCCGTCAACAGAAAACCTGCGATGACCGCCATCGTGTATCCGAACAGCAGTTCGTGGCCGTGCCAGACCGATCCCTTCAGATAGGCAGCCGGCAGCCAGCCCGAATACTGAGCCACCCACAGCAACACGCTGGTTGCGCTGAAGATGCCCGCAAGCAGGTAGAAGGGCCGGAACCCCAGTTCAAACAGCGCGAAGCCGGTTGCTGCGGCAGGCGGCGCCGGCCGCCCACGCGGGTCCGGCAAGGGTACATTCATGACAACAGCAGGGGCTGGCCAAGCCGGTCGAACGGGATGAACGCATCGATCGCGCCGGCCTTGATGGACTCGATCATCGTTTGCAGCGGTCTTTCGGCATCGTTGCTCGTCGGCGCGTGGCCGGCTCGTCCGGGCAGGCTTGCCACGAACACGACGGCCCAGTCCGGCCCATACTGGAGCGACTCATCCACCAGCGCAGCGAACGTGTCGAGTTCCTCCGGAGCCTTGTCCACGGACATTAGCGGAGCGAGAGCCCCTCCCGCCCCTTGCTCGAACCGGACGCGCTGCTCGGGCGTGCTGTCGTCGGGAAGCACGGCACCGGCAAACACGAACAGCAGCCGCTGCGGCACGGACTGCGCGTGCGCGGCGCGCAGCAAATCGTCAAAACTCGAAATTTCCATGTTATTGCACCAGCGGCGTGTCGGCCGCTTCGAGATCCACGCCTTCGACCGCGGCCTCACCCGCAAGCAACTGCAGGTACTGTCGCAGCGCCGTCACAAAGGTTTGCTGGCGCAACGCCATGGCCACGGCACCATGCACCGGCTCGAAAGGCTGTGCCGCGCCGGGCTCGCGCTCCAGCACTTCGACGACGTGCAGGCCGAAGCGGCTATGCACCAATCGCGGCAGGACCCCCACTTCGGCGTGACCGAACAGTTCGCGCGCGAACTCGGGAGCGCAATCTTCATTGCCGAGCCATCCAAGATCGCCGCCCTGCGCGCCGCTGGGGCAGCTGGAATAGGCTGCGGCCGCCAGGGCGAAACCGTCGGTGGCATCCGCCGCATGGCAGCGCACGTCAAGATAGACCGTCTCCACCTTCTTGCGCAGCGCCACCACATCGACACCCGGCGTCACTGCGAACAGAATGTGCCGCACTCGCACGCGCTCGCCGGTGCGGTAGCTGCTTGCGTGTGTCGAGTGGTAGCGGCGGCACGCCTCTTCCGAAGGCTCCGGTACGCTCAGTTCGCGATCGAGCAGCATCTCAATGGCGCCGGCTGCCGCTTCGCTGATTACGCCGTCGGCCGTCGGTTCATCCGCAGCCCGCAACAGGCCGCAGCGCTGCGCGGCCTGGCGCAACAGCTCCGTGCAGGCGCGCTGGCGCAATTCGTCAGGCGGGAGGATTTCTTCCGGTGCATGCAGTGCCACGCCGTTCACGCGCGCGATGACGGGAACAATGATATCGGTCGACATCGTCTGCCCCCTAGACCCGCGCGCCGGGCTGGCGCGGAAGGTTGTGGCCGGCCGGCACGTTCAGGCGCCTGCTGCGGACGATCTGATGCGGACGGAACAGGAAAGCGACGGTGGCGAAACCGCTCCATACATGCACCAGCCGGCTGAACGGGAACAGCAGGAAGATCGTCATACCGAACACGACGTGGAACAGGTAAGGCCAAGGCAATGCGGCGAGCGCAGTGGCATCCACCGGTCGCAGCGTGACGATGCGCTGTGCCCAGTCCGCCAGGATCAGCATCACGCTGCCATCGGCGTGCTGCCACGAAAACGGCAAGGTAATCAGGCCGATCGTCAGCTGCACCCACAGGATGATCAGGATCGCAATGTCAGTACGGTGGCTGGTCAGGCGGATGCGCGGGTCGAAGACGCGGCGGTACAGCAGCATCGACAAGCCGACGAAGCAGAACATGCCGGCGATGCCACCCGCCACGACGGCCATCATTTGCTTGGTGCCTGCACTCATGAACAGGCCGTACACCGCGTGCGGCGTGAACAGACCGATCAAGTGGCCGAAGAACAGGAACAGGATGCCGAAGTGAAACAGGTTGCTACCCCAGCGCAGCAGTCCGGCGCGCAGCATCTGCGACGAGTCGCTCTTCCACGTGTACTGGTCGCGGTCGAAGCGGAACAGGCTGCCCATCAAAAATACCGTGAAGCACACATACGGATAGACCTGGAACAGAAAACCATAGACGCCGTTCATGGTGCGACTCCTTGCACTTGTCCACTTGCCCCGTTGGGCTTGCGCACGATGTGCACGGGCTGCGGCTGCCCGGGCTTGGCCTGCCCCTTGGCCGAGCAGCCGTCGAATACCACCGGCTCGGCCCAACTCTCATCGATCGGCTCTTCGGCGGGCGGCTGCACCGGCTGGGCGCTTTCACCCGCCAGTTCGAGCAACGCGCCGAGCACGCTGGCGTAGGCGCTTTCGCGCTGCCGCAGCGCGCCAAAGATCGCGTTGAAAATGTGTGCCATCTCTCCGAGAAAGGCCTGCGCCTCGCGCGGCGGCTGGGTCGAAACGAATTCCAGCACGACCGGCAGATAATCGGGCAGCTCCCCCTCGACGAGGTTCAGGCCAGCGCTGGCGTAGGTCTGGCCCAGGTTGATCATCGCCGGGCCGCGATCGCGCGAGTCACCGTGCACATGCTCGAACAGGTGCAAGGAGGTGGCGCGTCCACGGTCGAACAGTTCGACGTAATCGGCCTCGGCTTCGAGTGGATCGGCGCGTCGCAAGGTTTCCATCAGCGCGTCGAGTTCTCCCAGCCGGGCATCCCGCAGGGCGCCCTCGTCGTGCAGCAGTTCACTCATCTGCATCAGGTAATTTCGTATCTGCGCATCGGGGTAGCTGAGCAGTGCGGCCAGGACACGCAGGCTCTTCGTCATCGGACGAAGCGGATTGAGTTCAACCATGATCAGACCTCCGCCTTGATTGGGATGGTGCGCCTCTTCTCGCTGCCGAACAGGCTGGTTTCTCCAGTGCCTTCGGAGCAGCCATTGCCGAAGCTGAAGCCGCAGCCGCCGCGCACGTTGAACGTGTTCTCGGCGTACTCGCGGTGGGTCGACGGAATCACGAAACGGTCTTCGTAATTGGCGATCGCCATCACGCGGTACATTTCTTCCACTTCGGCCTGGCTGATACCAACCTGTTTCAGCGCAGCGTCGTTAACGCGCCCATCGACATGTTTTTCGCGCTGATACGCCCGCATGGCTAGCATGCGCTCCAGCGCACGCACCACCGGCGCGGTATCACCGGCGGTGAGTAGATTGGCCAGGTACTTGACGGGAATGCGCAACTGGCTGACATCCGGAATCGTGCCGTTGGTGCCCACTTGCCCGGCGTTGGCGGCCGCGCTGATCGGGGACAGCGGCGGCACGTACCACACCATCGGCAGCGTGCGGTACTCGGGGTGCAGCGGCAGCGCCACCTTCCATTGCACCGCCATTTTGTACACCGGACTGTTGCGTGCGGCATCCATCCAGTTGTCGGGAATG
>JBKJUC010000101.1:0-5628 GCA_046590325.1 Burkholderiales bacterium | reverse complement strand
AGCGCCATTGTCGGTACGCGCACATCAGGCGTCCAATATATTGCGATGCGTAGATTGATAGTCTTCAGGAATCGATCTCAACCGTTTTCACCGCAAAGACGCAAAGGACGCAAAGGAAGCGCAAAGAAAATCAATGACAAGGTAAGAGGCAGCAAACACGCCGCTGGATTATCGAGGTGTCAACTCCAGGAATTCGCGTACCGAGATCCCTATCTGGGCCATCGGACGCCTCTATCTCTCGTTTTCCTTTGCGCTTCCTTTGCGTACCCCTCAAGGGGGTATAGAAGTGAATCCTTTGCGCCTTTGCGGTGAATGGGTTTCGCGCTACCGCACAACTTCGTCGTCGCAAGTCGACTGATGCGCCGAGTAGCCTACCCGCACCGGGCTGCCGACGATCACCAGGAAATTCTTCTGGATCGCATAGGCTTCCTGCTCGCGGTGGTACCAGCGCGAACAGGGCTTCATGTCGACGTACTGGTTGTTGATGTCCTGCAGGTAGTGGACGAGTTCATGCAGCAGTACCGAGCGGTCGAAAAGGCTGGTCTCGGGCTTAAGTTTCTCGTCGAGATAAATGCCCTCTCCGGGCCGGTAAATCGCGAGCGCGGCGCAGGGCCCACCGCAGACCAGATTCTGCAGTTCCGAGGAAGGCAGGCGATGCAACTTCGGGAGCGTCGACGGACGCGGATACTTGGACAATTGATCCAACGCGGAAAGAAGTGCGGGCAGCAATTGCGCGTCGGTCATCGGGCGAGTATCGGCCAACCATTGGTCGAAGCGCGTGCGGCTGTCGTTCTGGTAGGTGCCATACATGCCAGGAGAGGGGCTGCGATCGTCGGCAGCCTGCTTCTCCGCTGCCGGCACCGGTGCGGCACACCCCATGCAGAGGAGCGCGCCGCCAAGGAATGCGCGAAGTCCGGACCAGCGCGAACAAACCTGGACGCTCATGATCCAGCTACAAGTTGCTGCTTCTCGTCGTTCGGCATCGCCGTCGGTTTTGTGGAGCACGACGGGGCCGCGGCAGACGCCAGGCGCCGTCGCGTCTGACCGGTCAGGTCGACTTCTCGCCCGGCTTGGCAGGTCTGGCGTTTCCCGGCACCGGTTCTGCAGGCACAGCCGGCCGCGTCAGACTTTCGATGGTCGCGGCTCTTTCCTTTGCACGCGCAAGTTGTTCCGGACTAAGGCCGGCCGTCAGCTTTTCCAGATCGGCTTTGTTCTGTTTTGCTTCCGCGGCATCTTCCGGCGGGTAGCGCATGTCGGCGACGCTGAACCACGCGAAGGCTTCCACCGCGTCGGCGTCGAGGCCCCGGCCTTCTGCGTGCATGGCCCCGATGCTGTGCATTGCGGAGGCATAACCCTTGTCGGCCGATTTGCGGAACCAGGTCAGCGCTTCGCCGAGGTCGCGATCGACCCCGCTGCCGGCCTCGTACATCAGGCCCACGTTGTACATCGCCATGGGCTCGCCCTGCTCGGCCGCACTCTGGTACCAGGTCATGGCCATGGCGAGATCCCTCTGGACGCCGAAGCCATTCTCGTAAAGATCGCCGACGCTGTTCATGGCCCAGGCATTGCCGAGAAAAGCCGATTGGTGCCACCAGTCGAACGCCTGCTTGAAATCCTTCTCGACGCCGTCGCCGTTCGCGTACATCAGCCCGATGTTGTTCATGGCGACTGTATAGCCGTGCTTAGCCGCCTCCTTCCACCAGCGCATCGCCTCGTCGTAGCTCTGCTTGCCGTCGTGGCCCTTGGCCCACAACAGCGCCAGGTTGTTCATGGCCCGCACGTCGCCCTGCTGCAGCAGGTCGGCCAGCCTGGCCGGATCCAGCATGTCCTGGCCGGGCGTGAGATTGGTAAAAGTTTCTTCCTGCTCCAACCCCCAGCAAGCGGTAGAAACCAGGAGCAGCGCGGCAAGTATTGCGGAACGAAGTTGCATAGGAGCCCTCATGTGCGTCTACCCGATAGACCGTGACGCCGCATGGTAGTTCAGCCCTGTTGCAGGAAGGGAATCATGTCCCGCATCAGGGCGTCCGGCACTTCCTCGGGGATGAAATGCCCGCAAGGCAGCGCATGACCGCGCACGTCCTTCGCTTTCTCCCGCCAGGTGGCGAGCACGTCGAACAACGTATGCATCTTGCCGTATTCCCCCCAGATCGCCAACAGCGGACACGACAGTTTCTTACCCAGGTCGCGTTCGTCATCGGCGAGATCCGTAGTGGCAGCGGCCCGGTAGTCCTCGAGGCCGGCCCGGATGGTGCCCGGCAGCGTGAATGCGCGCAGGTATTCCCGGAACATCGGCTCCTCGATCGCATCCTGCCGATAGCACAGGGCTCGAAACATGCTGCGCAGGAACGGTTCGGCGCTGTTGGCGAGCATGATCTCCGGGAGGTCTGGCACCTGAAAGAAGAACCAGTGCCAGTAAGCCGCAGCAAGATCCTTTCCGGCATCGCGGAATACCGTATGGGTTGGTACGATGTCCAGCACCGTCAGGCTCTTCACCGCATCGGGATAGTCCACCGCCAACCGATGGGCTACCCGCGCACCACGATCGTGTCCGACGAGCGCAAAGCGCTCAAACCCCAGCGCCGCCATGGTTTCCTTCACGTCCTTCGCCATGCTGCGCTTGTCGTAGCCGTCTCTCGGCTTGTCGGAATCGCCGTAGCCGCGCAGGTCGGGGCACACCACCGCGAAGCGGTTGAGCAGCGGCGGGGCGACTTTGCGCCACATCTGTGCGGTCTGCGGATAGCCGTGAAGCAGCACCACGGGATCTCCCTCGCCACCGACCCACGCGTTGACGCGGATACCGTTGGCGCGGATGGTCTGTTGCTGCATGCCGGGCATGAAATCGCTCATCTAAAACCTTTCTACGGCAAGCGCTCACCGCAGAGGACGCGGAGGACGCAGAGGAATGACAAGGGCAAGGAAGAAACTGGAATCAATTGCGGGCGCGGATAATCGCGGCTTTACACGGCCAATATACATCGACGTGGGCAGCAGGTTCATCAACTAGCCAGGCAATCCCGTGTCGCTGTTTCTCTCTTTGGGTTTCCTCTGCGTCCTCGGCGTCCTCTGCGGTGAGAGCGTTGGCTTATCTGTCGAGATACTTGCGCAGGCGCTCGACACCCTCTTCCAGAACCGGAATCGGCTTCGGATAGGAGAAACGCACATGCTGCTTTGCCTTGTGGGTGCCGAAATCGATGCCGGGGGCGATGGCGACGCCGGCATTTTCCAGCAGGTCCCAGCAGAACTTGTAGCTGTCGTCGGTGAGGCGCTCGCAGTTCGCATAGATGTAAAAAGCGCCTTCCGGTGTGACCGGGATGTCAAAGCCGAGACTGCGCAGGGCCGGCAGAAGGAAGTCACGCTGCGCCTTGTAGCCGTCGCGCCGTTGCTCCAGCAATGCCAGCGTGTCCGGATGGAAGGCGGCAAGCGCGGCTTTCTGCGCAAGGTCGGACGGCGAAATGAAAAGGTTCTGCGCCAGCTTGTCGACCGGCTGCACGTATTGTTCCGGCGCCACCATCCAGCCGAGGCGCCAGCCGGTCATTCCGAAGTATTTGGAAAAGCTGTTGATGATGAACACATCGTCGGCGAACTCCAGGGCGCTGCGGTCGCGCTTGCCGTAAGTCAATCCGTGATAGATCTCGTCGACGATCAGCACACCACCGCGCGCACGGGTGACGGCATGGATGCGTTCGAGCTCGTCGTGATCGATCAGCGTGCCGGTGGGGTTCGACGGCGAAGCGATCAGTACGGCCGCGGTCCTTTCCGTCCAGTGCTTCTCGACCAGCGCGGCGGTGAGCTGGTAGGCCGTTGAGGCGCCGACCGGGATGCCGACGGCTTCGCCCTCCATGGTGCGCACGAAATGACGGTTGCACGGATAGCCGGGATCAGCCATCAGCACCTGGCTGCCCGGCGACAGCAGCGTACCCATGGTGAGAAGCAGCGCGCCGGAGGACCCCGTCGTGACGGCGATGCGCGAGCGCGGCACGTCCACGCCGTAACGCAGGCGGTAAAAGCCGGAGATTGCATCGCGCAGTTCGGCGATGCCGAGCGATGGTGTGTAGCCGATGCGCCCGCCCTGGATGGCGCGGATGCCGGCTTCTGCGATCAGCGGCGGCACGGGAGCGTCGGGTTCGCCGACCACCATGTTGGAAATCGTGCGTCCGGCCGCTTCCAGTTCCTTGGCGCGGTTGATCAGTACCACGACGTGGAACGGTTCGATTTCCCCCATGCGTGAGGCGAGTTGCACCGTCGGGCGGCGGGGGGGCATCTCTGGTCGGTTCATTCAAGGACCTCGGTCGTAAAGCAGGCAACAGGCAACGGCACAGCGATGCAGCAGGGCGAATTTTATGCTGCTCAACCGCCTCACAGCAACGCGCCGATTCAAAAATCCGCAGCGACCGACTAACATATCGGTCCTTTCATGAACGCCAACAAGATGGGAATACCGAAACATGAAGATTGCAATCATCGGCAGCGGCGGCGTCGGCGGCTACTTCGGCGCCCGGCTCGCGGCCAGCGGACAGGATGTCACTTTCGTTGCGCGGGGCGCGCACCTCGAAGCGATGCAGAAAAAAGGACTGAAGGTGTTGAGTGCGCTCGGCGACCTGCATTTACCAGAAGTGAAAGCGACCAGCGACACCACGATAGTCGGGCCGGTCGACGTCATCATGATCGGCGTCAAGCTCTGGGCTACCGAGGAAGCCGCTGCGACCGCCAAACCAATGATCGGCGCGAATACGGTCGTCGTATCGTTTCAGAACGGCGTGGTCGCCGTCGATACGCTGCTGCCGATTCTGGGCAAGGAGCATGTGATGGGCGGCGTCGCCAACATCGCGGCGCTGATCGAAGAGCCTGGCGTTATCCGCCACAATGGCAATATGGCGAACCTGTTCTTCGGCGAACTCGACGGCAAACCCTCTCCCAGATCCCAGGCATTGCAGGTGGCCTGCAAGATTGCCAGCGTTCAGTCCGAAGTCGTCACCGATATCAACAAGACCATCTGGGAAAAATTCGTCCGCCTGGTTACGCTCTCGGCCCTGACCTCGCTGACGCGGATGCCGATCGGGCCGATCCGGGCCGACGCCGATACGCGGGCGCTGATGCAGCAGGTGATGGAAGAAGTGGTGACGATCGGAAAAGCCAGGGGCGTAAAATTTGATGAGGGCCTCGTCACCGACCAGATGTCCAAAGTCGACACCTACCCGGCCACCATGGTGGCGTCGATGTGCGGTGACCTGCGTCGCGGCAACCGCCTGGAGTTGCCCTGGCTGTCCGGCATGGTCGCAAAATTAGGCAGGGAACTTGGCATACCGACACCGGCCAACCAGTTCGTCTACGCCGCGCTCAAGCTCTACGCCAACGGCCGGCCCGCGGAAGCGCAGATCTAGAGCAACGTTAGCCACAGAGGATACAGAGGGCACAGAGGAAAACACTGGAAATTCAGAGGGTGATTGAGTTTGATCGCCTATCGTCCGTCTTGCACGGTCGACACGGGTGCATATTCTCCACCGGGTATTCTTTTCGCTTCCCTCTGTGCCCTCTGTGTCCTCTGTGGCAAAAATCATCCTGAGAGGAAATAAATGAAACTGACAATAAAAAACATCCGGGCACGGGCAGTGATGGTGCCGCTGAAGC
>JBKJUC010000064.1:0-6657 GCA_046590325.1 Burkholderiales bacterium | reverse complement strand
GCCCCGCCGGCGGCGGGCTCCGTGCGACAATATCCCCTATATATAGCAAACCGGAGGAAGAAAGTGGGCAACGCATTAAGCGGCACCCAGGTCGCGAAGTACCAGGAGGATGGCTATGTCTTTCCGGTGCCCGCACTGACAGCGGCCGAGGCGGCGGAAGTCCGCAACGAGATCGAAGGTTTCGAGCGCAGCAGCGGCAAAGTCGCCGGCCTCGTGATCCGCAACAAGGGGCACCTGAAACTCAAGCGCCTCTACGACCTGATCTTTCACGACAAGGTGTTGGATGCTGTCGAGTCGGTGCTGGGTCCCGATATCCTGTGCTGGGGTTCCAGCTTGTTCGTGAAGGAAGCGAAGGATCCCGGCTTCGTGGCCTGGCACCAGGATTCTTATTATTGGGGCCTTGAACCGGACGACGTCTGCTCCGCATGGATTGCGCTGTACCCCAGCACGCTCGAGAACGGCGCGATGCGTGTGATTCCGGGCACCCAGAAAATGCCGCCGCTTTCGCACCGCAAGTCCGCGCCGCAAAGCGCCAACATGCTGTTCACGCATGAAGAGCTGGCGGAAGACGTCGACGAATCGCTGGCCATCGACATCACGCTGGCGCAGGGTGAGATGTCGCTGCACCACATAAAAATCCTGCACGGTTCGCCGCCGAACACTTCCCCGGGCCGGCGCATGGGCTATGCGATCCGTTATGTTGCCCCGCATGTGAAGCAGCGCGGCGACGTCAATTCCGCCACCCTGGTGCGCGGTACGGACCGCTTCGGCTACTTCGCCAAGGATCCCGTACCGAAGCGGGACATGGAGCCGGCCATCGTGGAATTCGTCGATCGGCCGCACGGCGGCGTGCCTGCCGGGAAAACTCAAGCCGCCTGATTTCACCGGTCCAGCATTGACGCGCGCATGAAGAACGCCGCACCGCTGCTCATCGTCATCGGCGTGCTGGTCGGTCCGGCTTACTATTACTTTTGCGAGCTCCTGAGCGGTCAGGTGGCGCAAACCTATGCGCTGACCGAGCGGGCCAATCGCTGGGAGCTGCCGGATGGCGCGATCCTTCGGGTGAAAAGCGGACTCGCCTTCAAGCCCGTGGTACTCGACCTGAATCCGGAATCGAACGAGTACCGGCTGCGCTTCAATTTCGACTTGATCCGGCGCGATGCCATTGCGGCCGGCTCCCGCAACAGCTACCAGGTCAGCTTGCTGCAAGGCGACACCACGGTCCTTGAACGCAGCTTCGAGGTCACAGACAGCGGCAAGATCTCGAGGACGCTGGAATCCTTTGAAGTCTTTTACCCGGGTAGCTATGTTCTGCTGCTCGAGGAAGCCGGCACGCCAGCGTTCGGCGTTGCGGGCGTCAAGTTCGAATTGCTCAACCGGGTGGAAAAGCCGACGATGTGGCTGGTGTGGTCCGGTCTGGTCATGCTGGGATTCGGCATCATGCTGGTGTTGCGGGAGGCGCTGCAGAAATCATTGCCGCGCTAGATTGAATTGCAGTTTGGATCCGGGCAGGAAAAAGGGGGTTCCATCATGGTCTGGCTGATCATCGGCCTTGTGCTGTTTTTCGCTGTGCATGTGTTCTCCAGCGTCCGTGGCGCGCGCCAGCAATTCATCGCGCGGATCGGCGAAGGCCCCTACAAAGGGCTGTACTCGCTCGTATCGGTCGCGGGTTTCGCGCTCATCGTCGTCGGCATGATGAAGGCAAATCCTGTCGAACTGTGGACACCGCCCGAATGGGGCCGGTTCGCCGCGATCTGGTTCATGCCCTTCGCCTTCATATCGCTGATCGCCGCCTTCGTGCCGGGAAACATCAAGCGCATCACCGCCCACCCGATGCTGTGGGGCGTCACGCTATGGTCGCTGCTGCACCTGCTGGCGAATGGCGACCTGGCCGGGTTGTTGTTGTTCGGCAGCTTCGGCCTGTACTCCGTGCATGCGATGTCGTCCCAGAGCGCACGTGGCGCGAAGCCCGCGACGCAACGGCGATCGGCCTTCTACGATGTGGCCACCGTTGCCGTCGGCCTGCTCGGATACTGGCTGGTACTCACGTACCATGGCAAGCTTTTCGGCGTCGCCGTCTCGTAATGGAAAAAGCAGCGCTCACCGCGGAGGACGCGGAGCACGCAGAGGAAGCGCAGAGGAAGCGCAGAGCTGGAAAGATGATCTCGAGTTTGAGCAGCCGAGGCGGAGACACTGGAAACGTTGGCAGTCACTCGTCGGCCCATGTTCTCGCAATCCGAACGAATCTGGCTCCCTCAGCCTTTCCCCTGCGTCCTCTGCGTCCTTCGCGTCCTCTGCGGTTAGCGTTGGTCGGGAAACAAGGAGAAGAACTTGGCAAAGACGATACCGGCGGTGCTGCTCGAATACGTTTACGGGCTGCGAACGCACGACATCGGGAAAATCGCCGGCACCATGGCCGACGACCTCAAGTTCATCACCGCAATCCGGATCCTGGACAAGGAACCCGCGCTGAAAATGCTGACGGCGCTCTATACCGGATTCCCCGACTGGAACTACAAGTACAAGGAAATCGAAGACCGCGGCCAGGGCAACTACGCCATCAAGTGGGACCAGGGCGGCACTCATACCGGTACATGGGCCATGTCCGGTATGGATCCCATTCCACCGACCGGACGCAAAGTCCGGATCCCCGAGCACTACTTCTACTACCGCGTAGCCAACGACAAGCTGGCGATTATTTTTCCGGAGCCGTTCGTGGGTGGGGCGCCGCGTGGAATACTGGAGCAGATCGGGGTTGAGTTACCGCCGATATAGTCAGGAAAGCGCGGTGGTACGCGGCGCCTGGCACGCCTCCCGGGACGGCTGCGACTCGTTAGCCGTAGGCCCGTTTGCGGGAGCAGGCGTTAGCGCCCCGTTCTACCAACGTCAGCGCAGCCTTGTGCGCCCCTATCCGCCCCAAAGCTACGCTCGCCGAGACCGGGGCGCGTCCCCATAAAAATGGGGCCCCTGCTCCGCCACCCCGGCGTGCTACGCCTTGGGAATACTGGAGCAGATCGGAGTAGAGCTGCCGCCGATATAGTCAGGAGCCTAGGCCGGCGGTTGCGGAAGAACGGTCCGCCGGGATCGCATGAGGTGTACGCGCGAGATCGCCTGGACCAGGACAGCACAGCCCAACGCGATGAGGAAGGCCATGCCGAGGCTCGTTGCTGGTAGCGCAAGCACCAGGGCGATGCAGAATACGCTGAACGAGTAGTAGCCCAGCACCATTCCCCGCAACAGGCGGGTGGCATACGCAACCCCGGAATGCCGGTGCGAAAAAACCGCCAGGACGGGCGCCATCATCGGAAACATGGCCAAGGCACCGCTGAGCTGAGGTCCAAGCGCCGAAGAGAATTGCGTGACGAGCAGGACCAGCAGGACACCGCTTCCCATGCGCCAGAGCATGTCGTTGGCCGGTCGGGTTGAAGCGGCCTGCGGCCCAGTGTCTGACACCGGATAAAGCCGCGGCGCGATCAGGAGCACCCCCAGCACCAGCGGCACTGCCATCAAGAGCGGCGGAGTCCACCAGTACAGGCACGCGACCACCGCGAAATACCCGGCATAGCCGGCCAGGAGACTGAGTCCCCACCAAAAGCGGGCGGCACCCCACGCGTAACCCAATCCGAACGCCAGGTTTCCGATCACGGCCGTCAACGTGCTTAATGCGGCGCTCGCCGCGAACGCTGTGCCGTGCTGGACGGCGATGATGAACAGGATGGGCGCGCTGAGGATCGGGAATGCCGACAGCCATCCCCCGACCGTTGGACCCCAACGGCGACCCGCCAGCGTAATGCCCCAGATGAGCAAGGGCACCAGCAACAATTTGACGGCGAGCACCATGTTCATGACGGTCCGCTACCGCGGAATGGAATACGTACCGACGACGTGCGCCACGGGCTCTTCCACACCCTCGGAGAACAGCGACACCTCGCCGACGGCAAGCGACTTGCCCAGCTTCATCAGCTTGCAGACACCGAGGATCGCCCGGTCCGCCGCCGGCTTGCGCATGAAGTTGATGCTGAGGTTGGTCGTCACTGTCAGGGGAACGATGCCGATCTCGCCCAGGATCGCCACATAAAGCGCAACGTCTGCAACCGTCATCAGGACCGGACCGGCTACCGTCCCGCCCGGACGCAGTTCCTGGGTGCCGATCTCATGCCGGATCGTGGCCGACTTGCCGCCGACCGCCACGACGGTGCATTTGGTCTGGGGAAATTCTTTCTTCAGGAATTCAGAAATCTCTGCCTGGGTTGCCATTCGTTGCCTTCCTTGGTTGCCGTCCAGCCTGGGTGTCCAGCCACTGCGCAAGCGCTTGCCCCAGGGTCACCATGCGGGCGACCTGGGTCGGGCTTCTGACGTAGCTGGTAATCGTGTCGAGCGCCTGGGACGAAATTCCGAGTTCCTGCGGACGCAGGGACGCCATGTGGCTGCCCTCCTCCAGCGCCAGGGCGACCATCTGCGCATTGGCCGCTGCGATGGCACCGCTTGACTGCAACGGCGCGAAGGCGCTGTGCACGATGGCGAGCAACCCCGGCCAATGGGCCAGGTGTCGCCAGAGCGTTGCGATGTTCGCGTCAATGCCCGGTGCGCCGAAGGCATTGACATGCCGGATCAGGGTCCAGGTGTTTTCGTCTATGGCTTGCCGCGGCAACAGGGGCCGCAAGCTGGGCCAGACAGGGAGACTCGCCGGCGACGAATCGGTCCGTGCCTCGGGCACCGGAGGCACAACCAGCGCCGCCAACGTCACGAGATTCATGCCGTTCGAGCGGTTGTAGGCCGCAAGGATCGTTCGGATGTCCTGCAGGTCGCGCGCCGTCACGCCGACACTAGCGAGTTGTGCAGGGACCAGCGGTTGCGGGCGTGGCAGCGCTGTCCGTGCAACGATCCGGGCGAGTGCACGTTCGGGCATTCCGCTCGCATGAATCGGCCGGGTCAGTGCCCACACCTCGCTCAGGCTGTCGCCCATGCCTGCCAGTCCGCGCCAAATGGAAGTCACGAGCGGGATTCCCATCACGCGGCGGATGTCGGCAAAAGTTTCGGCGGTCTGACCCGTGGCAGTCGCCTCATCGATTGCCGTGACCGGATCGTAGGAAAAATCGGCAGCCATGATTTGCTACCCTGGCGTATTGACTTGCATTGGCGTGTTGAATTGCATTGGCGTGTTGGCTTGCATAGTCGTGGCGAACTGCCGGCAGCGCGCCGCAGGCCGGTCAGGCGCCGGTGCCGTCATTCCGCTGTGCCGCTCCCTCGCGCAGGCCGTGGCCTTTGCCATAGATGGTTCCCTTGTTCCAGCTTTCGACATATTCCTCGATCGACAGCGTCCATCCGTTTTCCATGTTTTCGTCGAAGTACTCGAACAGGATCCCGTCATGCGCGGTCATCGACAGCAATACCGTTGCGCCAGCATCGCCTCCATGCTCGTCGTGCGGGTGCGCGTCAGCAGGCGCGAGCGCATAGTCGCCCTTCTTCCGCCGAACATCCCGGGTCGTTCCGTCCGCTAGCGTCTCGGTCAGGCACTGCTCTCCTTCCAGCACCAGCGTCGCGGTGGAAGCCACGTGGCGGTGCCTCCGGCAGTGGCCACCGTCCTTGTACCGCAGCAGCATGTCCAGCCGTCCGCTGGGAAGGTCGTAGCCGAGCAGGCTGTACTCGAAATCCACCTTGAAGGCCTTGCAATCCGGATCGGTGACGCGCCGCCACTCGACGGACTCGAAGCTCCTGGAAACGATCGGCATAAGTTCCTCGACGTAGTCGGAATTCAACAGTTTGTGCGCAGGCGCAATACAGTGCAGCTACCGCCCTGCTACTTCGCTGGTCGCCCGGACCTTCTCGCCCGCCCGATAGCGCCCGAGGCCGCGGCACGCACGATGCGGCGGAACTTCGGGCACTCCATGTGGCTTGGCGCGGGACAGACCGCAGCATGTCGAAGGCCATCGCGCATGGCGCTCAGCCTGCGGATGGTCGCATCCAGTTCCTCCGCCTTGTCCGCCAGCATCCGCCGGTCGATGCGCGGGTGGCCGTCGGGCGCGAACATGCGGGCAATCTCGTCCAGCGAGAAACCCGCGGACCGCCCCAACGCGATCAACGCCAGCCGTTCCAGGACACCGGAAGCATACAGGCGGCGCAGTCCCCGCCTGCCGACGGGGGCGATCAAGCCCTTCTCTTCATAAAAACGCAGCGTCGAGGCAGGAAGGCCGGACTGCTGAGCCACCTCGGAAATGTCCATATCCGGAAACCCCTTGACTTCAAGTTGACTTGAAGTGGCACTGTGCCGTCTCTGCCTGTGGAAGGCAAGCACCTGGAGAGGGTCATGGATGATCTGATTTGCACTTTACTCATCGGCGCAGGCGCGACAGCCGTGATGGACTTGTGGGCAATCGCCCGCAAGCAACTGCTCGGCATTCCTCCGCCGAACTATGGCCTGGTGGGTCGCTGGATCGGCCATATGCCGCGCGGGCGCTTTCGCCATGATTCCATCGCGGCCGCGCCATCTGTGTCTGGCGAGCACGTCATTGGTTGGACTGCCCACTATCTGATCGGCATCGCGTTCGCAGCCTTGCTGCTCGGCACCCAAGGTGTCGTCTGGGTTCAGCACCCCACGATCGGTCCCGCACTGATGGTCGGCATTGGCACCGTAGCCGCGCCATTCCTGCTGATGCA
>JBKJUC010000049.1:0-6168 GCA_046590325.1 Burkholderiales bacterium | reverse complement strand
CGCCAGCCGATCTGTTCCGACATCCAGGTTTCCAGGTAAGGCTTGGCCGTTTTCCAGAGGTCGAGGTCCGGGTCGAGATCCCGGCCCAGGCCTTCGATATTGAGCAGCGTTTTCTGCAGGAGCACCAGTTGCGGCTGGATCTCGACATTGAAGCGCCGCGAGGTCTGGAACAGGCGCAGCAACACCTTGCCGAAGGAGATCTCCTTCAGCGGCCGGTCGAAGATGGGTTCGCATACGGCGCGGATCGCGGTCTCGAATTCGTCGACCCGGGTATCCGCCGGCACCCAGCCCGATTCGATATGGACCTGCGCCACGCGCCGGTAGTCCCGGCGGAAAAACGCCAGGAAGTTCTGGGCGAGATAGTTCTTGTCGGTCTCGGTAAGCGTTCCCATGATGCCGAAATCGAGCGCGATGTAACGTCCGTCCACCGCCACCAGGATGTTTCCCGGATGCATGTCGGCGTGGAAGAAACCGTCGCGGAAAACCTGGGTGAAGAAAATCTCCACACCGCCCCGAGCCAGCTTCGGGATGTCGATGCCCTGCTCCCGCAACCTGCCAATCTGGCTGATGGGGGTACCGATCATGCGTTCCATCACCATCACTTCCGAGTTGCAGTAGTCCCAGAAAATTTCCGGCACCAGCAGCAGCGGCGATTTGTCGAAATTGCGGCGCAACTGGCTGGCATTGGCGGCTTCGCGCAGCAGGTCCAGCTCGTCCTTGAGGTGTTTTTCGAACTCGGCAACCACTTCCCGCGGCTTGAGCCGCCTGCCGTCCTGCCACAGGCGCTCAATCAGGCCGGCCGCCACATCGAGCAGTGCCAGGTCCTCGACAATCACCGGCGCGATGCCGGGCCGCAGGATTTTGACCGCAACCTCGCGCCCACCCGGCAGCACGGCCAGGTGCACCTGCGCCACCGACGCGCTCGCGATCGCGACCGGATCAAAGCGTTCGAACACCTGGTCGGCGGGTTTTCCATAGGCGCGCGCCAGCGTCGCCATTACCAGCCCGGCGGCGAACGGCGGCACCTGGTCCTGCAATTTCGCCAGTTCGTCGGCGATGTCGAGCGGGATCAGATCCCGGCGTGTGGACAGGACCTGGCCGAACTTGACGAATATCGGGCCCAGCGCTTCGAGGGCGAGCCGCAGGCGCTCGCCGCGTGGGCGATCCAGTTTGCGCCAGAACAACAGCGCGGACATGAAGTGCCGCAGTCCGCGCACACGCTCGTGGCCCAGAAAGAATTCGTCGAGGCCGAAACGCACCGAGACGCGCAGAATTTTCAGCAGCCTGAACAGGTGCATGGGAACGGGTCGTCCGGGACGTTAGTCGCCGCGCGAAAGATGTTCGATGCGCTTTTCCAGACGCTCGGCGGCGTCGCGCAGTTCGTCCACCTGTCGCACGAACTCCCCGACTTGCAAGGGTGTGACGAGCAGGTGCGCTTCTTCGGTGAGGTATTCCGCGGCATTGGCGGCGACGCTTTTCGCGGCCTGCCGCGGCCAGGCAGCCGCGGCCTTGCCTGCCTGCGCCAGGCGGTGCGCGGCGATATCGCCGAACACGCGGCTCAGGTCTTCTTCCACGTCCCACTGCAGGTTGGCGGCGACCTGGGAAATGGCCGACGCGAACGCGGTATCGCCGTCGACCTGGGCTTTGCGCCAGGCCTGTTCGCGATCGGCCAGGGTTTCCAGCAAGGCCGTGCGGTCGAACCTGATCGTTACCGCCGGAGCGGCTGCTGAATCGGCCGGGTGCACCAGTCCGTCAGCGCCGACCAGCAGCGCAAACCGCAGCGGCGGGACTTCGAACTGTGCGACCTTGCCGGCGTGCGCCGCGAGCTTCTCGCGTGCCCAGCCGGCGGTGGCAAGCACATGGTTGGCAAACCGGCTGATGGTGATCGCAAGCATGGTGGTGCGTCAGAACTTGTGGCCAACGTGCAGCGCCACAACGCCGCCGCTCAGGTTGTAGTACTGCACGCGCTCGCATCCGGCCCGCTCCATCATCTGCTTGAGTTCCTCCTGGCCCGGATGCTTGCGGATCGATTCCGCAAGATAACGGTAGCTGTCGCCGTCGCCGGCAATCAGCTTGCCGAGCAGGGGCAGGACCTTGAAGGAATAGGTGTCGTAGAGCGGTTTGAGCGGCGACCAAACCTGCGAAAACTCGAGTACCAGCAAGCGGCCGCCGGCGCGCAGCACGCGGCGCATCTCGGCAAGGGCAGCGTCCTTGCGGGTCATGTTGCGCAGGCCGAAGCCGACGATGGCGCAAT
Source organism: Burkholderiales bacterium (assembly GCA_046590325.1). Lineage (GTDB taxonomy): Bacteria > Pseudomonadota > Gammaproteobacteria > Burkholderiales > JACQAP01 > JACQAP01. Next base: position 3,914 of record JBKJUC010000049.1, on the reverse strand, counting down.
CGAAATAGCCGTCGGGAAAAGGCAGGCGCTCGGCGTCGCACTGCACGGCCGGCAGCATCCGGCCGTCATTGAGAAGCCGGTCGCGGCCGCGTGTCAGCATGGCCCCGTTGATGTCCGTCAGCCACACTTCTCCGGTGGGGCCGGCGCGTGCGCTCAAAAGTGCGGACAGATCACCGGTGCCACCCGCCACGTCGAGTACGCGACTTCCGGCGCGGACGCCGCTCAGTTCCACCGCGAAGCGCTTCCACACGCGATGCAGGCCGGCGGACATGAGATCGTTCATCACGTCGTAGCGCTCTGCCACCGAGCGGAATACGCTGGCGACTTTTTTCGCCTTCTCGTCCTCCGCGACCTGCTGGAAGCCGAAATCGGCGGTCTTGCCGGAAGCCGTCTTGCGGGAGTCCATGGAATCCTCGCCTAGAGTTTCTTCCACGCCATCTTCGGCGAGGTGGGGGGCGCCACGGGCGCGCGTTCGATGCCCGCCAGTTGCAGGCGCTCGAGATAGTGGCGCCACATCGCGTCCTGGTGGCTGCCAATCTCGTAAAGGTAGTCCCAGGAGTACAGCCCGGTGTCGTGGCCGTCGCTGAACACCAGCTTGACCGCGTAGTTGCCCACCGGTTCAACCGCGGTGATCTGCACGTCCTCCTTACCGGTTTGCAAGGTCTCCTGTCCTGGACCGTGGCCGCGCACTTCGGCGGACGGGGAATGGACGCGGAGGAACTCGCAGGCCAGGCGAAAGGCCTTGCCGTCGTCGAAAACGACCTCCAGCAAGCGCGATTTCTGGTGCAACCTGATTTCGGTGGGGCGGGGCGCCCCTGGTTGAAGTCCTGCCACGGCTGATGTGAGAGCTTTTGGGGGTGGGAAAGTCGTGCATCATAACTGGAGGGCCCGCCGGCAAACAGCCGCCCAGTCCCCGCAGGCAGGATGCGTACTGTCACGGACTTGTAACATTAGGTTCATAGTATTGCAAACGCTTAAAACAAGGCAGGGAATCCCCACATGGCAGCCACCATACTCGTGGTCGAAGACGAGCCGGCGATCCAGGAACTGATTGCCTACAACCTGAAGCAGGCTGGCCATCAGGCATTGCGGGCGGATAACGCCGAACAGGCCCTCAACCTGGTTTCGAACGCGCTGCCGGACCTGGTGCTTCTCGACTGGATGCTGCCCGGACTCTCCGGCATCGAGTTTGCCCGCCGCCTGCGCGCCGACAAGCGCACCCGCACCGTCCCCATCATCATGCTGACAGCGCGCTCCGACGAGCAGGACAAGCTGGCCGGACTCGATACCGGCGCCGACGACTACATCACCAAGCCGTTTTCGCCCCGCGAACTGATGGCGCGCATCAAGGCAGTCTTGCGCCGTCGTGCGCCGGAAATGACCGATGACGTCGTGCAGGCGGGCGGACTCAAGCTCGATCCGGCCAGCCATCGGGTGACCGGCCATGGCAAGCCGATCGAGCTCGGTCCCACGGAATTCCGTCTGCTGCATTTCCTCATGACCCACGCCGAGCGGGTGCACTCGCGCACCCAGTTGCTGGACCAGGTATGGGGAGATCACGTCTTCGTCGAGGAGCGCACGGTGGACGTGCACATCCGCCGGCTGCGCAAGGCCCTCGAACCGACGGAACTCGATCGCCTGGTGCAGACCGTGCGCGGGACCGGCTACCGGTTCTCCGCAAGTTGAGGTGATCCCCCGCTCCAGGTTTGGGTGGCGGGGATTTCTGGGATAATCGCGGTCGGTACAATTCCGGGACCGATCGCTTGAAGTCTCTGTGGGGCAGGCCCTTCTCCACCGTCGTCCTGATTGCCCTGGCATCGCTGCTTTCATGGCCGATCCTCGGAGGCCGCGGCGCGCTGATGCTGCTGGCTTTGCTGCTGCTGATCCTGCTGTTCCACCACCTCAGCAATCTCTCAACGCTGTATCGCTGGCTGCAAAAACCTCTGCTCGACACCGTTCCCGTCGGCAGCGGTTCGTGGGAATACGTCTTCTCGCCGCTGCTGCGCATGTTGAAGCGCCAGAAGCTGAACGAAGCCGGACTCACCGCGGCCCTGGACCGCTTCCAGATGGCGGGCGCCGCGCTGCCCGACGCCGTGGTGATCCTCGACGAAGGCGACCGCATCGAATGGTGCAACCCGAAAGCAGAGGATTTTTTCGGTCTCGACCTGGAGCGGGATCGCGGCCAGCAGATCACCTACCTGCTGCGCCAGCCGCAGTTCGTCGACCACCTCGAATCGGGCAACTCCAGTGAGCCGCTGGTGTTGCGCATGTCCCGGGACGGTGGAGAAATGATGCTTGCGGTACAGCAGGTGCCCTACGGCGATCACCAGAAGCTGATCCTCGGCCGCGACATCACCCGCTGGGAGCGGCTGGAAACCACGCGCCGCGATTTTGTCGCCAACGTGTCCCACGAATTGCGCACGCCGCTGACCGTGGTGGCCGGATTCCTGGAAACACTCGAAGACATGACGACCCCGGATCCGGAGATGACGCGCCGGTCGCTGCAACTGATGATGCAGCAGACCAGCCGCATGACGCACCTGGTCGAAGACCTGCTGACGCTGTCGCGCCTGGAAAGCACGCAGAATCCGCTGCGCGAGGAAGACGTCAACATTCCGGAACTGGTACGCACCCTGCAGCAGGATGCGCAAATCCTATCCGCCGGACGCCACAAGCTGCGACTGCGGCTGGACAGCGGCGATTGGCTGAAGGCGAGCGCCGACGAATTGCGCAGCGCCTTTGGCAACCTCGTCAGCAACGCGGTGCGCTACACGCCAGAGAATGGCGAGATCGAGATCCGCTGGGAAATCCTCGCGGATGGCCAGCCGGCATTCTCGGTGCGGGACAGCGGCATCGGCATCGAGCCGCAACACATCGACCGGCTCACCGAGCGCTTCTACCGCGTCGACCGCAGCCGCTCCAGGGAGACCGGCGGCACGGGTCTCGGCCTGGCCATCGTCAAGCACGTCCTGGTGCGCCACCAGGCGCGCCTCGACGTACAGAGCACACCCGGCAAAGGCAGCACCTTCTCGGTGATTTTTCCGGAAGGCCGCCGGCTGCCCGCGAAAGAAGCGGCCATGACCAGCGAAGAGCACGCCTGATTGCCCGGCGGTTCCTGATTGCCTAGCGCTTGAGGGCTTCGGCCAGTTTCTGTCGCAGGTTCCGTACCAAGTTCGCTGGCAGGGCATTGGAGCCCTCGCGTATTTTTTCGCTCCATACCGTGCCGGGGAAATGCGGATCGTCGGCATAGCGCGGAATCACATGCCAGTGCAGGTGCGGCACCATGTTGCCGAAGCTGGCGAGGTTGATTTTCTCCGGCTGCAGCAGTTCGCGCAGCAGTTTCTCTGCAGTAAAGACCACATCCATGAGTCGATTGCGGTCGAACTCCGCGAGGTCGGTCATTTCCTTCTTGTGCGCGTTCAGGATCACGCGGCAAAAACCGGGATGGTCGGCATCGCCGACCAGCACCACCCGCGCAAAGCCATCGTCCCAGAGGACCTCCCCACCCGCCTGCAGGCAGAGCGGGCAGGCGGTTGCCGATGACTGGTCATGACTGCCTAGTGAAGACATGCCGCCACTTTACCAGTCCCTCGGCGTCGCGCGGACGGGCAACCGGTTCAACGCGAATCGAGCAAACGAAACTCGGGAGGCGACACGGGCAGTCTCCGGTTGACAGCCCTGTGCGAGGCTTTCAAACTGCACTTAACCACTTATGCCAACGGGGTTAGCATGCTTGATACTGTGAATACAACCAGCCTAATGTCCCTTTGTAAAGGGGCTTTTAGGACCCCTACTTCTCGTTGGGCGTCGCGGCAACGCTCTTTCCCTTGCCGCACTCACTGGAGGAGAATGCCATGCGTGACTCTCGCAAAATAGCACTGGGACTGCTAGTCACTGTACTCTCCGGACCTATG
>JBKJUC010000014.1:0-8919 GCA_046590325.1 Burkholderiales bacterium | reverse complement strand
GATGCACCAGAACCTGTGGTGGGCGGTGGGCTACAACGTTGTCGCCTTTCCGTTTGCCGCGGGCGTGTTCTATCCGCTGACCATCAGCCCGGAAATGGCGGCGATCGCCATGTCGGGCAGTTCGTTGCTCGTCGCCGCCAACGCGCTGCTCCTCAAGCGCGCGACCATCCAGGGACTCCGCTGAGCGATGAACCTCGACTGGCTCGCTGAGCAAGGACTGGAACGCCTGCCGCAGTATCTCACCGCGCTGGCTATCGGCCTGCTCATCGGACTGGAGCGCGAGCGCAATCCGACGGCAAAGGCAGGCTTGCGTACTTTCGCGTTGGTCGCGCTCGCCGGCGCCATGTCGGCGACGCTCGCCGAAACCTTCGCCGCGCCGGCCATCATTGCCGTCGGTCTGGCCGCGGTCGCGTTCATGATGATCGCCGCCTACTACCACCATCACGAGGCGTTCCACGAATGGGATCCCGGCACGACCACCATCGCGGCCGTGATCGGCTGCTACCTGCTCGGCGCCATGACCCTGACGGGGTTTGCGCGCCTCGCGGTCATCCTCGGCATCCTCGCCACTGTCCTTCTGTACTTCAAAGCCGAGCTCAGGGGCGTGGCGCGCAGGCTGGAGCGGCGCGATCTCGTTTCCATGCTGCAGTTCGCTGTCGTCGCCTTCGTCGTGCTGCCGCTGTTGCCTGACCGCGGCTTCGGTCCGTACGCCGCGCTTAACCCGCGTCATATCTGGCTCATGGTGGTGCTGATCAGCGGCGTGTCGCTCGCCGGCTATGTCGCGCTGCGGCTAGTCGGCCGGGAACATGGTGCGATGTTACTCGGACTCTTCGGCGGCCTGGTGTCGAGCACCGCGACTACGCTCGCCTACTCGCGCTACGCGCGCAGCGGAAGTGAATTCACCGGACTCGCCGGCGCGGTGATCGTGACCGCGAATCTCGTTCTTCTCGTGCGTCTTGCGGTGCTCGCGGCAATCACGGCGCCGGGAATTCTCGGCGTGCTGGGGCCTGTGTTCGCCGTGGCGCTCGCCGCTGGAGCCGCGGCGTTCGCCATCGGACAGCGGCGCAACGGCACGCCGCAGGAACTGACGCTTCCGCCAATCGGCAATCCGGCCGAGATGCGCACGGCCCTGGGCTTCGCGCTTCTTTACGCGGGCGTGTTGCTCCTGGTCGCCTGGCTCGACGCGCTCGTAGGGAGCAAAGGCGTGTACGCCGCCGCCCTTGCGAGCGGGCTGGTGGACGTGGATGCGATCGCCCTGACGAGTCTGCGCCTGTACGGCCTTGGCAGCCTGACGCCCGGGCAAGCCGCGACCGCCGTCGTGCTCGCGGTATCGGCCAACGCGGTCTTCAAGCTGGGTATCGTGCGCGTCGTCGGTGGCGGCGCGCTGCTTCGGCGCTGCCTTCCCGTCATGGCGGCAATGGCCGCGGGCGCCGGGCTGGGGCTCGTGCTGTTCGCATGAGATCACACGCCAAGCGTATTGGTCCATGAGGACTGCAGTCAACAGCGGGCACACCGCCGGTGTGTTAGCGTCCACCATGGCCGCGCTCATGCTCGCCGTCTTTACGGTATCGGTCGGCTTTGGCGTTGTCCTTCCGCTTCTCCCCTATCTGATCGAGCGGCTCCTGGGAGCCGGAGCAGGGGCTGCGCAGATTTCCAGGCACACGGGGCTGCTGACCGCTGTCTACACTCTATCGCTTTTTCTGTTTGCTCCGATGTGGGGTCGGCTATCCGATCGACGCGGCCCGCGTGGCGTGCTGCTGGTTGGGCTCCTCGGCTTCGGCGTAACCATGCTGGTCTTCTCGTTTGTCGAGAGTCTCGGCGCGATCTACGCGGAGCGCTTCCTGAGCGGCATGTTCGCCGCAGCAGTAACGCCAGTGGTGGCGGCCGCGATCGGCGGTATTGCTACGACCGAGCAACGGCGCGCCCGTTGGCTCTCATTTGTGAGCATGGCCGGTATTGCCGGCTTCCTGCTCGGACCGATGCTGGGTGTATTCATTGCGCGCTTCGCAGCGGATTTCTTCTCCCTCGGCATACCGGCCGGATCGTTAGCGGTACCACTTGCGGTGACCGCACTGCTCGCCTTTCTAGTGGCCTGCGCTGTTGCGCTTGTCGTGCCGCGTAGCGAGGGCCATCATCGGTCACAGAAGGTTGCGGGCGCTGCGGGCGATAAGAATGCATGGCTCGCGCCGAAGCTGCTTGTCCTGAGCTTCATCGTCTCTGTCGGCGTCGGGGTCTTCGAGGTCGGACTGGCGTTGCGAGGAAAGCAAGAGCTCGGATTGACGCCGTACCAGATCGCGCTGATGTTCACCGAATGCAGCCTGGTCATGTTTGTGATGCAAGCCATCGTATTCTCACCTTGGGTAAAACCGGACACGACCCGATGGCTCATAGCACCCTCGCTTGCCGCGCTCGCGGCGGGACTGTTTCTGGTACCGCGAGCGTCTGATTTTACGTTGATGCTGGTTGTCATCGGTGCAGTCGCGGCGAGTGCCGGCATCCTCTCGCCGATCCTGACCTACTGGATCTCGGCCAAGGCCGGGAGCGCGCAGGGATGGCAACTCGGCAAGCAGACGGCAGCAGCCAGCCTCGGTGTTACCGTGGGCTCGGCGGCAGGGGGACTTCTCTTCAATGTCGCCGCCTTGCCGGGCGCCTCCCTCGTCCTGGGTGCGGGCCTCGCCGTGCTGGGTTTCCTGCTAAGCCTCGGGTTGCCGCATTTGCTCGCGCATCCCGATTTCCGCTCCCGCCCGGTGTCAGCATGAACGAGCAAACCCATAGACAACCGCTTTTCTGCCAACTCGCTTGTGGTGGATGCCTCAGCTCGCGCTCCGGCCTGCGCCCCAGGACAACTTTTGAATCGGGATAGCGGCATGGCGAAGGGCGGCAAGCCCGATGACCCTTCCGTCAAGGATGCTGACGAAGTGGCAAGGACGCTGGGGGCAGACCTCGACAACGGACTGACTTCACAGGAGGTGTCGCGCCGGCTCGCGCAAGACGGCCCCAACGAACTGCGCCCTGCCTCACGGCGGTCCGCATGGCGTCGCGCCCTGTCGCACTTTCATGATCCCCTCGTTTATCTGTTGCTCGCCGCGGTTGCCATCGCGCTCGTCGCCTGGGTGATCGAGGGCATGGTCGGCTGGCCTGTGGATGCGATCGTCATCGCGCTGGTCGTTGTCCTCAATGCGGTCCTCGGCTACCTGCAGGAGGCCAAGGCGGAGAACGCCGTAGCCGCGCTGGCGCGGATGACCGCGGTGACCTCCGCCGTGCTGCGTGACGGTCAGTTGCTGCGCGTGCCCAGCGCCGGGCTGGTGCGCGGGGACTTGCTCGTACTCGGAGAGGGGGATGCCGTCGGGGCGGATGCGCGCCTGGTTCAGGCTACGACACTGCGCGTACAGGAAGCCTCGCTGACCGGCGAGAGTGAAGCCGTCCTGAAGGATGCCGCCACGCTGCGCGAATCGGCGGCGCTCGGCGACAAACTCGACATGGTCTTCAAGGGCACAGCCGTCGCCCAGGGGACCGGTCGCGCCGTGGTCACGGCGACCGGGATGCATACCGAGATGGGCTCGATTGCCGAAATGCTGGAGGCGACCGAGGAGGAATCGACACCGCTGCAAAAGGAAGTCGCACGCATCGGGCGCATGCTGGGCATCGCCGTCGTCATCATCGCCGTCGTGGTGGTGGGGACCATTCTGCTGATCTCCGATATCCGCAGCGCCGCCGATGTCATTCACGTCCTGCTGCTCGGCGTGTCCCTGGCGGTGGCAGCCGTACCTGAAGGGCTGCCGGCAATCCTGTCGGTGGTGCTCGCGCTGGGGGTGCAGCGGATGGCGAAGCACAATGCGATCGTCAAGAAGCTGTCGTCGGTGGAGACGCTGGGCTCCGCCTCGGTCATCGCCTCGGACAAGACTGGCACCTTGACCCGCTCGGAAATGACCATCGAACGGGTGATGACCGCTTCGGGTGGAACCCATGTCACCGGGGTGGGGTACGCGCCTGACGGACGGGTCGAGCGCGAGGGCGCCGAGCTGGCAGCCGGACCGCAGCGTGACGAGAACATCGTGGTGCTCAGCGGCGGCAGCCTGGCGGGCAACGCGGATTTGCGCCAGGGAGCGAGCGGCGAGTGGGAGATTCACGGCTGCCCCACCGAAGCGGCCTTCCTGGTGGCCGAGCGCAAGCTGGGCGTCACCGAACGGCGCGAACGCCGTTTCGAGCGCATCGGAGAAATCCCGTTCACCTCCGAGCGCAAGATCATGTCGACGATCGAGCTGGACCACGAACACGGCGACGCGGTTGTGGTGATCACCAAGGGTGCTCCGGACGTTCTGCTCGACCGCTGCACCCGGACTCGCGTGGGGAAGGAGATCGTCGAACTGGACGGCACTTTACGGGCGCGGATTCTGGCGGATGTCGACACGCTTTCCGACGCGGCGCTGCGCACCCTGGCGGTGGCCTACCGCCCGCTCGACGCGGGCGAGGACCGGCACGCCGCTGAATCGCTGGAACGAAACCTCATCTTCGTCGGCACCGTCGGCATCATCGACCCGCCGCGTGAAGAGGCAGCGGTGGCGATTCGCGAGGCCCATCGGGCTGGCATCCGCGTGATCATGATCACAGGCGACCACCCGCGCACGGCCGCGCGAATCGCCGCGGATCTGGGGATTGTGGAAGCCGGGGCCAGCGCGCTAACCGGGTTGGCGCTCGATGCGCTCGACGATGCGGCCTTCGCCGAGGCGGTGCGCAGGACGTCTGTCTATGCCCGGGTGTCGCCCGCGCACAAGCTGCGCATCGTCGACGCGCTGCAAGTCGACGGCAACATCGTTGCGATGACCGGCGACGGCGTCAACGATGCCCCCGCGCTGAAGTCGGCCGACATCGGCATTGCGATGGGCGTGACCGGGACGGAAGTAACGAAGGAAGCGGCCAGGATGATCCTCGCCGACGACAACTTCGCCACCATCGTCGAGGCTGTGCGCGAGGGTCGCGGCATCGTCGACAATATCCGCAAGTTCCTGCGCTACCTGCTGTCCTCGAACATGGGCGAGGTGCTGACGGTCTTCCTGGGCGTGGTGGGGGCGGGGGTGATCGGGCTCACGGGCGCCGGCGACGCGGTGGTGCTGCCGCTGCTGGCAACGCAGATCCTGTGGATCAATCTGGTCACCGACTCCGGGCCTGCGCTGGCAATGGGCGTCGATCCGCCCATTGACGACCTCATGGCCCGCAAGCCGCGGCACGTAAGCGAGCGGTTGATTGACGCCCGCATGTGGGCGAACGTGATCCAGACCGGCGTGGTAATAGCCGTGGTGACCCTGCTGACGATCGATATCTACCTGCCCGGCGGATTGATCGCGGGCACCTACGACCTGGCCACTGCCCGCACCGCAGGCTTTACGGTCCTGGTATTTACCAGCATGTTCACCTGCTTTACCGCGCGCTCGGACATCACGAGTGCGTTCACGCACCTGTTCGTCAACCCGTGGCTTTGGGGCGCTATTGCACTGTCGGTGCTATTGCAGGTGGCGGTCGTCAACCTTGCGTTTCTCAATCTGGCCTTCGGCACCGTGCCGCTGACATTCGAACAATGGATGGTGTGCGCGGCCATGGCCAGCGTGGTGCTGTGTTTCAGCGAGCTACGCAAGCTGGCGAGTCGCGTACTGGGCAGAAAGCATGACGCCGAAGGTGCCCCCTGAATGGACACGGCTTATAGCAGGTTCACCAGGCAGCCCAGCTCACCGGGTTTTTCGGCTATTCGCGATGCAGACGATGATTCCAGGCATGATCGCTTGACACTATGAGCATTCGCCATCTCGACCGGTTACTGGAACCAAAGTCAATCGCCGTCATCGGTGCATCAGACCGTGTCGGCAGCGTGGGTGCCACCGTGTGGCGTAACCTGCGCGCCGGTCATTTCTCGGGGCCGGTCTACGCCGTGAATCCCAAGCATGCCTCACTTGAGGGCATTGCCGTCTTCGCACGCCCGGCCGAACTGCCGCAAGCGCCCGACCTTGCCGTGGTGTGCACACCGATTGCCACGGTGCCGGGCCTGATCGACGAACTGGGACGGCTGGGCACGCGCGCCGCCATTGTAATGACGGCGGGCCTTGGCGCCGCGCAGAAACAGGCGATGCTCGCCGCGGCCCGGCCGCATCTGCTTCGGATTCTTGGGCCCAATTGCCTCGGACTCCTGAACCCGCATCTGGGCTTGAATGCGAGCTTTGCGCACACCGACGCATTGGCCGGAGAAGTGGCCTTTGTCTCGCAGTCGGGTGCACTGGTCACCGCGGTGCTCGACTGGGCCAAGTCGCGGCGCATCGGCTTTTCGCACATGGTGTCACTCGGCGAACGCGCCGACGTGGACTTCGGTGATCTGCTCGACTACCTGGCAAGCGATGCGCGCACCCGCTCGATCCTGCTCTACATCGAATCGATCGAGGCACCGCGCAAGTTCATGTCGGCCGCACGGGCCGCGGCGCGCAACAAGCCGGTCATAGTCGTGAAGGCCGGCCGCGCAGGAAACGGCTTGAAGGCCGCTGCGTCCCACACCGGCGCACTGGCCGGCTCCGACATGGTGTTCGATTCCGCGATCCGCCGCGCCGGCATGCTGCGGGTGGACACCCTGCAGGATCTGTTCATGGCGACCGAGACGCTGGCCCACTTCGGCGGCAACCGTGACGACGCCCTCACACTCATGACCAATGGCGGCGGCGCCGGCGTGATGGCGGCCGATGCGGCGGCGCTGGCCGGCATACCACTACATGAGCTGAGCGAGAGCGTGCGCAAGGTGCTCGACGCGGTGCTGCCCCCCAACTGGTCGCACGGCAATCCCATTGACATCATCGGCGATGCACCGGTGCAGCGTTACACCGAGACACTGAAGGCGCTGCTCGCCGATCGCGACAGCGGCGCGGTGCTGTTCATGCACGCGCCGACGGCCATCGTGCGCAGCGACGACATCGCCCGCGCCTGCGCGCCGATTGCTCGCGAGGCGGCTGGTCGTGTGATGGCCTGCTGGCTGGGGGATGCTGCGGTGGCGGATGCGCGCCGCATCTTCGAAGGCGCCGGTGTGGCCAACTATGCGACCCCCGAGGAAGCCGTGCGCGCCTTCGCCATGCTCGCGACCTATCGCCGCAATCAGGCGTTGTTGCTGGAAGTGCCAACGGCGAGTGAAAACGGACCACCCGATATCGCTGCGGCCCGTGTCCCCATCGACGCGGCGCTTGCCGAGGGGCGCGACATGCTCGACGAACTCGAAGCAAAGGCGGTGCTGAAGGCCTACGGCATTGCGGTCGTGCCAACCGTCGCCGTTGGGCCTACGAGCAACGCGGCGGCGCTGGCGGCGCGCGAGCTTGGCTATCCGATGGCACTGAAGATCCTGTCGCCCGATATCAGCCACAAGTCGGATGTGGGCGGTGTGCGCTTGAACCTGCGCGACGAGGACGAGCTGCGTCGGGCGGCCGACGAGATGCTGACACGCGTGCGCGAGTTGCGGCCGCAGGCGCGGATCGCCGGATTCACGGTGCAGACGATGGTGACGCGCCCGCTGGCCCAGGAGCTGATCTGCGGGGCGAGCGTTGACCCTCTGTTCGGTCCGGTACTGCTGTTCGGCCACGGCGGTACCGCGGTGGAAGTATTGGCCGATCGCGCGATCGCACTGCCGCCGCTGAACCGGGTGCTGGCCCGCGAACTCGTGTCGCGAACGCGAGTGGCCAAGCTGCTTGCCGGCTATCGCGACCACCCGCCGGTCAATCTCGACGCCGTCTGCGATGTATTAATCGCGCTGTCGCAAATGCTGGCCGATCTGCCCGAACTGGCCGAGCTCGACATCAATCCGCTGTGGGCCGATCACGACGGCGTCATTGCGCTCGACGCGCGCCTGCGCGTGAGCCGGGAGGCGGGGGCTGGTGCCGCGCATTTCGCCATTACGCCCTATCCGGCCGAACTGGCTCAGAGCGTGGATTGGCAGGGCGAGGTAATCGTGCTGCGGCCCATCCGACCCGAAGACGAGCCGCAACACCGAGCCTTCGTCGAACTTCTGGAGCCGCAGGACCTCTGGCTGCGTTTCTTCAGCGCACGCCGGGAACTGCCGCGCAGCGAGCTCGCACGCCTGACCCAGATCGACTACGCGCGCGAGATGGCGTTCATCGCTGTGCGGACTATGCCGGACCAAACCGCGCAGACGCTGGGTGTGGTCCGGGCTATCATAGATCCTGACAATGTCGATGCGGAGTTTGCGATCATCGTGCGTTCGGACCTGAAAGGCCGGGGGCTCGGGCATCTGTTGCTGGGCAAGTTGATCGAATTCCTGTCGGGCCGCGGCACGCAGCGAATGATCGGGTACGTCTTACGGCAGAATGAGGCGATGCGCGAACTGGCTCGCTCGCACGGCTTCGTTGTGAACGCGTCTTCCTCGGATGTGGACGCGCTTTTTGTCACGCTGGCCCTGGCCGGAAAAAACTGATGCGATGGCTGTGCAGCTTATGGCCAGCGACGCTGAAAAACACTTCCATTGAACTGGACAATAGAGTAAAGACCTTGCGACTCACACGTTGGTTGTCCAGCCTGCCAGGCACACCGGAGTTCAATGTTCTGGTGTTCTCGTTCCTGCTCAACCTGGCGTGGGAATACTGGCAAGTGCCGTTCTTCCGGGGCATGGCCGATCAGCCCCACTGGGTGGGTGTGAAGGCCTGCACGCTGGCCACTTTGGGCGATGCAGGGATCGCCCTTGGCGCATTCTGGGCCACAGCGATTGTCGCGAAGGACAGGAGCTGGATTTTGCGGCCGAACAGGCTGGACATCGGGATCTTTCTCGGCGTCGGGGTCTTGGTGACTATCCTCTTCGAGGCGCTGGCCACAGGAATGTTGCAACGCTGGGCCTACAGCGACGCCATGCCACGCGTGCCGGTCATCGGAACCGGCCTGCTGCCG
>JBKJUC010000259.1:0-3640 GCA_046590325.1 Burkholderiales bacterium | reverse complement strand
CGGATTCCGCCCCAAGCTACGCCCGCCGGGAACCGAGTCAGTCCCGCAGTGAGGCGCGTTGTGTGCGCCTCGCCAGGTCGAGTTCCGCAGTCGCCTTGTCGAGTCAGGCAGCGCAGGGGCACCCCTGAGAAGGAGCGCGAGAAGATTTCACCCAAGTCCACGTGACAGCGCGCCTATGCAGCCTTTGCCGTCACCCGGAGTTTCACCCTCGTTTTTTTCTGGAGCACGCCCACAATGCCGAAGAAATTCTCCGTGCTCGGATTTCCGTGCGGCGCCAGCATCCGATGCAGGCTTTTGCTCGGTTTATTGATTTCGGCTGCCAGGCCTTCGAATCCGATCGTGGCATTCACCAGGTCACGCAGGATCGCTTTGCCCGCATCCGTATCTCCCGCGAGATAACAATTGATCGCCTCCGTGAACAACGCCTCACGGAAGCGCGCATCCTTCTGCGCGCGTTCGAGTATCGTTTTTTTGAAGTCCCTCGTCAGTGCCATGCCGCCTCCTGTCTTGAATCACGCGCCACGGCGACGCCGATAGTCAGCCCACCGCTCCTTCGCCGCCTCGATTGCGTCCTGCTGGCGCTGCTTGCTGCTGCCGCCCAGCAAAATCACGACGGTATCGCCATCCTTGCCGAAGTAAATGCGGTAGCCCGGACCAAAATCGATTTTTCTCTCGAACACCCCTGCTCCAACGCCCTTCACGTTCGAGAAGTTGCCCTCGACGAGCCGATAGAGCGCAGACGCGACCCTGGCCGCCGCTGTCCCATTAAGGCCTTCGAACCACTTTGCGTAAGGCGAGCGGTCTTGCGAATCGAGGTATTCGAGGACACGAACGGTCGGCATGGTTACGGTAACACTAAAGTTACTATACAGGATTTCATATTGACTGCATACGCGGAGGATAGCGCAGCGAGCAGGTCCGAAAAGCGGATCGCTGCGTGCTTCCGACGATTGCATTACAGTGACTTACAATATGGTTCGCGGAGCGTTTCAAAATGAGCACTTTGACTATTCGTCTTGACGACAAGCTGGAGCGCGAACTCACGCGCCTGGCAAAGCAGACCGGCCGTTCCAAGAGCGAGGTCGCCCGCGAGGCATTGCGCCGGCAATTGGCCATCCAGCGGTTTCGCACCTTGCGCCGGGCGGCCATGCCGTACGCGGCCGCCGCTGGCTATCTCACCGATGAGGATGTCTTTAGCGACGTATCGCGAGGGTTTTTCTCGACACGAACGTGCCGGCAAGCAGCATCGCCACGCGCGGCCTTTGCGCCGAATTATTCGAGAGCATCATCAACGAGCACGAACTGCTGACCTGCGAGCCAGTGCTGCAGGAACTGGAGCGCGTTCTTGCGGACAAGTTTCACCTGCCAAAATCGATCATCAACGCTTTCATCGGCCTGTTAAAAGCGGAAGGCTCGGTTATTACCGCACAAGAGCGCCCGACCATCAAATTCAAAGACGCCGACGACATCCCGATCCTTGCTTGTGCCATTGCTTCCCGAGCCGATGCCTTCGTCACCGGCGACAAGGATCTGCTCGGCCTTGGTGCTATTGAGAACATTCCCATCCTCTCCCCGCGCCAGATTTGGCAGAAACTTTCGGGCTTGGAGGACGAGAGTAAGTCAACGTAATCCGGCGGGTCCTTCCGCCGTCATCGTTTCCCTGGATCTTCCCAGGTCGAGTTCCGCAGCCGCCTTGCCAGGACAGGCAGTCGCAGGGTTACCTCCTCGATAGAGGAGGCGCCACAACAGGGGCGGCCTCGTTTGGGTTACTTTTAGTTCCGGCATAACCTTCTTGACCGGTTAGCCGGCACAGAATGTGGCCGTTGCGCCACGTTAGCGTATTTGATAACCTACATCCACGGCGTTTGCGATCGAGTACTTCCATGAACGCGTGCTCGCCGAGATCGAATCCTGGCCAGTTGATGTTCTTGCAGACTATGCGCGCCTGGTTGAGCTTCTGGCCGAATACGGCCCCAGTCTTCGCCTGCCGCACTCCCGCGCCTTTGGCGACGGATTGTTCGAGCTGAGGCCACGTGGTCGGGCTGGCATAGGCCGCGCGTTCTACTGCTTCATGGTGGGCAAGCGTGTCACGGTGTTGCACGCGTTCATCAAGAAGACTCAACAGACGCCCGATCGAGAACTGAAACTGGCGCGCAAGCGCCTCAAGGAGTTACAAGATGGCTGAGCTGAAGTACAAATCTGTGCCCCATGTCCACAAGGCGTTCCTTGCAAAAGCTCGTGCGCGCAAGGGCTTCCGCGAAGCCTACGACGCATTGGCGCTGGAATATCAGGTGGCCGGTCAAATGCTCAAGGCACGCTCTCGCGCTGGCCTTACCCAGGATGCCGTCGCGGAACGCATGGGCACTACCAAGAGCGCAGTCTCCCGCCTTGAGTCGGCTGGCAAGCACGCACCATCGCTTGCAACGCTCAAGCGCTATGCAAGCGCTGTAGGGTGCGAGCTTCAAGTCAAGCTGGTGCGCCAGAAGGCAACGTGACGCCCAACCAGGCATTCCAGCCGACGCCCGGCGGCGCGGCTGAATTCGGGCGTTATGTGTCATTCGCACAGCGCGGCCCTGCTATGGCAGAATTGAAGAAACGTGGAGGCTCAACCTATGTCAACAGTGAAGGAAGAACTCACCCGCTTGATTCAAGGGCAGCCTGAGGACAGCTCACGAGAAGAGATCATTCGCGAGCTTGCCTTTCACGCCATGGTCGAGCGCGGGCTCGCCGATTCGGACGCGAAGCGCGCCATCTCAAATGAAGAAATGGGGCGGCGCATTCGGTCATGGCAGAAATAAGCTGGACCGACGAGGCCCAGCGCTGGCTTACCGACATCTTTGAATACATTGCCGCGGATAATCCCCAAGCCGCAGCGCGTACGGTGCAAGGTATTTACGATCGGGCACAAGAACTCAAGAGATTCCCTGAAATTGGTTCGCGATACACGATCTCATCGCGCAACGTGCGCGTATTGCTCTACGGGCATTACCGAATCGCATACCTCATCAAAGACGACGGAAACGTGGATATTCTGGGTGTCTTTCATGGGTCGCTCGACATCACCGGGTATCAACTCTAGTGACACATAACCCGGCGCTCAACCCGAGCGCCCAACGGCGTCGCCGTCGGGTATCCGCCGCGCTGCGCGCGTCGGCGCCCGGTTAGCTCTGCGTTGGACGTCAGATGGGTCTTGATACAGTTGAACTGGTGCTGGCGGTAGAGCAAGTATTTAACATCGAGATTTCGGATGAAGTGGCTGGGAAGATTAGTACCGTTGGAGAACTGCACGAATATGTAGTCGCCGAACTCACTCGACTTGATCGACCGAACGTCAATCGAGACATAGCTTACGATCTGCTGCGTAACGTGATCTGCTTTCGGCTTGGTGTAAAACCTGAGAAAGTGGTGCCGAATGCGCGCTTCGTGCAAGACTTGGGTGCTGACTAACCAGGTCAAGACAATGCAGTCCAACCCGGCGCTGGTTCGGACCGTCCGCCTGCGGCGTCCGGCCGCACAGCTTTTGCGTTCGGCGTCGACCAACCGGCGCCTGCAGATCGGAGTATTCTTAGTGCCATGAAGATTGCTACTGGAAAGGTCGTTGGCGGCAAAGTCGTCCTTGAGGGTACGGACTTTGAGGAAG
>JBKJUC010000230.1:0-2576 GCA_046590325.1 Burkholderiales bacterium | reverse complement strand
GAAGCCCTTGTTCCAGTAATCGCGGCTCCACTGGTCGTCGCCGGTGGCGCACGCCAGCACCTTGCCATGCTTCTTCGCCGCGGCCACCAGTTTGTCGATGGCTTTGACGTACTTCGGGTGGTCGAACTGGGCAGGAATGCCGAGAAAATTGGTGAGGTCGAAATGGCCGAGCCAGAGTACGTCGACCCCGGGAACCGCCGCGATCTTGTCCACATTCTCGATGCCTTCCGCGGTTTCGATCAGGCACATGACCAGCGTGCGCTCGTTGGCAAGCTTGATCTTCTCGGCAACGCTGCCGCCTTCGTAGTCATCGGAAGCGAACCCGAATGCCGCACCGCGCCTGCCGGCTGGCGGATAGCGCGTGCACGACACGATGTGCCGGGCTTCTTCCGCGGAACCGACCATCGGCACCATGATGCCCATGACGCCGAGGTCCAACGCCCGGGAGATGTGGTGGTACTGGTTGGAAGGCACCCTCGCCATCGGCACCAGGTCAAGACCCCGGCAGAGCGCAGCCTGGTCCTTGAGCGTTTCGTAGCCGGTGCCAGCGTGTTCCATGTCGATCAGCAGGAATTCCGCACCGCAGCCCTTCACGATCTGCGGCAGGCCGGGCACCAGGAATTCCCAGCCGAAGCTGCCGAAGACGGGTTGGCCCTTAAGGAGTTTTTGTTTGACGGGGTTGGTTCTCATTAATGGTTCCTTTAGCGGGCACTAGGCACTAGGCACTAAGTAGAAAAAACCTTTTCATTAACTAAAGTCTAACGCCTCGTGCCCAGTGCCTCGCGCCTGAAATTTCATGCTACGCATGAAATTTCCCCACCCACTCCGGCCGCTTCAGCACTTCCGTATTGACGATCAGGTGCGGCTTGCGTCCGTGGGCCAGATCCACCGCCGCCTTGAAAGCGCTCTGCCCCAGCAGGCTCATGCACTCGTCGGTATGGCAGATAGCATGGGGCGCCACGATCACATTGTCCATTTTCAGCAGGGGATTGTCGGGAGCGACCGGTTCCTGTTCGAAGACGTCGATGGCGGCGCCGGCGATCCTGTCGTTCTTCAGCGCATCGATCAGCGCAGATTCCACCACCACCGGCCCGCGCGCGGTATTGATGAAGTACGCCGAGGGCTTCATCAGCCCGAACTCGCGCGCTCCGATCAGCCCGCGTGTCTGCTCGTCCAGCAGTGTATTGACGGATATGTAGTCGGCTTGCTTCAGCAGCGTGTCCTTGTCCACCATGCTCACGCCGAGCGAGGATACAGCTGCCTGCGGCACGTTCGGGTCGCAGCCCAGCAGCTTCATGCCGAACGGCTGCGCCAGCCGGAAGATCTCCTTGCCGATGTTGCCAACGCCGATGACGCCGAGGGTGCGCCCCATCAGTCCGCTGCCCAGGTAATTGCCCTTTTCCGCCCAACGTCCTTCCCGGGTCAGCCGGTCCTTCAGGAACATGCGGTGCGCCAGCGCCAGGATGAAGCCGATGACGCTCGCCGCCACCGGCCGGCGCACACCGTCGGGCGTGATGGTCAGCATAACGCCATTGTCGGTGCAGGCAGGCACGTCAACCGAGTCGTAGCCAACGCCGAAGCGGGCAACCAGCTTGAGTTTTCGATCGGGGGATGAAAGCGTCTTGCGCGTGACCTTCGCAGTCATCAGGCAGATCGCATCGTAGGTGGCGCCGTACTCGGGGGGCAGTTCCGGAAACTTCTCTGGCAGGAATTCCCATTCCACCGCCGGATCTTCCAGCACCTTGAAGGCCTCCTCGCCGAAAATCGTGCCTTTTTCAGTGATGGCATCGCGGGAAATGCCGATCTTGAACTTGGCCACAGATTGTGTCCTCGTTAGTCGTGAATGTCGTGAATATCGTGAATGCGTGAATGTCGTGTCTTAAACAAACCGGAATCCGAAGACCTTCCGGCATTCACGGCATTCACGATATTCACGACATTCACGGCCCTTACATCGCCGCGCTGAACGCCCCATCCGTGACCAGTACATGCCCGTTCACGTATGAGGCCTCGTCCGACGCCAGGAACACGGCAACCGGACCGATCTCCTTCAGTTCGCCCCAGCGTCCCGCCGGCGTGCGCTTGCAGACCCAGTCGTTGAATTCCTTGTTCTGGATCAGCGCCGTGTTCATTTCCGTGGCGAAATATCCGGGAGCGATCGCGTTGACGGTGATGCTGTGCTGGGCAAGCTCGACGGCCAGTTCGCGGGTGAGGGCATGCACCGCACCCTTGCTGGCGATGTAAGCGGAAATGGTGGGGCGTGCGAGGATGGCGCTGACCGAGCCGGTCATGATGATGCGGCCGCGTTTGGCCGGAATCATCACCCTTGCCGCTTCCCTCGCAAGCGCCCAGACCGCCGTGAGATTGGTCGAAATCACGCGCTCGAAATCCGCGGTCTCGAACTCGGTGATGGGCTTGCGATGCTGGATGCCGGCGTTCGCAATCAGAATGTCGAAGCGGCCATGTTTTTTGACGGCGCCCTGGATACAGGCGCCGCCCGCAGCGTGATCGGTTACGTCGAAAGCAGCCGCCTCGCCCTTCAGTCCTCTTGCGGAGAGCTCCTTGACGCGCTCCTT
>JBKJUC010000182.1:0-2658 GCA_046590325.1 Burkholderiales bacterium | reverse complement strand
GAAGTTCTTCAGCCCCACGGACAAGCGCGGCAAGCTGCGCCTCGTGGCTTCACCCGACGGCCGCGACGGCTCGGTGACAGTCAACCAGGACGCGTACCTGTACGCGGCGCTGGTCGACGGCCCCGAATCGGTCTCGCATCAGCTTGCCGAAGGGCGCAAGGCGTACGTGCACGTCGCGCGAGGCGCTGCGACGGTGAACGGCCGCCCGCTGCGTGCAGGGGATGCGCTTCAGGTCGACAGCGAATCCAACATCGAAATCGGGGAAGGACGCAACGCGGAAGTGTTGTTGTTCGACCTGAACTGAAAGGACGGATCATGAGCACGATGCTTGCAACAAAACCGGCAACCAAATCCAGGACGGCATTGCGCGTGGTGAAGAGCCACCATGCGCAACCGGCTCCCGGGCTGGACGTGCTGCGTCCCTTTCCCGGTCCTCAGCTCGACTACGCAAGCCCGTTCCTGATGCTCGACCACTTCGGGCCGGACCGTATCCGTCCGGGCGAGGCGGGTGGGCTTAATCCGCATCCGCACCGGGGTTTCGAGACCGTCACCTTCCTGTTTCAGGGCGCGATGGAGCACCACGATTCATCCGGCGGACACGGCCTGCTCAATCCCGGAAGCGTGCAATGGATGACCGCCGGTTCCGGTATCGTCCATGCGGAATACCGGGAGAAGGAGTTCGCCCGCAAAGGCGGCATCCTCGAAGGTGTGCAGCTGTGGCTGAACCTGCCGCGCAAGTACAAGATGGAAACGCCGCACTACCAGGACTTGCAGCCGGATCGCATTCCCGTCGTGAAGTTTGAAGGCGGTGAAGTCCGTGTGGTGGCAGGCGAGGTGCTGGGCACTACCGGTCCCGCCAAGAGCTATACGCCGGTCATCGCGGCCCGAGTAAGCTTGCAGCCTGGTGCGAGCGTGGCGCTTCGTGCGCCGGCGGGACATAACGCCTACCTGTATGCGGTCAGCGGCAGCGGCCGGTCGGGCGGACTGGCGTTCGGTGCGACGCAACTGGTGGAGTACCGCAATGACGGCGATGCGGTAGACATTGCAGCCGATGAAACAACCGAGTTGCTGTTCCTCGCCGGGGAGCCGATCGACGAGCCGGTGGTGTCCTGGGGGCCGTTCGTGATGAACACCCGCGAGGAAATCATCCAGGCGCGCGACGATTACATGGCCGGCCGCATGGGCGTGCTCGAAGAGCGCTCCTGATGTCTCAAGAGTTCACCGCAAGGCGCAAAGGCGCGAAGGGAGCGCAAAGGAAAGCGGCGCGTACCTGTAAAGGCAGCCCGATTGAAACCTCGTTGGCCCGATTGGAGCCTATGGGGGCGCCGGCAGATCAATCCCCTGGTTCGATCATCTTTGCGCATCCTTTGCGCCTTCGCGCCTTTGCGGTTCAGATTTTATTGAGAAGCCCGCAAGCGCGGAGATTTGAAGCTTTGTAGAATCGCGGCGTTTGTCCATCAAGAGGTGGCAATGAAAATATTCCTGACGGGTGCGACGGGATACATCGGCGGATCGGTGGGCGCACGGCTGCTGGCCGAAGGCCATACCGTAACCGGCCTGGTACGCACGGAAGCGGGCGAGAAGGAATTGCAGAAGCTCGGGATGAAAACCGTGCTCGGCACCCTGGACGATTCCGAAGTCATCGAGCGCGCGGCACGCGAGGCCGAGGCGGTCATCGATACCGCCGAAGCCAACCACGCGGGCGTCGTCGATGCCATTGCGTCAGGCGTTCGTGGATCGGGCAAGTTGTTCCTGCATACCAGCGGCTCTGGCATCGTTGCGACGGATGCGGCCGGCGAAGCCGTCGATGCCATCTACGACGAGTACTCCACGGTCACACCCGCTTTCCCGCGCATGGTGCAGCGGGCGGCCATCGACCAGGTGGTGTTCGACTGTGCAAAACAGAACGTGCGCTCGGTGGTGATTCGCCCGACCATGATCTATGGCGGCGGCCGCGGCGTACGCAAGGAAAGCGCGCAGGTTCCGGCACTCATTGAGAACGCGAAGAAAGCCGGGGTTGGATTGCATATCGGCCGGGGCGAAAATCTCTGGGCTAACGTGCACATCGACGATGTCGTCGAGCTGTACGTCCTGGCCCTGCAGAAGGCGCCCGCCGGCGCGCTGTACTACGCGGAGAACGGCGAACAGCCACTCAAGAATGTGGCGGCCTCAATCAGCCGCATGCTCGGCTTTGGCGGCAAGACCCGGGTGTGGTCTCCGCAGGAAGCGGAAGCCGCGCTTGGCCCGAAGGCGCATTCATCCTTCGCCTCGAATAGTCGAGTCAGGGGGAAACGCTCCCGCACCGAGCTCGGCTGGAAACCGAAAGGCCGGCCGATCCTGGAGGAAATTGAGCAGGGGCACTACAAGCGCGTGCATCGCCCCTGACCGTGCTCAATTCAGTTTCACGTACTCGTAATCCACTGGCAGGTTGTTGATGCCGCGATCGGGCGGCGCGATCCAGCCCGCCATTTTCCCCGGTTCGATCACCCGTTGCATCAGGCTGTGCACGAAGGCGCGATCCGCTTCGCTGGGAATCCACTTTGTCATGCGCCGCTCGTACTCTTCGCGACTGACAGCTTGGCCTGAAGGATCGGTGGGGACGTTGACCCAGGCGCCGATGCTGCGGCGAAAGCGGGGGCTCGGCAGGCTCAACTTGAA
>JBKJUC010000009.1:0-6020 GCA_046590325.1 Burkholderiales bacterium | reverse complement strand
TTATTGCCAGCGTCCTTCATAAGTATGTGTCGGGTCGCCTGCATGAGAAGAAGTCACGTCTAACCACCGGCTCAACGGCGACCGCCCGAAAGCGGGCGGCGCGTTAGCCGGGTCGTTCGGCTTAAAATTATGAGACCGTTGAATGGAAACGCACCGCTCGCTTGGATTGCCGCGCTAGGATTCTTCGTTGCTGTGTCCTGGCCAAATTTTTCAGAGACTGAACTTCCGTTGATGGGATTGCGAAACCTGACTGCACCCCACATTGGCTGGCCACTCACTTTGATCACACTGATCATGGCTTTGTTTTTGTCCTTCCCGAATATTCTGTCACGAGATCGGCTGCTTATTTGTGCGGGGTTTTCGCTCTGCTTGTATCTGGTGGTCACCTTTTATGTCTCAATGGTCGCTCCACTCATGTTTCTTTTCATTGGAGTAAACATCATTCGCGAAGCCGTTAAGCCTAACTCGGCACTCAACGCGGACGCCAAACTTCCCCCAGTTTAGTTGACACCTTGGGCTAACAAGCCGGAGGTGAGTGATGGCAAGAGCGGGCCCTCGCAAGGTAGGAAGATACGGAGAACAGTTCAAGGCAACGGCGGTGAAGCTGAACCGTCTGCCCGGCGTGCTGATCCAGGATGTGGCGCAGGCGCTGGACATCCACCCTCTCATGCTCTCACTGTGGAGAAAACAGGTCCGTGACGGAGTGATTGTGGCCAAGAGCGCAAAACTGGATGTGCAGACCAAGACGGAGCTCAAGCGCCTGCGGGAGTTGGAGCGCAAGTTCAAGGTGCTCAAGGAGGAGCACCAGCTCTTAAAAAAAGCCATCCGGTTTGCTTCCGATCGAAGGCGGAAGTCTTCGCGTTCATCGAAGCAAACCGGGCCGAACACGAAGTCGCGCTGATGTGCCGCCTATACGGAGTGACGCGGGCGGGGTATTACGCTTGGCGCACACGGGGGCAGAGCCGCCAGGAGCGGGAGCACGGGAAGCTGGCCGAGCGCATAGAACGGGTCCACCGGCGCAGCCGCCACACCTACGGCAGCCCGCGGGTGTACCAGGCGCTACGAAGCCAGGGCTGCGAGGCGAGCGAGAACCGGGTGGCGCGGGTGATGCGCAGCCACGGTATCAAAGCGCGGGTGGCGACGATCCGTTACACCAACCCGGCGCTCAAGCGCTTCTTTGCCGGGGCGGGCAATGCGCAATGGGACCTGCAACCCGATACCGTGGACCAGGTGTGGGTGGGCGACATCACCTACCTGAAAGTCGGTGACATCTACCGGTACCTGGCCGTGGTCATGGACAAGTACTCCCGGCGCGTGATCGGCTGGGCCTACGGCAAGCGGAAGGACGTGGCGCTGACGCTCAAGGCGCTGAACCGGGCGGTGCGTGACCGAAGGCCCTCGGCTGGGCTGATCTTCCACACCGATCGGGGGATCGAATACGCGGCCGGCGCCTTCAAGGCGCGGCTGGCCGAGCTGGGCATGACGCAAAGCATGAATCGGCCCGGTAAGGTGACGGATAATGCCTACATCGAATCGTTCTTCCATTCGATGAAATCGGAGATCTATCACGGGCTGCGTTTCGAGGAGGATCGGCAGATGCAAACGGTGCTGCGCGAATACATGCCCTTCTACAACGGCGATCGGATCCATTCATCGCTGAACTACGTGTCGCCTGCGGCGTATGAACAGCAGGCCCCATGACCCGGTGTCAACAAAACCGGGGGAAGATTCCGGCGCTGCGCGCCGCCGCTGATGCTGAGCGTTGGGCGTCACACCAACCACCTCGCGGCACTTCCAGTCGCAGATCTTCGGAGTCAGCAAATGAGTAGCATCCTTGAGCGCAACAAGCAGAACGTCATGGCCTTCTACGACCTGATGTTCAATGAGTGCAAGCCGGCTGAGGCCATCGAACGCTACGCCGGAGCCACATACACGCAGCACAACCCACACGTAGCCGATGGCAAGCAGGCCTTCATCGACTACTTTGAACGCATGGCCAAGGAGTACCCGGGCAAGCGGGTGCACTTCAAGCGGACCATCGCCGAAGGTGAGTTCGTGGTCCTTCATTGTCACCAGCAGTGGCCAACCGACAAAGACAAAGACTGGGCGGGTATCGACATCTTTCGCCTGGACGCACAAGGCAAGGTGGTCGAGCACTGGGATGTTCTGCAGGTCGTGCCCAAGGAATTTGCCAACCGCAGCGGCATGTTCTAGCTTGGTCACAAGCGGTCACGAATCTACCCCGCTTCCGGCAACATGACGCCCAACCCTTCCATCGAGCGGACATCCAACAGCGGGCTTCGCCCACTGTCGGCTGCCGCTCATGTCAAACGTTCGGCCTCATAGGAGCATCCCGCGGCTCACTGTTTGACAAGCTCAATTACTGTAGCTACAGTAATGTATGCAGATCGAGTTCGATCCAGCCAAAGATTCCGCGAATCTAACGAAACACGGCGTCTCTTTGGCCCTGGCAGAAGAGCTCGATTGGGATGCCGCGCTGGTTTGGATTGACGACCGTTTCGAAAGCGACGAGTGGCGCATGATCGCGCTCGCGCCAAAGACCGGAATCCTCTACTACGTGGCCTTTGTGGACCGTGGTGAGGTGCGAAGAATCATCAGCCTGCGCCGAGCCAATCGGCGCGAGGTGAAACATTATGTCCAAAGTATCTAAACGGCCTTCCATCGCAATGCCCACTTTGAAAGAAGACAGGGCAATCACCGTCGCGGCCAAATCCGATCCGGATGCACGACCGCTCACGCCAAAGCAACTCAAGTCCATGGTTCCGCTGCGGGCACTGCGCGGCCGTCCCAAGTCGGGAAGCGCGAAGCAACTCGTGTCAGTGCGCTATAGCCCCGAAGTCCTGGCGTATTTCAAATCCACCGGGGACGGCTGGCAGTCCCGCATGGACGGTGTTTTGCGAGAGTACGTCACGCGCCATTCCCGCAGAGCGCGAGGATGAGGCCGAACCCGGCTCTGGTTCGGACCGTCCGCCTACGGCGTCCGGCCACACAAACCAGGGAGAAGGATGGGGTCAGGCTTGGCATGTTGCATAAATTTAGCAAAGTACCAAGCCTGACTCGATTCAGCTTTCGCGGCCATAATTTACAGGGTGGCGCGGATAAGTATCGCCAGGCAGCCCGTTGAGGCGACCTGCCAGATGTACGAGAAAGGCGCGTACCTTGGCGATTACCTGACTTCGCATTTGCCCGATAATTGTCAGGGTGGCCACACTGAGGGCGACCGAATGTGCCGGCCCCGGACTGAATTAACGAAGGGAGAATCTCTCATGGCGGAGCAAAACAGGACGAAAGTCATCATTCTTACCGGCAGCTACCGGATCAAGGGTTACATCGATCTGGTGCCTGGGGCGCGTGTTACGGACTACATGACCGAGGCCAAGAGTTTCATCGCGGTCACTGATGCAGAGGTCTGGGAGGCGGGGGAGCGCCGTGTTCTGGCCACATCATTCCTGAATGTGTGCCGCGACCACATCCAGGTCATCACGCCCGGAGGTTAAGCGAATGGATGGCCCGCATGCCGTGTGCTGGCGCGCAATTCCTACCGGCTCAGGCTGCCGTCATTCATCTGCGGTCAGTGGATCGTAGCTGGGTTCGATGCGCGAACCTTGCCAGCGTATGGGAGACGATAGGGAAACGATACGGTCAGGCCTTGCCTTTTCCTGATTGAGCGGCCGATCGAGTGAAGTGCCGAAACTGGACTGGAAACCGAACATGAGTGTAACGAGCATCCGGGAAACGATTGAGAATGTAAGCGCTGCGATTTCCGCTGACCCAGGCAAGGCCCGGTCAAAGAACGCGCCGGCGACGGCCCGCCTGACTGCGGGTCTGCAGTGCGAACTGAGCGGTCCGCATAATGAACGTCTGGTCACCGACATGCCGCCGGCGATGGGAGGTGCGGCTACCGGCCCGAATCCGGGATGGTTGCTCCGGGGCGCGTTGGCTTCGTGCACGGCGACGGTCATAGCCATGCGCGCGGCAAAGCTGGGCGTGACAATAAGCAGCCTCGAGGTCACGGTCGAAAGTGATTCCGACAACCGCGGCATCCTCGGACTCGACGAGAACGTCTCGGCTGGGCTCGCCAGCGTGCGCATGAAGGTGCAGATCAGCGCGCCGGGAGCATCGCCCGAAGCCTTGCGGGAGATCGTTGATTGGGCCGATGCCCATTCTCCGGTCGGGTGCACGATGAGACAGGCGCCCGGATGCTCGCTGGATGTAGAGGTCTTGAACACCATGAGCACCCCCACGTCATAGTTCACGTCTTAGTTCGGTTGGCTTGCAGCGGGAGGCCTTGAGGCGGCAGCGGTCGATAACTCTGGTGGCCATTCCCGGCATCCTGATCTGCATTGCCGCGATCACCTACCTTGTCGTCCGGTATTTCTAGGTTAGTAAGGCATATACTCATCAATCAGCGACACGGCAGGCAATTCGAATCCCAGGCAATCCGAATCCCTTTGGGAGGTGAGATGGATGCAAGATTCCGTGAGGTGGTCACCAGCGAAGCCCAGTTTCGCGCTGTGAGCGGGAATCCAAGCAGTCGCGTCTTGCAGAAGCAACTCTCCGCCCTGGATGAACACTGTCGTACGTTCATCGCGAAATGCCCTTTCCTGCTCATTTCCTCCTGCGACGCCGATGGAAGCATGGATGTTTCTCCAAAAGGCGATCCTGCCGGCTTCGTGCGCGTGCTGGATGATTCGACACTCGCCATCCCCGATCGCCTCGGAAACCGGCGCGCGGATACGTTCCGGAACCTGCTTCAGGACCCGCATGTCGGCCTGCTCTTCCTGATTCCGGGAAAATCGGAAACCCTGCGCATTGGCGGAACCGCGATCATCGTGCGGGATCAGTGGCTCCGTGACGAGATGGCGATGTCCGGAAAATCGCCCGACTTCGCGATCGTGGTAACAGTCAACGAGGCGTTCTTCCATTGTTCCAAATGCGTGGTGCGATCGAAGCTTTGGGACAGTACGCAGTGGCCGGAACTTGCAGGGCTTCCGTCGCTGGCGCAAACCATGGTCGACGGCGGGAAGCTGACCGAGACTGTTGAAGAAATGCAGGCCCTGATCGAGAAGGACGCGCGCGAGCGACTTTACTAATTTATTGTTTTCCTCTGCGTCCTGCAGGGGTACTCCGAGCTTCGCCCGGGTATCTGTGGTGAAAAGGTTTGTTACGCAGTGGATGGCCTAGACCGGCACCTGCGGCGCCTGGCGCATGCCGACGATGTGATTCACGACGAGCGCGCCGATGACGATTGCGCCACCCACCATCGCGGCGTCGCTCGGCCGTTCTCCGACGAACAGCCAGGTCGAGACTACGCCGAAGATGATCTCAAGGATGGTGATCAGCGCAATCTCCGCGGAAGAGAGATGCGGTACGGCCAGCATGTAGAGCAGCAACCCCATGCCGAGCTGGATGACGCCCATCGCCGCCAGCAGGCCGAGGTCGCCCGCACTGACGCTCAGCGGCAGCGCGAACGGCAATGTCATGATCACTGAAAAAATTCCCGCCAGCAGAATGGAAGGAATGAGATCCAGGGTGGCATGGTGTTTCCGCAGCAATACAACGTTGCAGGCGAAAGCGATGGGGATGCACAACGCGATCAGGTTGCCCGTACCACCGCCACCCGTCAGCGAGTCGTAGAACATCACGATGACGCCTCCCAGGGCTGCGATCATCGCGAACCAGGTGCGCGGCGCCACCGCTTCCTTCAGGAAAATCCTCGCCGCCAGCGCAGCGACGAAAGGCGAGATGCTCCCCAGCACCAGCGTGTTTGCGACCGTGGTGCGCGACAGCGCAAGAATGAAAGAGATGAACATCAGCGCGAACATCGCGCCCGAAAACACGCCCGGCCAGCCCATTGCGCGGATGCGCTGGAACAGTTGGCCGCCGTGCTGGAACAGGAGCGCGATCAAAAGGAACACGGCCATGAACAACGAACGCCAGAACGTGATCTTCCAGCCGTCGCTCACCTCCATGTTCCGCACCAGCACGCCGGCACTGGC
>JBKJUC010000184.1:0-39586 GCA_046590325.1 Burkholderiales bacterium | reverse complement strand
CCAATTGAAGGCTTTCCGCGCCGAAGAACGCGTGAACGATCCGAACAGGATGATGCGGGCGGTATCCTCGAAGCTCTCCGACAAGGACATGGCGGCGCTCGCCGAATACATCTCCGGTCTGCACTGACGCCCGGCCGGCTTCACCGGGCGATTTCACTGAACGCGCCCCTGGCCGCATCGATGGTCGCTCCGATTTCCGCCTGCGAGTGGGCAGCGGAAACAAACCCCGCCTCGAATGCCGACGGGGCCAAGTACACACCACCCTTCAGCATGGCGTGAAAAAACCTGTTGAAGGCCTCCTTGTCGCATTCCATGACCTGCGCGTAGGACTCGGGCGCCTTATCGCGGAAGTAGAGCCCGAACATGCCGCCGACGCTTTGCGCGCAGAACGCATGACCGGCTTCCCGACCCGCGCTTTCCAGGCCTTCCACCAGCTTCGAAGTCGCCGCCGTCAGGCGTTCGTAGAACCCCGGTGCCTGCACGAGCTTCAGTGTCGCCAGTCCGGCGGCCACCCCTACGGGGTTCCCCGATAGTGTCCCAGCCTGGTAGACCGGGCCCAGTGGAGCAATGCATTGCATGATGTCGCGGCGCCCGCCGAACGCGCCCACCGGCATGCCGCCGCCGATGATCTTGCCCAGCGTCGTAAGGTCGGGCGTGATGTTGAACAGGCCCTGCGCGCCCTGCAAACCGACTCGAAACCCCGTCATCACTTCATCGAAAATCAAAACACTGCCATGGCGAGTGCAAAGTTCGCGTAGAGCGCGCAGGAATTCCGCTTTTGGCTTCACGAGGTTCATATTGCCGACCACCGGCTCCAGGATCACCGCGGCGATCTGATCGCCCTGCACCTTGAAAGCGCTCTCGACCATGTTGGTGTCGTTGTAGTCGAGGACCAGCGTGTGCGCCGTGATTTCCGGGGGAACTCCTGCTGAACTGGGCTGGCCGAAAGTGAGCGCTCCGGAACCGGCCTTCACCAGCAGCGAATCGGCATGGCCGTGATAACAGCCTTCGAACTTCACGATTTTCGAACGCCCTGTGAAGCCGCGCGCGAGGCGGATGGCGCTCATGGTTGCCTCGGTGCCCGAACTGACCAGGCGCACCTGCTGCATCGAGGGCAGGAGGCGGATCAGCAATTCCGCCATCTCCAGTTCGGCCTCCGTCGGCGCTCCGAAGCTCAGTCCGCGCGACGCGGCGCGGTGCACGGCCTTCACCACTTCTTCATGGGCATGGCCAAGAACCAGCGGACCCCAGGATCCGACGTAGTCGATATAGCGGCGGCCGTCCATGTCCCACACGAACGGGCCCTCGCCGCGGGCCATGAACAGCGGTGTGCCGCCCACCGACCCGAACGCGCGGACGGGCGAATTCACCCCTCCCGGTATGGACAACAGGGATTTCTCGAACAGCGTTTCGTTTCGGGATTTCATTTCTGCATTCCGTGGTCTGTTGCAAAAAGTCCGCAGAGGCGCCGCGCCTCGCCCTCGACATCCACCGCATCGAACAACGCGCTGACGACCGCGACGGCATCCGCCCCCGCCTGGATCAGCAAGCCGGCATTGCCGGCATTGATACCGCCGATGGCAACGATGGGCAAAGCGATCTCCTTCCTGGCCTCGCGCAGCAGCTCCAGCGTCGCATGGACGGCGCCGGGTTTGGTGGAGGAGGCAAAAAAGCTGCCGAATGCAACATAGTCGGCACCGGCTTGCACCGCATCGCGGGCACGCTTCAGTTCGTTGTAACAGGAAACTCCGATCCACTTGCCCGGCCCGAGGATCCGCCGCGCAACGCAAACCGGGCTGTCGTCCCTGCCCAGATGGACGCCGTCCGCTCCGGCCTCCCGCGCCATATCAGCGCTGTCGTTCACAATCAGGCTTGCGCCGCCGCGACGGCAGATCGTTGCAAGACGCTCCAGCTGCCAGAGCCGCTGTGGCCGCGACGCCATCTTGTTGCGGTATTGCACGATGCTCGCGCCGCCGCGAACGGCCGCCTCGACCTTGCGTAACAAGAGCTCGGTATCCGCCAGTTCGGGCGTCACCGCGTAGAGGCCGTTAACTTTCGCCGCCATCCCCCGGCTCTTCCTCCCGCGCCCAGAACAGACGGTCAGGAATCTGCTGGCCCATCCCGGTCCTGTAGGCATGCTTGAGGGTTTGCCAGGTGTACTCCTGCGCATCCCGCACCGCCTCGGGAATATTGAGTCCGTTCGCGATCGTCGCTGCAACCGCAGAAGCCAACGTGCACCCGGACCCGTGATAGGTGCCGGACAGGCGCTGCCAGGTATCGGTACGGACCACGCCCTGCTGGCCGTAAAGCGTGTTGATGACCTGTGGGGTGTTCTCGTGCGCGCCGGTGACCAGCACGTACTCGCAGCCAAGACCCAGCATCCGCCGGGCGCACTCGTCCAGCTGCGGATCATCGCTGTCATCGGATTCGTCCTGGGCCAGGCGCCGGGCTTCCAGGCTGTTTGGCGTGATCAGCGTGGTCTGCGGGATCAGCAACTCGCGCATCGCCGAGATCACGTCTTCCGATGCTAGTTCGTCGCCGCGGCCGGAGGCCAGCACCGGGTCAAGCACCAGAGGAATATCGGGATAGTCCGAAACGACTTCGGCGATGGCCGCAATGGCTTCGACACTGCCCAGCAGGCCTATCTTGAAAACAGCGACCGGCATGTCCTCTAATACGCAGCGCGCCTGGTCGGCCACCCATTCCGCGTCAATCGGAAGCACGTCCTCCACGCCCATGGTGTCCTGAATGGTTATCGCGGTCACCACCGAAAGCGCGTGGCAACCCATACTGGAAAGCGTGAGGATGTCGGCCTGAACTCCGGCGCCGCCGCTGGGGTCGGTCGCCGCGAATACGAGCACTATGGGCGGGGAATCTGACACGACTGTTGGGCGCGGCAACGTTTCGACTTAAAATCGGATTTTAACTGAAAGACCTGTCGATCCCTATCACCCATGGCTGCAAGCAACGACGAATTCAAGACATACATGTGCCTGATCTGCGGTTTCATCTACGACGAGGCTGCGGGCCTTCCCGAGGAAGGCGTTCCCGCGGGCACCCGCTGGGAAAACGTGCCCGTCAACTGGGTCTGCCCGGAATGCGGCGCGCGCAAGGAAGACTTCGAACTGGTGGAAATCTAGGAAGGACCGGCATTCGGAAAGGATTCATGATGAGGATTCTGCATACCATGCTCAGGGTCGGAGACCTGCGGCGTTCCATCGATTTCTACACCGCGGTGCTGGGCATGAAGGTGCTGCGCCAGAAGGAGTATCCCGACGGCCGTTTCACGCTTGCCTTCGTCGGCTATGGCGATGAGGACAAGGAGGCGGTCCTCGAACTGACCCATAACTGGGATACCGCAAAGTACGAACTCGGCACCGGTTACGGCCATGTCGCGCTGGAAGTCGAGGACGCCTACAAGGCCTGCGACGAAGTGAAGAAACGCGGAGGGAAGGTCACCCGCGAGGCCGGCCCGATGAAGCATGGCACCACTGTGATCGCGTTCGTCGAAGATCCCGACGGCTACAAGATTGAATTTATCCAGCGCAAGCATTGAAGCGCATCAGTCGCCACAGTCGGCAAGGTGGTTCGCGATCCCGACAAAGGCCGCGACACCCAGAGTCTCGCCGCGGACGCCCGGATCGATTCCCAAAGCAACCAGTTCCTGCGCGCTGATCAGTGGCGCCAGGGCGTTGCGCAGCGTCTTGCGGCGCTGACCGAATGCAGCCGTCACCACTTCCGCGAGGCGGCGCTCGTCCCTGGCCGTGACCGGCGGCGACGGATAAGGTGTCATCCGGACGATGGAAGACCAGACCTTGGGCGGCGGATTAAACGCCGTAGGCGCAACATCGAACAACGGCTCGATCTGCCAGCGGTACTGCAACATGACCGAGAGGCGACCGTACTCCGCAGTATCGGGCTGCGCCCCCATTCTCTGCACCACCTCACGTTGCAGCATGAAGTGGCAATCCCGGATCGCCGCAACGAACGTGCTCAGATGAAACAGGATGGGCGTCGAGATGTTATAGGGCAGGTTGCCGACGACGCGCAGGTCGGGGCCCAGTGCGCCGAAATCCGTTTCCAGCGCATCGCCTTCATGAACAGACAGAATCTCCGGAGAGAAGCGGGAGCGCAGGCTGCGCACGATATCCCGGTCGATTTCCACCACGTCCAGCCGGTCGACTGCCTGCAGCAGCGGGGTGGTCAAAGCCCCCAAACCGGGACCGATCTCGACCATGCGTTCGTCGCGGCGTGGACGAATCGCATCGACAATGCGTTCGACGACTGCGCGGTCCTCAAGAAAATTCTGGCCAAAGCGCTTGCGTGGTATATGCACGGCGATCAGACGATTGGCGCTTCAGTGGAGACTAACCTGCATTGGCGGTTCATGCCGGAACGAGAACGCTTTCGGAGTGCGTACACGAAGCAGGCGAATGCCGGGTGAAATTCGCAGATCCGCCGGCACGGGGAAGTGAACTTGGATCCCGGGTCAGCGATCTTCGAGGCGCAGTTCCACATAGGCGCGATCGCGCTGCTGCCGCACCCATTCCTCGTAGGCCTCGTCAGACTTGCGGGCGCGGATCGCCTGGCGGGCGATAACGCGCTGCCGCTCTTTCGACATGTCCTCGCTGCGCCGCTCGATGACCTGGATCAGATGCCAGCCGAAAGGAGACTGCACTGGATCGCTGGTCTGGCCCGGTTCCAGAGCGTTCATCGCGCGTTCGAACTCCGGCACCACGTCGCCAGGCGAAAGCCAGCCAAGATCGCCGCCGCGTGACGCGCTCGGGTCTTCCGATTGCAGCCGTGCCAGCTCCGCGAAATCGGTGCCGTTGTCGACGCGTTCCTTGAGGCTGGCAAGGCGGTGTTTCGCATCCGTTTCGGATACCACTTCGTTCAGACGTATCAGGATGTGGCGGGCATGGGTCTGCTGGACGATGACCGGCGTCTCGTTGCCGCGCTTGTCCAGAAGCTTGAGAATGTGGAAGCCATTGGCGCTGCGCAAGACCGTGCTGACGTCGCTGACTTTCATGCTCTTCGCCGCCTCGACGAATATCTGCGGCAGCCGGGATGTCTGGCGCCAGCCGAGCGGCCCGCCTTCGAGTGCATTCTGTGCGTCGGACACGCCAGCCGAAACCTGGCGGAAATCGGCGCCGCCGCGAATCTGCACCAACGCTTTTTCCGCAACGGCCTTTTTGGCCTGGATCTGCTCCGGACTGGCCTGCTCGGGGACGAGCACCAGGATATGGGCCAAGCTGTATTCGTCATCCTTTGAGCCCGGGGCCTGCTGGTTCTTCAGGTAGTTGTCCACCTCGGCGTCAGTAATCAGGATCTTGCTTTCGACCTCACGCTCCTTGAGGCGCGAAATCACGATTTCGTTGCGCAGCTCCTCGCGAAAGCGGGTGAAATTGACCCCTTCCTTCTCCAGCTGTTTGCGAAAGGCTTCCGGCGACATCTTGTTCTCCTGCGCAATGCGCTCGATCGCGCGCTGCAACTGGGCATCGTCCACCCGCAGGCCCGTGTCCCTGGCCATCTGCACCAGAACCTTCGACGTCACCATGCGCTCCAGGAGCTGGCGTTCCAGGACTTCCTGGGCCGGCAGCGGCGTGCCCTGACGCTTCAGCTGCTGGGTCGCGAGTTTGATCTGTTCGTCCAGATCGAGCCGGGTGACGACATCGTTGTTGACCACGGCGACCACACGATCAAGCAGCGCGGTATCGCCCCGACGGCGGTCGTCGGACGCGGCCTGCACCGTTGCTGCGGCCAGAAGGAAAACAAAAAAGGAAAATCGAATGCTGGACATGGTCTGATTGTCGGACTTGATGCAATTGGCACCGGCGACGGCGCAATTATCCCGGTCGTCAGTAAGAAGGAAAGGGGTTGGTTTCCACCGGCTGGGGCTCGTTGGTCTTGGTGTATCCGGTGATGTTCTGGCGCAGGACTTCGAGCGGATTCGACCCGATCCGGGACACCCCGTTCAGTTCAAGCTGAAAGAACATGGAATTCACGTATTCCTGGGTCGCGCTGGCGAAACGATGCAGCACGAAACGGGCGGCCCAGCAACCGGCATTGTACTCGACCCCTGCGAGGCCCTCCAGCAGGCGCTTGTCCTGCAGCGTGTAGTTCCAGCGCGCCAGGCCATTCCAGCGCCCCCCTAGCGGCCATTGCGCAGAGATGTCGACCTGTTCAAGCGTGTCTCGGGTGAAGCGATAACCGAGATTGAGCAGTTTCCCGATCTGGGGCTGGTAGCGCAAAGCGGCGTTGCTGCGTTCCACCCGACTTGTGTTGGCGCTGTATTGCATGCCCAGGTCGGCGAGCCAGCGGCTGGTGATTTTTCCGCTCATCGCCAGCAACAGGTCCGAGCGGTCGAAGCTTCGCGGTGAGTTGTCCAGGGCGACCTGCTGTTCTTTGAAGTAGTAGCGCTGCCCGACCGTGAATCGCAACTGCTCGTTGCCATCCTGCGGATCGATGTACCGGCTGGTCACCGCCGCCGTCAGCTGGTCGGCATCGTTGATGCGGTCGCCGCCGGTGAACTGGTTCTCGGTGAATATCTGGGCAAGGTTGAAGTCCGCCAGTGCGGTATCAAAGTTGGGCAGCTGGTCTTGCTTGCGGAACGGGATGTTGACGTAGTAAAGGCGCGGCTCGAGCGTCTGGATGAAATCCCGGCCGCGAAAATTCGCCCGGCGTTCGAAGGTCACGGCACTGTCAATGCTGTAGATCGGCAGTTCACGGGTCTCGTCGGGAACATTGGCGCCCTCGAACGCGTAGCGCGTATAGTGATAGCCGACCTTCGGCGTCACGTAGAAAAAAGAAGTTTGCAAGGGAAGGGACAGCGACGGGTACAGGATCTGGCGCTGGGCATTGAGCAGCGTCGGGTGGTCGAAATCCACGTACTCGCCAAACATCCCCAGATCGGCGATGTAGCTGGTCTGCCGGTTCGCGCTCAGCAACAGTTGCGGAACGCGCGCGTAAGGAGGGACCACCGGCGCCAGGGGATCCTGCAGGGTCTGGAATTCCTGCATCCGCGCGCTCGCGCTCCACCAGTCGCCATCATAGAAAAGATTCCCGTCCCGAGGCAGGTTGGTCTGCGACGTGGCCGCGATCTTGTCGCTGAGGTCGGTGAAATACGTATCGTCCGAAACGCCCTGGATGTCGAAAGCACCAGAGAATCCGTATCCGAAAACCTGCCGATGCTGCCATGAGTAGCCATAGCGGCTTGCGTCCTTCAACCGGTCGTCCGGCAGATATTCGCCGCGGGCTTCGCCGCTGAGATTGGGCTCCAGGTAGCGCACCTCGGAATTGAGCAGCGTGCCGCGGCGGGCCAGAAAGCGCGGTGCGACGGTGGCGTCGCGATTGGGGGCGATGTTCCAGTAGAAGGGTTGCGTGAACTCGAAACCGCTCTGGCCCGTGCTACCGACCGTTGGCGCCAGCAGGCCGGTCTTGCGCCTGCCGCTCAGGGCAAAATCCAGGTAGGGAGAATAGAGCATCGGCACACCCTTGAAAACCACGGTCGCGTTGCGAGCCACCCCGATGTCACGCCGACGGTCGAGTTCGAGGCGATCCACTTTTATGAACCAGTCATCGTCCCCCACTTCGCAATTCGTATAGGTCGCCTTCTCCACCTTGTAGCGGTCCCGGCTTTCGATAATAAGCTTGCCGGCGCTGCCGCGAGCGCGGTATCGCGGAAAACTGTAGGTCGGCTTGTCCACATAACCGCTCTCGCGTTGGAGGTTATAGGACAGTTTGTCGCCTGTGAGAACGTCGCCATGGTGTTCGAAGCGCATGTTGCCGGTCGCGGTCAGTTCCTGTTCCGGAAATGCGTAGTAGAGGTAGTCCGAAAAGATCGCCTCGCCGCGCCGGCGCATATGGACGTTGCCCTCTGCTTCAAGTTCGCGCTCCAGGTGTCCCTGCACGCGATCTGCTTCGAAAAACAGCGGGGCGGGCTCATCGCCGCCGTCCTCGTAGGGAATCAGCGAAGGCTGGGACGTTAGTTTCAGGCCGATGTCTTCGGCCGTTGCGGGAGAAGCAATCAAGCAGATCAACAGTGGGAGCGCGGGGTTGATGCGGATTCGATGCATGCGGGCTGTTGATCAAGGTGAGGTGCTAAAATCGCACAAATAATCTCTCAAGGCAACGAAGCCGCTTGGATCGCTACGCACTCCTGCAGGAATGGCTTGCCCGGCAATTGGCAGGACGGGCATTCACCCTGGCTCCGGCATCCGCGGATGCCAGTTTCCGCCGCTATTTTCGCGTGACCCTGGCAGACGCCACAATGATCGCCATGGACGCGCCACCTACCCGGGAAGATTGCCGGCCGTTCGTGCATGTGGCGATGCTGATGGCCGCCGCGGGGCTGCACGTTCCCGCCGTGCTGGCCAGCGACCTGGAATCCGGATTTCTGCTTCTGTCCGATCTGGGCGATGCCACTTATCTGTCCGCGATCAACGAACAAAACGCCGACAAGTTGTTTGGCGATGCCACCGAAGCGCTGGTGCTCTGGCAGCTCGCCAGCCGCGACGATGTGCTGCCCCCTTACGATGAAGCCCTGCTGCGCCGAGAACTCGACTTGTTCCCCGAGTGGTACGTCGGCCGCCATCTCGGCGTCAATCTGTCCGCCGCTCAGCAGGATGCGCTGCAATCCGTGTTTGCCGCGATCCTCGCCAGTAATCTTGCGCAGCCGCGCGTCTACGTGCATCGCGACTACATGCCGCGCAATCTGATGATCAGCGATCCGAATCCCGGTGTCCTCGATTTCCAGGACGCGGTCCACGGCCCGATCAGCTATGACGTCGCCTCGCTGTTCAAGGATGCCTTCATCAGCTGGGAAGAAGGAAGGGTGCTGGACTGGACCGTGCGCTACTGGGAACGGGCCCGCAAGGCCGGCTTGCCGGTCAACACGGATTTCGGCGAGTTCTACCGCGATTTCGAATGGATGGGCCTGCAGCGTCATCTCAAGGTACTGGGAATCTTTGCCCGCATCTGTCATCGGGACGGCAAACCCCATTACGTCAAGGACACGCCGCGCTTCCTGCGCTACGTGCGGGAAGTGGCGCAACGTTACGCCGCATTGTCGCCTCTGCTGCAGCTGCTCGACCAGCTCGAGGAGCGCGTCCCCGCCGTCGGTTACACGTTTTGAGCCAGGCCGGAATGTCCATGCCTGCCGCCATGATTCTCGCCGCGGGCCGCGGCGAACGCATGCGTCCCCTCACCGACCATACGCCCAAGCCCCTGCTCGAGGCCGGCGGCAAGTCGCTTATCTTCCGCCATCTGGAAAAACTGGCCGCCGCGGGATTCGCACATGTCGTGGTGAACCACGCTCACCTGGGTGCGAAGATCGAAGCCGCCGTGGGTGACGGCGGCCGCTGGGGCCTGAGCATCCGCTATTCGCCCGAAACCGAGGCATTGGAAACCGCTGGGGGCATTCGCCAGGCGCTGCCGCTCATTGCAAGTCCGGTTTTCGCTGTGGTGAACGGCGACGTCTTTAGCGACTACGACTATGCGCACCTGGCTGCGGCTGCCATGGCGCTTTCCCGCACAGGAATGCAGGCGCATCTGGTGCTCGTCGACAATCCCCCGCATCACCCTCGTGGAGACTTTGGCTTGGACGGCGGGAAGATCCGAGAAACCGGCAATCCAAAGCTCACTTTCAGCGGCATGGGCGCCTATCGTGCCGGGCTGTTCGAGCCGCTGGTCGCGGGCGCAAAGCAGGCGCTGGCGCCGCTGCTGCACATGCAGGTCGCACAAGGCCGGGTAAGCGGCGAACATTTCCCCGGCCCGTGGACCGACGTCGGCACGCCCGAAAGGCTGGCGGAACTGGACGCACGACTGCGCAAGGAGACGCGGCAGTGATCTACGTCCCGAAACATTTTGCCGAGCAGGATCCCGCGCGGCTGCACGCCTTGATCCGCGCGGAAAATTTCGGCACGCTCATTTCAAATGGCACGGAAGGCATCGAAGTTTCCCATCTACCATTCCTGCTCGACGCCGGGCGCAACGTGCTGCGCGCCCACATGGCTCGCGGCAATCCGCAATGGAAGTCGCTGGCTCCCAGCGCCGAAGTCGTGGCCGTCTTCCACGGCCCCCATCATTACATCTCGCCTGCCTGGTACGCGAATCATCCCAGCGTGCCCACTTGGAACTATGCCGTCGTTCACGTGACCGGCAGGCCGCGCCTGATTGAAGACCGGGGGCAGCTGGAAGCCATGGCGCGCGACCTGGTCGAGAATCACGAAGCGCTCTCGCCCGCTCCCTGGCGCATGGACCTGCCGTCCGACTATCAGGACACGATGATCTCCGGCATCGTCGGCTTCGAAATCGACATCGCCAGGATGGACGGCAAGTTCAAACTCAGCCAGAACCGCCCCGCCGCCGACCGGCCGCTGGTCGCCGACGCGCTGGAGAAGATTGGCAGCGACGATGCTCGCGGCGTAGCCGCCCTGATGCGGCAAAATCTGGCGCGCGGCTGATCCAGCTGCTTCCGGGACGCGGCCAGCCGGACACGGCGCCGCATGGCCGTATAATCGGGGCTCATCCTTGCAGCCTGAATTTCACGCCAGACCATGACTGATCCCAACCTGTATGCCGGACGCCGTTCCCGGCTCGCCGCCCTGATGGGTGACGGCCTCGCTGTGCTGCGGACCGCGCCTGAGCGGACGCGCAATCGCGATTCCGGCTATCCGTTCCGCTTCGACAGCTACTTCCATTACCTGAGCGGTTTTCCGGAGCCGGAATCGGTGCTGGTCCTGATCGCGGGCAAAACCCCCCGCAGCATCCTGTTCTGCCGCGAAAAGAACATGGAGCGGGAAATCTGGGACGGCTTTCGCTACGGGCCTGAGAAAGCGCGCGAAGCTTTCGGCTTCGACGAGGCGCATTCCATCGACAAGCTCGACGAACTTCTGCCCGAACTGCTCGCCGACCAGCCCGCCGTGTTCTGCGACGTCGGCGCCGATGCCGAATGGGACAGCCGTGTCATCGGCTGGATCAACAAGGTGCGGGCGAAGGTCCGCAGCGGAGTCGCTGCGCCGACCGGGATTCGCGACATCCGCCAGTTTCTCGATG
This sequence comes from Burkholderiales bacterium, assembly GCA_046590325.1. Classification (GTDB taxonomy): domain Bacteria; phylum Pseudomonadota; class Gammaproteobacteria; order Burkholderiales; family JACQAP01; genus JACQAP01. The sequence continues at coordinate 28,531 of JBKJUC010000184.1, read as the reverse complement.
ACATGCGCCTGGTCAAGGATGCGCACGAGATCGATACGATGAAGCGGGCGGCCGGCATTTCGGCTCAGGCCCACGCACGTGCCATGCGCGCCACCAAACCGGGGCGCCACGAATACGAGATCGAAGCCGAACTCCTGCACGAGTTCCGCCGCCAGGGTGCGCAGGCTCCGGCCTATACGTCGATCGTCGCCGGTGGTGCTAACGCCTGCGTACTGCACTATGTACAGAATGATGCGCTCCTCAAGGATGGCGACCTGCTGCTGATCGACGCCGGCTGCGAACTGGACGGTTACGCTTCTGACATCACGCGCAGCTTCCCGGTGGGCGGCCGCTTCTCCGGCCCGCAGCGCGACATCTACGATCTGGTGCTCGCGGCACAGACGGCGGCGATTGCACAGGTCAAACCGGGCAGCCGTTGGGAAGATCCGCACGATGCCGCGGTAAAGGTGCTGGTGCTGGGCATGATCGATCTTGGCCTTTGCAAGGGAACCGTCGACAGCGTCATCGAGTCGGGGGACTACCGCCGCTTCTACATGCATCGCACCGGCCACTGGCTGGGCATGGACGTGCACGACGCGGGCGACTACAAGCGCAACGGCGAATGGCTCAAGCTGAAACCCGGCATGGTGCTTACCGTGGAACCGGGATGCTATGTGCGTCCCGGTGAAGGCGTGCCCGAACAATTCTGGAACATCGGCGTGCGCATCGAGGACGACGCACTGGTCACGCCGTCAGGCTGCGAAATCATCACCGCTGCTGCGCCAAAGAAGGTCGGCGAAATTGAAGCCCTGATGAAGGGCTGAGATCGATCCCGCGATGATCGGGCCCGTGCGCGATCTGCTCATTGTCGGCGGTGGTCCGGTCGGCGCCTCGCTGGCGCTCGCCCTGGCCGGAAGCGGGCTGGATATCGCATTGCTGGAAGCCCGTGCTAATGTCGCGGCGAGCAGGGATGACCGCTCCCTTGCCATCTCCTACGGCACGCGCCTGATCCTCGAACGTCTGGGAATCTGGGATGCGGTCGGAGCACCGACGCCAATCAACACCATCCACGTGTCGCAGCGCGGTGGATATGGCCGCAGCCTGCTTGCCGCCGAGGAAATCGGAGTGCCGGCCCTCGGCTATGTCCTGCGCTATGCAAGCTTGCAACAAGCCCTCGGCCTGGCGCTCACCAGGGCGCCGGGCGTCACGCTGGTCCCGGGCGCACAGGTCGGGCAAATGGCTCACGAGGCGGACGCCGTTTCCATCCAGTACCGCCGTGAAGGTGCATCGCATTCGGCAACCGCCCGGTTGCTGGTCATTGCCGATGGCGGCGTCAGCCTCGCCGAACAGGCGGGCGCCATCGTCAGGTCCCGCGATTATGACCAGCAGGCCGTGGTCGGCGTAGTCGAAACCTCCCGGCCACACGCGTTCCGCGCCTTCGAGCGTTTCACCGCCGACGGTCCGGTGGCACTGCTGCCTTTCGAGAATCGCTACGCACTGGTCTGGACCGCAACACCGGAAGCCGCGGCCGCCCTGGTGGCTTTGCCGGAGGGAGACTTCCTCAATGCATTGCAAAAGCATTTCGGCGACCGCGCGGGACGTTTCGTCTCCATCGTCTCACGTGCGCGCTTCCCACTGTCATTGCGCTATGCCCTTGATCCTGTCCTGCCGCGCACTGCGTTGCTTGGCAACGCGGCACAGGCGCTGCATCCAATAGCGGGTCAGGGCTTCAACCTCGGGTTGCGCGACGCGTGGGAATTCGCGGAAGTCATCCGCAGCCGGGACGGCGAAGATCCCGGGACCGACGCCTGTCTGTCGCTTTACCGCGATGCACGCAAGCTGGACCGCATGAGCGGAATCGCCCTAACTGACTCCCTCGTCAGAATTTTCTCCAATGATTTTGCGCCGTTGCGCGTACTTCGCGGTGGCGGACTTGCGCTGCTCGACCTGCTGCCAGCAGCGAAACGTGCATTCGTGCAGAGGATGATCTTCGGCGGCTCGTTGTAATATTCCGCTGCACGCACGGCGGATTCCGACCGACATGCCGCGTCCTTTGCGCTAGAATGTCGCTCCCTTTTTGGCGCCAGCCGACATGCAGATCGGTCCTCATCTCCTCAAGAACAACCTGATCGTCGCACCCATGGCGGGCGTGACTGATCGTCCGTTTCGCCAGTTGTGCAAGGCAATGGGCGCGGGAATGGCTGTTTCGGAAATGATCTCCGCCAATGCGCAGCTTTGGAACACCGTGAAATCGAAACGCCGCGCGGACCATGAAGGCGAGGTCGATCCAATTTCCGTGCAGATCGCGGGCGCCGATCCCGGCGTAATGGCCGACGCTGCGCGCCACAACGTCGAGCGCGGCGCGCAGATCATCGATATCAACATGGGCTGCCCGGCAAAAAAAGTCTGCAATGTCGCCGCCGGATCCGCCCTGCTGCAGAACGAAGCGTTGGTCGGTCGCATCCTCGATGCCGTGGTGTCAGCAGTGGATGTTCCGGTCACTCTGAAGATCCGCACCGGCTGGGACCGGCAGAACCGCAACGCCGTTCGCATTGCAAAAATTGCCGCATCGGCCGGCATCCAGGCGCTGTCCATACATGGACGTACGCGTGCGTGCGCCTTCAACGGCGAAGCCGAGTACGAAACAATCGCGGAAGTCAAGTCGGAAGTGACGCTGCCGGTCATTGCCAATGGCGACATCGGCACACCGGAGAAAGCCCGCGAAGTCCTGCGCCGTACCGGCGCCGACGCGATCATGATCGGCCGCGCCGCGCAGGGGCGTCCCTGGATTTTCCGCGAGATCCTGCACTTCCTCGATACCGGCATGCACCTTCCCGCGCCGGCGGTCGAAGAGATCCGCCAAGTGTTGGTACAGCATTTGCATGATCTTTACTCGCTATACGGCGAGTACAGCGGCGTGCGCGTCGCCCGCAAGCACATCTCCTGGTACACACGGGGACTGGAAGGCGCAACGGCTTTCCGCCAGGCGATGAATCAACTCGAATCCACGCAACAGCAACTGGATGCAGTCAACGGCTATTTTGCCGGACTGGCAGGCCTCGGCGAGCGCCTGACCTATATCGGGGAACTGGCAGCATGATCAACGAAAGCGAGATCGCCCGCTGCGTGCGCAAGGCGATGGACGGTTATTTCCGCGACCTGGACGGGGAACGACCCTGCGCCATCTACGACATGGTGATCAGTTCCGTCGAAAAAGCGCTGCTGGAAATGGTCTTGCACCGGGTCGACGGCAACCAGACCCAGGCCGCCCAGTTGCTGGGCCTGAACCGCAACACCTTGCGCAAGAAAATCAGAGAGTACGGCATCAAGTAGTCGCCGTGCACCCAGGCACCCGCCCGCTGCGGACGCGGGCGGTTTCATTTTCCGGACCACGCACCATGAGCACCCGACAAGCCCTGATCAGCCTTTCCGACAAGACCGGCGCAGTCGAGTTCGCCCGCGCCCTGAGCGGGTTCGGCGTGGATATCCTTTCTACCGGCGGCACCGCGAAGTTGCTGCGCGATGCCGGCATCAAGGTCACCGAGATTGGCGACTACACCGGATTTCCGGAGATGCTGGACGGCCGGGTCAAGACGCTGCACCCGAAGGTTCACGCTGGCATTCTCGCCCGCCGCGACCTGCCTGCTCACGCGCAGGCGATGAAGGATGGCGGCATTCCCTACATCGACCTGGTGGTCGTCAACCTCTATCCGTTTGTGCAGACCGTCGCCAATCCGGATTGCCTGCTCGATGATGCGATCGAGAACATCGACATCGGCGGCCCCACCATGGTGCGGGCAGCCGCCAAGAACTGGCAGCATGTCGCCATCGTCACCGACCCCGACGACTATCAGTCGCTGATCACGGAAATGAAGTCCGCCAGTGGCGCGATCAGCCTAGAAACCCGCTTCCGGCTTGCGCGCAAGGCGTTTTCGCACACTGCGGCCTATGACGGCGCCATCAGCAACTACCTGACTGCCACCGACATCCACGGCAAGCGCAGCGGATTCCCGGAACAGGTCAACATGAATTTCGCCAAGGTGCAAGACCTGCGCTACGGCGAGAACCCCCACCAGCAGGCGGCGTTCTACCGTGACCTGCACCCCGTGCCGGGCGCGATCAGCAGCTATGTCCAGTTGCAAGGCAAGGAGCTGTCGTACAACAACATCGCCGACGCCGACGCCGCCTGGGAATGCGTCAAGACCTTCGACCAGCCGGCCTGCGTCATCATCAAGCATGCCAATCCCTGCGGCGTGGCCATCGCGGCCACTACGCTGGAAGCCTACCGGCGCGCCTTCAAGACCGACCCGACTTCGGCTTTCGGCGGCATCATCGCGTTTAATCGCGACATCGATGGCGAAACCGCCGAGGCGGTCTCGCAGCAATTTGTCGAGGTCCTGATCGCGCCGCGTGTCGCCGCCGGGGCTCGCGCGGTGCTCGCGGCAAAAACCAACATGCGCGTGCTTGAAGTGGCGATCGCCGGGGGCGTGAACGATTACGACAGCAAGCGGGTCGGCGGCGGCATCCTGGTGCAAAGTCCGGATTCCCTTAATGTGCAGGCTGCCGATTTTCGCGTGGTCACGAAGAAACAGCCGACGCCGCAACAGCTTTCGGACCTGTTGTTCGCCTGGCGCGTGGCCAAGTTCGTAAAATCCAACGCCATCGTGTTCTGCAGGGACGGCATGACTCTCGGCGTCGGAGCCGGACAGATGAGTCGCGTTGACAGCGCACGCATTGCCTCGATCAAGGCGGAAAATGCCGGTTTGTCGCTGGCGGGCTCGGTCGTGGCATCAGACGCCTTTTTCCCGTTTCGCGACGGCGTGGATATTGTGGCGAATGCCGGCGCCACCGCGATCATCCAGCCCGGCGGCAGCGTGCGCGACGAGGAAGTGGTCGCAGCGGCGGACGAATACGGCGTGTCCATGGTGCTGACGGGCGCCCGGCATTTCCGTCATTGATCTCTACCACAGAGACACAGAGAATCGAGACCATCCACAATGCGCGCCACGCAAGGAGTCCCAGGTAACGGACCAACTTCTGCTGATCTGGTGAAAGTGCGCTTTGCCTGGTTTTCTCTCCGCCTCAGTGTCTCTGTGGTTAATTGACTTATGAATCTACTGGTTATCGGCAGCGGCGGCCGCGAACACGCGCTGGCCTGGAAGTTGGCGCAAAGCCCGCGCGTCGGCCGAGTCTACGTTGCCCCGGGTAATGCCGGCACCGCGGGCGAGGACGGTTTGTTCAACCTGCCGCTCACATCCATTCCGGAACTGGTGGAGTTCGCGCAGAAGGAATCCATCGCCATCACCGTGGTCGGTCCGGAAGCGCCGCTGTCGCAAGGCATCGTCGATGCATTCCGCGCTGCGGGACTGAAGATCTTCGGACCTGTAAAACAGGCGGCCCAACTGGAATCCTCGAAGGATTTTGCCAAGGCGTTCATGGTCCGCCACAGGATTCCCACTGCTGCTTACGCCACGTTCACGGACGCAAAGGCCGCCCATGACTATGTAAACAGGCAGGGCGCGCCGATCGTCATCAAGGCCGACGGGCTCGCTGCGGGCAAGGGCGTAGTCGTGGCGATGGACGCCGGCGAAGCTCATTGCGCCATCGACATGATGCTGGTGGACAACAAGATGGGCGCTGCCGGCGCACGCGTGGTGATCGAGGAGTTCCTCGAGGGCGAGGAGGCCAGTTTCATCGTCATGGTCGACGGCAAGCAGGTGCTTCCGCTGGCTTCCAGCCAGGATCACAAACGGCTGCTCGACGGCGACAAAGGTCCGAACACCGGTGGCATGGGTGCCTATTCGCCGGCGCCGGTACTGACGCCCGCGATTCACGCGAAGGTAATGCGGGAAGTCATCCAGCCGGTAGTGAACGGCATGGAGAAGGAGGGCTCGCCCTATACCGGCTTTCTCTACGCCGGGCTGATGATCAAACCAGATGGCAGCACCAAAGTGCTGGAGTTCAACTGTCGCATGGGCGATCCCGAAACCCAGCCGATCATCATGCGACTCAAGTCCGACCTCTTTACGCTGGTGGAGAACGCTGTCAATGGCACGTTGAAAGACATAGAGGCCGAGTGGGATCGGCGTGTCGCACTGGGCGTTGTGATGGCGGCAGAAGGCTATCCCGACAATCCGCGCAAAGGCGACGAGATTACCGGCCTGACCCGTGCGGGCGACGACTTCCACGTGTTCCATGCCGGCACCGAACTCAAGGACGGCAGGGTGCTGGTCAACGGCGGCCGCGTGCTCTGCGTCACGGCCCTGGGGGACACGGTCCGGGTGGCGCAGCGCCGCGCCTATGAAGTGGCGCAAGCCATCCACTACGCAGGCAGCCAGATGCGCCGCGACATCGGCTTCCGGGCCATTGGCGCACGCAGGAGCACCCTGTAGCCGCAATGGATACGCATGCCATCAAGGACTACCTTACCGACCTGCAAGACTGGATCGTAGGCAAGTTGGAGTCTGAGGATGGCCAGAACTTCCGCCGCGACACCTGGAAACGCCCCGAGGGCGGCGGCGGCGTCAGTTGCCTGATCGAGGACGGGACTTTGTTCGAGCGCGGCGGCGTCAATTTCTCGCACGTCACCGGCAGCTCGCTTCCCCCTTCGGCCAGTGCTTCGCGCCCGGAGCTGGCGGGCCGGACGTTCGAGGCGATGGGGGTATCCCTCGTGATGCATCCGCGCAGCCCCTACATTCCGACAGTGCACATGAACGTGCGTTTCTTCGTCGCCGACAAATCTGGCGCTGCGCCGGTATGGTGGTTCGGCGGCGGCATGGACCTGACGCCCTATTACGGCTTCGCGGAAGATTGCGTCCATTTCCACCGGACCTGCAAGGCGGCTGTCGCGCCCTTCGGCGAAGACCTCCACCCCAAGTTAAAGAAATGGTGTGACAGCTATTTTCATTTGAAGCACCGCAATGAGCCGCGCGGCGTCGGCGGCATTTTTTTCGACGATATGTCGCAACCGGATTTTGATACGTGCTTCGGTCTGACCCGCAGCGTCGGCGATCATTTCGTCGAAGCCTACGTGCCGGTCCTGGAACGCCGCAGGGATTTGCCGTTTGGCGAGAGAGAGAGAGATTTTCAGGCCTACCGCCGCGGACGATATGTCGAATTCAATCTCGTGTACGACCGCGGCACCCTGTTTGGCCTGCAGTCGGGGGGGCGTACCGAATCCATCCTCATGTCGATGCCGCCCGTTGTGAAATGGCGGTACGACTGGAAGCCCGAACCCGGCAGTCCGGAAGCCGCGCTTTATTCGGAATTTCTCACCGCGCGCGACTGGGTCTGACGGCGTCACCACACTGGCACGCAGCGTGGTTTTTGCGGTGCCCGCAGCCGCCGATGCCAACATCCTCGACATCTCGCAATCGGTCAAGGAGGACTTTTTCGTCATGATCACGCACCGCTGCAGGCGCTGAACAATTAGTTCACTTTTTCAGCACGCATTTGTCGTAGAGATCGCGCAGGCGGTTCTGCGGATCGTAGGTTGCTTTCAGCCGGCGGTAGGTGTCTCCGCCGTACAGCGCGTCGAACTTCTCGCGGGTGTAGTAGCTGTCGGAGTACAGCGACTTGATGCCACCGAGTTCGGCCACCTTGCGCTCTATGAGCCGGTTTAAATGGCCGGGGGGATGCACGGCAAGCGACTTCACCACGTCCCAGAATCCGAAATTCACATACGTGGTCGCCGGATTCATCGGGTAGAGCGGAAAAGCTGCCGCCGATTTCGGCGTCCGGATCGGACAGATCCATAGCGGCAGGATACCGATCTCCCGACGTAGAAATTCCAGGAACTCCGGCCCGAGTTCAATCGGGATATCCACGTCCTGGATGACCGATTCGCGGTGCCTTCGCGACAGGCGGTCCAGCATCGACGTCAGCTTCCAGCGGCTGTTCCAGCGCATGATCCTGGTGTAAGTGCGCGAGTTCAGGTGTTCGCGTCCGTAGAGCTTTCGCAGCAACGGATTCTGCGCACCCAGGTTTTTCGAACACCAGAACCAGTCGGTGTCCCAGCGCCACAGGTAGTCGTGCGTGCTCAGGTAATCGGTCTGCTTCTCCCGGATCGAGCGGTAGTAGATGTTCTCCCAGGTGTAGTCGCTGGCCGCCGGCGCCTCGTCGACGAAACGCGCCGTGGTCATGTAGAACTCGTCCGCCGCGAACACCACGCCATCCAGGAAATCAGCGTCGGAATCGCAGCGCCGCGCCATGGCCTGGAAGTACTCCCCGGGGTCCGCAAAGCGCTCGTGCTCGATGCGCACGAAGTTCTTCACCTGGAGCGTCTTCGCCTTGACCCGGAGCGCATAGCCCAGCGTGCCATAGGAATTCGGGAATCCGAAGAACAGGTCGCGATGCTCGTTGTCCGGGGTGCAAAAGTGGATACTGCCGTCGGCCGCCAGGATTTCCATCTCCAGCACGCCGTGATGAACCAGGCCGTGACGGAACGAAGTGGCCTCGATGCCGACTCCTGCAACCGCGCCGCCCAAAGTGATGGTTTTCAGTTGCGGCACCACCGCCGGCATGCGGCCGCAAGCCAGCGCTGCAAGGACCAGGTCTTCGTAGGGGGTCATGCCCTCGGCATTGATCCAGCCTGCCGCCGGATCGACTCCGAGTACGTGGTTGAACTCGCGGACATCAAGCCTGCGCGCGCCGGCATTGTTCCGGTCGCGGAACAGATTGGACGTATTTTTCCTCAGGCCGACCTGGCCTGGACCCGCGCCCAGCTGCCGGACCAGTCCGGCCTTGCGCATCGCATAAGTCTGGCTTGCCATCGTCTTGTGCGCCCTCTAGCGGTCGTGGAGAAAGGCGCGGCTCATTGGATAGTTGTCTTTGGTAAGGTTCGGCTTGCTGAACACGATCTGGAACAGGTGCGTGCGCAGCTTCGTCGAACGGAACATCTCTGCGCAGGAATACAGGTACGTGCGCCAGATGCGGCGGAAGCGCTCGTCGAACTTCTTCGGGTCCAGCGCATGGATACTCGTCCAGTTGCGGTCGAAGCGTTCGCACCAGGCGTCCAGCGTGAGCGCGTAGTGCCGTCGCAGGTTCTCGATATCGACCACTTCCAGGCCGCAGCGTTCCATCTCGACAATGGTTTGCGCCAGGCTGGGGATCCAGCCGCCCGGGAACACGTGGTCCCGGATGTAGTACTCGGTGTCGCGGACGCCGACATGGCCGATGAAATGCAGCATGCCGAGCCCGCCCGGTTTCAGGAAATCGGCGTGGGATTTCACGACTTGCGCGAGCTGGTCGCGTCCCGCGTGTTCCAGCACGCCGATGGAAACCACCTTGTCGTATTGCCGGTCCACCTCGCGGAAATCCGCAAGGCGCACATCCAGCCGTTCCCCGTAACCGCGCCGGCGGATCTCCTCCCGCAATGAATCGACCTGTTCCGCCGTGGTATTCAGGCCGGAAGCGATCGCACCGTACTGCTCGTGGGCATGAAACATGAAGCCACCGAAACCGCAACCGATATCGATCACGGTTTCATCGCGCTGCAGGCGGATCTTGCGGCACACATGGTCGACCTTGTTGCGCTGCGCCTCCTCCAGCGTTGCCGTCCCCTCCTTCCAGTAGGCGCAGGTGTACATCATCAGCGGCAGGTCCAGCCAATGGCGATAGAACTCCGCGCTCAGGCCGTAGTGAAATCGCGCATTGGTCCTCGCCTGTTCGATCGTCCGGTTGGAATATCGCAACTCGTGCCAGTGATTGCGCAGCTTTACCAGGGGATTCTCGCGACTGTCGAATCCGCCATCCAGGCCGACGCGGAAGGCGGCTCCGAGGTCGCCGTCAATGTCTACATTGCCGTCGAAAAAGGACTCAATCAAGCCGATGTGGCCGAACAGCGCGGTACGGGTCTGCGCCGAGCGCTTGCGGAACCTTACGGTGAAAGCCGGCGCCGTTGCACGGTTTTGGTAATGGGACCCGTCGGCGAATTCCACACGGAAGCATGCCTCGGCGCGAGCGCCGAGCTTGTTCATCAGACTGGTCACCGATCCGCCGAACATCCGCCACCCCCCGCCGTTCCGTCATCGCATGTTGCCCTGCTATTCTCCCAGGTAAGCCTGCCGCACTTGCGGATTGGCGAGCAAGGCTTTCGCCTCGCCATCGACGGCGATCAATCCGCTCTCCATCACGTAGCCGCGATGGCTGGCTTCCAGCGCCAGCTTGGCATTCTGCTCCACCAGCAACACCGTCACGCCTTCGCCCGACACCATGCGCACGGTCTCGAAAATCTTCTCGACCATCATGGGAGCGAGGCCCATGCTCGGTTCGTCCAGGAGCAACAGTCCGGGCCGGCTCATCAGCGCGCGTCCGATCGCCAGCATCTGCTGTTCGCCACCTGACAATGTACCCGCAGTCTGGGCGCGGCGTTCCGCCAGCCGCGGAAACAAGGTGTAGGCGCGATCCATGTCGCTGCGAATGGCCGCCTTGTCGTTGCGGCAGTACGCGCCCATGGCCAGGTTCTCGCGCACGGTCAGCCGGCCGAATACGCCGCGGCCTTCCGGCACCAGCGACAGTCCGCGCTGGACCAGACGGAAGGCCGGCAGGCCGCTGACGTCCTCGCCTTGCAGATGGACACTGCCGCCATGATGCAGCAAGCCGCAGATGGCCTTCAACGTAGTGGTCTTGCCGGCGCCGTTGGCACCGATCAGCGCCACCATCTCGCCCTTGTTGATCACGAGGTCGATGCCCTTCACCGCGTTGATTCCGCCATAGGCCACGGTCAGGCCACGGACTTCCAGCATGGTGTTCACGGCAGCGCCCCGCCGAGGTACGCACGCACCACCTCGGGATCCTTCTGCACGGCAGCCGGCTCACCCTCCGCGATCTTCTTGCCATAGTCGAGGACCGCAACGCGATCGCACAGCCCCATGACCAGCTTCACATCGTGCTCAATCAATAGCAGCGTGACGCCGTCACTGCGGATTTTCTCCAGCAGGCGTCGCAGTTCCAGACGTTCGGTCGCATTCATCCCCGCCGCCGGTTCGTCCAGCGCGAGAAGTTTCGGTTCGGTGGCCAGGGCCCGCGCAATCTCCAGCCGGCGCTGGTCACCGTAGGACAGGTTCTTCGACACCGCGTTCGCCTGCCTGCCGATGGCGACATAGTCCAGCAGCTCCTTTGCCCGGCGGCGGATCGACTGCTCTTCGTCGCGCGTCCCCCGGGTGCGCAGGATGGCGCCGAGCGCACCTGCCCTGGTCCGCACGTGGCGGCCCACCATCACATTCTCAAGCGCCGTCATGTTGCCGAACAATCGGATATTCTGGAACGTGCGGGCAATGCCGGATTCGACCACGCGATAGGGCTTCTGCCCGCAGAGATTGCGCCCGGCAAATTCGAATTCACCGTTGTCGGGAACATACAGGCCGGTCAGCACGTTGAAGAGCGTCGTCTTGCCGGCGCCGTTTGGACCGATCAACCCGTAGATTTCGCCGCTGCGTATCGTCAGCGACACGTCGGCAAGCGCGGTCAGTCCGCCGAAGCGCTTCTCGATGTGGCGCACCTCGAGCAGCGGGGACGGGGCCGCAGCCGTCATTCCTGGTCTGCTTCCTCGAATTCGCGCTTGCGCGTCTTCGAAGGCCACAGTCCTGCTGGCCGGTACAGCATCATCAACACCAGGGCGAGTCCAAACAGCAGCATGCGGATAACCTCCGGTTCGATGAGCATCCGCCCGAACACCGCCTTCTGCGCCGGTTCCACCGTGTAGCGCAGCAACTCCGGTACGAACGACAGCAGCACGGCACCGAGGATCACGCCCCAGATGTTACCCATGCCTCCCAGCACCACCATGGACAACACCATGATGGACTCGACGAACACGAAGCTCTCCGGGCTTATGAATCCCTGGGTTGCCGAGAAAATCCCCCCGGCCACGCCGCCAAAGCTCGCCCCCATGGCAAAGGCCAGCAGTTTGACGTTGCGGGTGTTGATACCCATCGCCTGCGCAGCCACCTCGTCCTCGCGGATCGCGACCCAGGCCCGACCCAGGCGCGAGTTCTGCAACCGCAGGTTGATGACGATCACCACGACAAGCACGATCAGCAGAAGGTAGTAGTACTTGATCGGGCCGCTGAAACTCAGCCCGGCGAAGACATCCGTCTTGCTGAAGTTCAACGGGCCGATGCGGAACGGGTCGATCAGGGTGACGCCCTGCGGCCCATTGGTGATATTGACCGGCTGCGACAGGTTGTTGAGGAAGATGCGTACGATCTCGCCAAAGCCGAGCGTGACGATCGCCAGGTAGTCGCCGCGCAATTTCAGCGTCGGCGCGCCGAGCAGCACGCCGAACAGGCAGGCCACCGCCGCGCCGATCGGCAGGATCACCCAGAAAGGCAGATGCAGGCCGAAGTGCGGAGAGGCCAGCAGCGCATAGCAGTAGGCACCCACCGCATAAAAGGCGATGTATCCCAAGTCCAGCAGGCCGGCAAAACCGACCACGATGTTCAGGCCCAACGACAGCAGCGCGAACAGGATGGCTAGATTGGTGATACGCACCCAGGCGGTGCCGACCGAAGCCAGCACGAAGGGAAGCGCCAGCAGCGCCACGGCGATGCAAGCGAGACCGATCCACGGCGCGTACCTGTGTTTGCGCAGGCGTTCGAGTTCTGCGGTGAAACCCCCCATGCGTCAGGCCCGATCCGCCACGCGTTCGCCCAGCAGGCCCGACGGGCGGAACACGAGCACAGCGATCAGCACCATGAAGGCGAACACGTCCTGGTAATTACTGCCGAACAGCACCACGTGATGGTCGCGCGCGCAGCGTTCCGCCAACGCGTCCGCGATGCCCCATATCTTGCACAGATCCGTAAACTCGCCGATGTAACCGGCGCCAAGCGCCTCGACCACACCGAGCAGGATGCCGCCCAGCATTGCGCCCGCCAGGTTGCCGATGCCGCCGAGCACCGCAGCGGAGAACGCCTTCAGTCCCAGCAGTCCGCCCATCGTGTAATGCGCGATGCCGTAATAGGTGCCGACCATCACCCCGGCGATCGCCCCGAGTCCGGCACCGATCACGAAAGTGGCCGAGATTACCTTGTTGACGTTGATGCCCATCAGGCCGGCCACTTGCGGATTCTCCGACGTTGCGCGCATGGCGATGCCGAGGCGCGTACGGTACACCAGCAGCGTCAGCACGCCCATCATCAGGAACGAGCCGCCGATGATCGCGATCTGCACGCTGCTGATATGGGCGCCGCCAATTTCGAATACCGGATTGTCGATGATCTGCGGGAAGGAAAGCGGATTGCGGCTCCAGATCAGCATTGCCAGTTGCTGGAGGATGATGGAAATGCCGATGGCGGTGATGAGCGGCGCGAGACGGGGCGCGCCGCGCAGGGGACGGTACGCAACGCGCTCCATCGTGAAGCCCACCGCCATGCACACCGGAATCGCGCACAGCACACCGGCCATCACGATCGCCAGCGGCGGAAACGATGAACCGGCAAGTGCGGAGATCACGGAAAGGGCGACCATGGCGCCAACCATTACCACTTCGCCATGGGCGAAATTGATAAGCTGGACGATGCCGTACACCATGGTGTAGCCGAGCGCGACGATGGCATACACGCTGCCCAGGGTCAGCCCGTTGATGATCTGCTGCAGGAGGATGTCCACGTCAGTTGGTGGCTAGCAAGTATCGTGCGGAAGGCAGCGCACGCGGCAAGTGTGGCACACGAGGTCGGACGACGCGCTTCGATGTGCGGCTACCAAAGAAAACAGCACCCGCAGGTGCCGTTCTCTTTGCGAGGCTGCCGCAATCCCTACTTCGCGGCTCCACCCTTGACGAAGTCCTCGAACTTGACGGACTTGCCACCCTTGATGATGGCGACCGGCGTCACCACGCCCCCTTTCATCGAGAAGATGGTCATTTCCGCATCCTTGCGGTCGCCCTTCTCGTCGAACTCGATATGGCCGCTGGCGCCGTCGTACTTGATCTTGGCCAGTTCCGGCAGGTACTTTGCCGGGTCGAACGAATCCGCGGCCTGCATGGCCGTGATGAGCAGGTTAGTGGCGTCGTAGGTGAACGGCGCATAGATCAGCGGATCGGTGCCGAACTTGGCCTTGAAGGCATCGAGGAAGGCCTTGCTCGAGGCCTGCACGGGAATGCCCGCCTGCGAGCAGACCAGGCCTTCGGAAGCCGGACCTGCGAGTTCCTTCATTTTATCGGTGCAGGCGCCGTCGCCGAAGGCGAACACCGCCTTGACGCCCAGTTCGCGGCCCTGCTTCATCAGCGGGCCGGCACCGGAATCCATGCCGCCGTAAAAAATCGCATCCGGATTCTTGCCTTTGAGCTTGGTCAGGATGGCTTTCCAGTCGCGCGTTTCCTGCGTGCCTTTTTCTCGAGGTAGCACGGTGACGCCGGCAGCCTTCAGCGTTTTTTCGACTTCGTTGGCCAGGCCCTCGCCGTACGCGGTTGCGTCATCGATCACCGCGGCGGTCTTGGGCTTGAATTCGGATGTCAGGTAATTTGCGATGGCCGGGCCCTGCTGGTCGTCACGGCCGACGGTGCGGAACGCCACCTTGAAACCCTGCTCGGTCAGCTTCGGATTGGTCGCCGAGCCGCTGATCATGGGAATGCCAGCCTGGTTGTAGACCGCGGAAGCGGGGATGGTGACACCGGAGTTCAGGTGGCCGACGACGCCTGCGACTTTCGCATCGACGAATTTCTGCGCGATGATCGGGCCTTTGTTCTCCTTGCCTTCGTCATCTTCAGTGAGCATCTCGAAAACCACTTTCTGGCCGCCGATGGTGATGCCCTTCGCATTGGCTTCTTCGATCGCCAGCCGCACGCCGTTTTCATTGTCCTTGCCGAGGTGCGCGATGCCGCCGGTCAGCGGCGCAGCGTGGCCGATCTTAACCACAGGCAGAACCGCGGAGCCCGAGCCGCTTCCAGCCTGATCTTCCTTCTTTCCGCAGCCGGCGAGGCCGAATGCAAAAACCGCGGCGACAGTTGCGGCCGCCAACTTGACTGCGCCCTTGGAGCTGATAGGTCCCATGTTCTTATCCCCTGTTCGTGAGTGAGCGGCACCATTACGGGCGAATTATCTGCCAGCGTTTCGAGCGTTGTCAATTTGGGCCGATAATTCATCGGGTTGGCGAGAGGCCTGGAAGCCGGCAAAAGCTAACATCGGACAACAAAAAAGCCGGCATGCGCCGGCTTTTTCGCAAGCATCCGGTGGGATACTTACATCGACAGAATCCACTCGACCAGAAGCTTGGCTTCGTCTTCCTTGACCGGGTTCGGCGGCATGGGAATCGTGCCCCACACACCGCCGCCACCGCCGATCACTTTCTTGATCAGGTTGGCTTCGGCTCCCGCAGCGCCCTTGTACTTCTTGGCCACGTCCACATAGGAAGGACCGACCAGCTTCTTGTCCATGGCGTGACAGGCGAAACAGTTCTTCGATTGGGCAAGCGCCTTGGCCTTCGCGGCATCCGGCGCTGCATTTGCGCCACAGGCCAGAGCCAGGCCAGCAGTCGCCGCGATTACCAGGAGGGTTTTCTTCATGTCCGTTGCCTTTCCTTGCAGGTTGAATGAGCGCCCGGATTTTATCGGGTTTGAAAGCCTTTGAAAATGGCCGCAATCCCCTGATCTGGGGCGAAATCTGCAGCGAAGCGACCGTTGTCCCGGCTTCTTCTCCTGGGCAGGGCAATTAACGCCAGGGAAGACGTAAGCGTTGACACCCCCCGGCCGGCCGGTTTGTTCAACGCCTGCGGGACCTTGGCGCCTTCCACTGGCGCCCAGCGGGTCATCATGCCGGCCCGTTTCACTTCCCCGTGGTGTTCACAGGCCAAGTTCGGCCCAGATGACGTCGATGCGCCGCTTTACGTCCTCGTCCATGCTGATCGGCCGGCCCCAGGTGCGGGCCGTTTCGCCCGGCCACTTGTTGGTGGCGTCGAGCCCGAGCTTCGATCCCAGGCCGGACACCGGGCTGGCGAAATCGAGATAGTCGATCGGGGTGTTCTCCGCGATCAGGACGTCGCGCGCCGGATCCGTGCGCGTGGTCACGGCCCAGATTACTTCCTTCCAGTCGCGCACGTCGATGTCCTCGTCCACCACAATGATGAACTTGGTGTACATGAACTGGCGCAGATAGGACCAGATGCCGAACATGACGCGCTTGGCATGGCCGGCATACTGCTTGCGCATGCTGACCACGGCTATCCGGTAGGAGCAACCCTCGGGCGGCAGGTAAAAATCCACGATCTCCGGAAACTGTTTGATCAGCAGCGGCACGAACACTTCGTTCAGCGCAACGCCGAGGATCGCGGGCTCGTCGGGCGGCTTGCCGGTGTAGGTGCTGTGATAGATCGGATTGCGGCGCATGGTGATGCGCTCGAGGGTGAATACGGGGAAAGTCTCCTGTTCGTTGTAGTAGCCGGTGTGATCGCCGAACGGACCCTCGAGCGCGGTTTCGTCCGGGTGGATATGGCCCTCGAGCACGATCTCCGCGGAGGCCGGTACCTGCAGGTCGCTGCCGATGCATTTGACGACTTCCGTCTTCGACCCGCGCAGCAGGCCGGCGAACTGGTATTCCGACAACGTGTCCGGCACCGGCGTGACCGCACCGAGTATGGTTGCCGGGTCTGCGCCCAATGCAACCGCCACCGGAAACGGTTGGCCGGGATTCGCAAGAGTGTGGTCGCGGAAATCCAGCGCGCCGCCGCGATGCGCGAGCCAGCGCATGATCACCTTGTTGCGGCCGATCACCTGCTGGCGGTAGATGCCCAGGTTCTGCCGCGGCTTGTGCGGTCCGCGCGTCACCGTCAGGCCCCAGGTGATCAGCGGCGCGACGTCTCCGGGCCAGCAGGTCTGCACCGGCAGGCGCGAGAGGTCGACGTCTTTGCCTTCCCAAACGACTTCCTGGCAGGGTGCGCCGGAGACGACTTTCGGCGCCATGTTCAGCACCTGCTTCAGCACCGGCAGCTTGTCCCAGGCATCCCGCAGGCCCTTGGGCGGCTCGGGTTCCTTCAGGTAGGCAAGCAGCTTTCCAACTTCGCGCAGCGCCTCCACGGACTCCTGGCCCATACCCATGGCCACGCGCTTGGCCGTGCCGAAAAGATTTCCGAGCACCGGGATGTCGTGCCCTTTGGGTTTCTCGAACAACAAGGCCGGTCCCTGCGCCTTGAGCACCCGGTCGCAGATTTCCGTCATTTCGAGGCGCGGCGACACTTCCGTCGTGACGCGCTTCAGTTCGCCCTGCTTCTCGAGCTGGGCAATGAAATCGCGAAGGTCCGAGTAATGCACGCCGATGTCCTCAGATGACCGGATTGGCGCCGCCGTCCATCGGCAGGATCACTCCGGTCACGTAACTGGCCTGATCGGAGGCGAGAAAAAGCGTGACGCTCGCAATGTCCTTCGGATCGGCGTAGCGGCCCAGGGGCACGCGTGCCTGCCCTTCTTCCAGAACCCTGTCGGCGGAAATGCCCTTCGCCTTTGCCTCGAGTTCCAGCGCTTCGCGAATACGGTCGGTGATGGTAGCGCCCGGATTGATGGCATTGATGCGCACACCGTACTTTCCATGGACGCCGGCAAGGCCGACCGTGGCCAGCATCAGGGCCGAATTGGCGGCGCCCCCCGGGATGTGGATCGGCGTCGCGACCTTGCCGCCGGTGCCGATGATGTTGACCACCGCTCCGCGCTTGCGCTCGCGCATGGACGGCAGTACGGCATCCATCGCGTGCATATAGGTGAAGTACTTCGCATCCATCGCCGCATGCCAGGAGTCCGAGTTCAGTTCATCGGGCGGATAGCGTTTTGCGGCACCCGCGGAATTGACCAGCACGTCGATGCTGCCGAGCAGCCCGGCGGCTTCCTTGGCCATGCGCTTCGCTTCCTCCGCCCGCGTCAGATCGGCGACTATGGTCTTGACCGCAGGAAGCAGGGCCGCGGCCTTGTCCAGATTCGCGCGGTTGCGGGAAACGATCACCACCTTTGCGCCTTCATCGAGAAAGGCGCGCGCACAGGCGAGGCCGATGCCCTTGCTACCGCCGGTGATAAGTACGGTCTTGTCCTTGAGGCCGAGATCCATGGTGGTCTGGTTCCAGCGCAGGGAGCGCGCGTCAGAAAACGGAAGGCAGGTAATAGTGGGCAAGGATGCCGGCGAAAACGGCGGCCCCGACCCAGTTGTTGTGCAGGAAAGCTCGGAAACAGGCCGCCGGCTCGCGCTTGCGGATCATCGCGAACTGGCTGGCGGCGAGCACCGCGGCAAGAGTCAGCCCTGCGTAATAGTAGATCCCGAGCCGGAAGTAGGCGCCGGCCCCCACCATTGAAATCACAAACAGCGCATGACAGATCATGACGGCCGCCACGTCGAAGCGCCCGAATGTGAGGGCCGAGGTGCGGATGCCGATCCTGCGGTCGTCGTCGCGGTCCAGCATCGCATACTCGGTGTCGTAGGCGATCGTCCAGAAAATGTTCGCGAGCAGCAACAGCCAGGCGATGCCGGCCACATGGTTGTTGTGGACGGCAAAGGCCATCGGAATGCCGAAACCGAACGCCACGCCCAGGACCACCTGGGGCAGGGCGAAAAAGCGCTTGGCGAACGGATAGATCACGGCAATGGCGAGCGCAGCAAACGAATACCTGATGGTGAGGGCATTGAACTGCAACACCAGCGCAAAGGCCACGAGCGCCAGGACCGCTGCAACAACCAGGGCTTCGGCGGGACGGATCGTGCCGGCTGCCAGCGGGCGGTCGCGGGTGCGGGCGACATGCCCGTCATAGTGGCGGTCGGCATAGTCGTTCACCGCGCAGCCGGCCGAACGCATCAACACCGTTCCCAGCGCGAAGATCCAGACGATTCTCAGGTCGGGGCGCCCGGCCGATGACAGCCAAAGCGCCCATAGCGTCGGCCACAGCAGCAGCAGGATGCCGATCGGCTTGTCGAGCCGGATCAGCTTTTCATAGGCATTGAGGCGTTCGACGAGGGTCATCGCAGGTAGGGGTCATGTCCGGCCGCGGCATTCGTGCGGCCGGCCCGTGTGGCGGAGTGCGCGGATGATAGCACCGGCCAGCGGCGCCATCAGACCTTGAGCAGTTCCTGGCGGTCGCCGAGCCAGCGGTGCAGGTGGAGCTCCGACGCAGCCGCATGGTCGCGAAGCATCTGTGCCGCGACGTTGCGTGCGGCCTCGAGCAGGTCAAGGTCCTGCTCCAGGTCGGCGAAGCGCAGCATCGGCACGCCGCTCTGCCGGCTGCCGAGTATTTCCCCCGGACCGCGCAACCGCAAGTCGTGCCGCGCGATCTCAAAGCCGTCGGTGTTTTCGTAGATGATTCGCAATCGCTCGCGGGCGTTGTCGGAAAGCGGGCTCTGGTAGAGCAGGATGCAGACGCTCGACCGGGCGCCGCGACCGACGCGTCCACGCAACTGGTGCAACTGCGAAAGCCCCATGCGCTCGGCGTGCTCGATCACCATCAGCGATGCGTTCGGAACGTCCACGCCGACTTCGATCACCGTGGTCGATACCAGCAACTGGATCTGATTGGCCTGGAACAGCGCCATCACGTGAGCCTTTTCCTGCGCGGGCAGGCGGCCGTGCACGAGGCCGATCCGCAACTCCGGAAAAGTGGCCGCCAGTGTCTGGTACGTATCCAGCGCAGTTTGCAGCTGCAGCGCTTCTGATTCTTCAATAAGTGGACACACCCAATACGCCTGGCTGCCGGCAAGGCAGGCGTCGCGCACTCTGTGGACCACCTCGTCGCGGCGGGAATCGGAGACAAGCTTGGTCACCACCGGCGTGCGGCCGGGCGGGAGTTCGTCGATCACGGACACATCCAGGTCGGCGTAGTAACTCATTGCCAGCGTGCGCGGGATCGGCGTCGCGCTCATCATCAGTTGGTGCGGCTGGATCTCGCGGCTGCCGCGGCTGCCTTTCATGCGCAGCGCCAGCCGCTGGTGCACGCCAAAGCGATGCTGCTCGTCGACGATCGCCAGGCCGAGTTTCCTGAACGTCACTTCCTCCTGGAACAGGGCATGCGTGCCGATGACCATGCCCGCTTTGTCGGACTGCATTGCCGCGAGCGCCTTCTCGCGTTCCTTTTTCTTCAGGCTGCCCGACAGCCACGCGACCTCGATGCCGAGCGGCCGCAGCCACGTGCTGAATTTGCGGTAGTGCTGCTCGGCCAGGATTTCCGTCGGCGCCATCACCGCCGCCTGATAGCCGCTCTCGATCGCCTGCAGTGCAGCCAAAGCTGCCACGATGGTCTTGCCGCTGCCCACATCACCCTGCAGCAGGCGCTGCATCGGATGCGGTCGGGTCAGGTCGGTACTGATCTGTTCGAGGACACGCGACTGCGCGCGCGTCAGCTTGAACGGCAGGGACGCCAGCAACGCCTTGGACAAGTTCGAGTGCTGCAGCAGCGGATGCGCGCGGATCCGGTTGCGCCTTTCGTAGTGCAACCGCATCGACAGTTGCTGGGCGAGCAGTTCGTCGAACTTTATCCGCTGCCAGGCCGGGTGGGAATGTCCGACTAGCGCGTGGGCATCGGCGTCGGGCGCGGGATGGTGCAAGGCACGGACTGCTTCCGCGAACGCCGGCAGTTTGAGCTTGCGGCGAACCGGTTCGGGCAGCGTGTCCGCGAGGTCCGCCTGCTCCAGGGCGCGCGCCGTGAGTTTGCGCAGCGTTTCCTGGCCAAGTCCTGCCGTGGTCGGATAGATGGGTGTGAGCGCCTGCGGGAGCGGCGTCGCTTCGTTGCGCAACACCTTGAAGCGCGGATGCACCATCTCGGCACCGAAGAATCCCTGGCGGATTTCTCCCATCACGCGGATGCGGGCGCCCTCGGCCAGCGCCTTTCGCTGGCTTTCGTAGAAATTGAAGTAGCGCAGCGTGACCAGGCCGCTGCCGTCGTTCACCTCCGAGACCAGTTGCCGCCCGGGACGGAATTTCACTTCCGTCTTCACCACCGTGCCTTCGATTTGCACGGTGTCGCCGGACAATGCCTCGTGGATCGGGGTGATGCGCGTTTCGTCTTCGTAACGCAGCGGCAAATGCAGCACCAGGTCCGACAGGTGGACGATGCCCAGGAGCAGGAGTTTTTCCGCTACCGCGGGGGTGGCGAACTGGAGCGAGGAATGGGGGGCTGCGGGCTTGGCATTCGAGGCCGTACCCTTGTCCGAAGGTGCCAAAGGAAGCTGGCGAGTCCGTACTGACCCTTTGGAACTGCGCCTGGCCGGTTTTCCCTCGCCCTTCACCCTAGACCCTCATGGCCGAAGGCCCGTTATGGCAAGGCCGGCATCCCATGCGGAATCCAGCGCAGCGGTCATTCCTTTACAAGCACCGCTTCGATTTCCACGAGTGCTCCGCGGGGAAGTTGCGAAACGCCGACGGCGGAACGTGCCGGATAGGGTTGCTTGAAGTATTGGGCCATGATCTCGTTGAGCCGGGCGAAACTGGCGAGATCGGTGAGGAACACGGTGAGCTTGGCCGCATCGTCAAGACTGGCGCCGGCCGCCGCGGCGACCGCTTCCAGGTTCCTGAACACCTGGTGGATCTGTGCTTCGATGCCGTCCACCAGCTTCATGGTTGCCGGATCGAGGCCGATCTGGCCGGACAAATAAATGGTCCCGCCGGCACGAATGGCCTGAGAATACGTGCCGATCGCCTGAGGGGCGTCCGGGGTCAGAACCGGGTGTTTGTTCACGGCATGCTCCAGGGTATAGAATGTTGCGTTACAACATGGCTCTAGCGTTTGATTGGCCGTGTTTTTCTTTTGCCGATGATAACCGAAGGGCTCGCCGTTTCCTGCACGGTCTGGTGCAGGAAAACTTCCACACTTACGTACGCAGGGCAGGTGCGCGGTCCCGCCTGCGAAGCACTCAGATAAAAGAAAAATGAGTTCCAAAGATAACGGCAAACCGGGCGCACTTGCCCTTACGGTAGCTGCCATCGGCGTCGTCTTCGGGGATATCGGCACCAGCCCCCTCTACGCCATGAAAGAGGCGTTTGGCGGCAGCCATTCGGTTGCGGCGAACCACGACAACGTGCTGGGCGTGCTGTCGCTGATTGCCTGGTCGCTGTTTATCGTCGTAACGCTGAAGTACGTGATCTTCATGATGCGTGCCGACAATCGGGGCGAGGGCGGCATCATGGCGCTTCTGGCGCTGGTGCTGCGCGCGACCTCGGGCAATACGCGCGGCCGCTGGGTACTGATGTCGCTGGGCCTGTTCGGAGCGGCGCTGTTCTATGGGGACGGCATCATCACGCCCGCCATCTCCGTTCTCTCGGCGGTGGAAGGGCTGGAAGTCGTCACGCCGACGCTGAAACCCTTCGTCATTCCCATCACTATCTTCGTCCTGATCTGCCTGTTCCTGTTCCAGCAAAAGGGAACGGAGATGGTCGGCGCGCTGTTCGGGCCGATCACCATGCTCTGGTTCGCGGTACTCGCGCTGCTCGGGCTCGTCAACATCGTCCAGTATCCCGACGTCCTGGTTGCCCTGCTGCCGAGCCATGCGGTGCGTTTTTTCGCCCAGAACGGCTGGGCGGGATTCCTGGTGCTGGGCGCCGTGGTGCTGGCGATCACCGGAACCGAGGCCCTCTATGCCGACATGGGTCACTTCGGCAAAAAACCGATCCGGATCGCCTGGTCGGTCTACGTGTTCCCCGCCCTGCTGCTGAACTACTTCGGGCAGGGTGCGCTGATCCTGCACAGTCCCGAGGCCATCCAGCATCCTTTCTACCGCATGGCGCCGGAATGGGCGCTCATCCCGCTGGTCTTGCTGGCGACTCTTGCCACGGTGATCGCCTCACAGGCCGTCATTTCCGGAACCTATTCGCTTACGCGGCAGGCCATCCAGCTCGGATACTGTCCCCGTCTTGAAGTCACGCATACGTCGGAAAGCGCAATCGGCCAGATCTACATGCCCTGGATCAACTGGGTTCTGCTTGCGGCTGTAATCGGACTGGTGCTCGGCTTCGGTTCGTCCAGCAATCTGGCCGGCGCCTACGGCATTGCGGTCACCGGCACCATGGCGATCGATACGATTCTTGCCTTCGTGCTGGTACGCAAACTGTGGAAGTGGCCGCTCTGGATCGCGTTGCCGCTGCTGGTTTTGTTCCTGGTCATCGATCTGTCGTTCTTCAGCGCCAATGTCATCAAGATATTCCAGGGCGGCTGGTTTCCGCTCGTCGTCGCGGTGGTGTTGTTCACCCTGCTGGTGACGTGGAAGCACGGCCGGCAGTTGCTGATGGAGCGCCTCGCGCCGGGAGCCATCCCCATCGAGCCGTTCATCCAGAGCGTAACCGCGCACCCACCGATCCGCGTCCCGGGTACGGCCGTTTTCCTGACCGCCGCGTCGGAAGGGGTGCCGCACGCGTTGCTGCACAACCTGAACCACAACAAGGTCCTGCACGAGCGCATCGTCCTCCTTACGGTGGAGATCCATGACATTCCCCACGTGGCGGATGACGACCGGATTGTTATTATCCCGCTCGGAACCGACTTCTACCGGGTGATCGCACACTACGGCTTCAAGGACGAGCCTGACGTGCCGCTGTCGCTGGAACTGGCGGCGGCAAAAGGCCTGAAATTCGAGATGATGGAAACTTCGTTCTTCCTGAGTCGGCAGACGCTGATCCCGAAAGTCGGGCCGGGCATGGCGTTGTGGCGCGAGAAACTCTTCGCACTCATGTCGCGCAACGCATCGAGCGCCACCACGTTCTTCAAGATCCCGGCGAACCGGGTTGTCGAACTCGGTACGCAGATCGAACTTTAGGACAGGCTCGCATGGAACCGCGATCGGTCATCCCCAGTCTCGAGAAACTCCTGGCACAGGGCAAGGAGTCCGCGTTGCTGCGCTATAGCCTCGCAACCGAGTACTTCAAGCTGCGCGAAACCTGGGTCACGATTTTTCACCTGAAGCGCGCCGTCGAGCTGGATCCGGATTACTCCGCCGCCTGGAAACTACTCGGCCTTGCGCTCGCCGAAAGCGGCATCCTGCACGAGGCGCTGGACACTTACCGGCGCGGCGTCGCCGTCGCGCAGCGTCGCGGCGACCAGCAGGCCGCGAAAGAGATGGAAATTTTCGCGCGGCGCATCGAGAAGCAGCTCGCCACCATCAAGAAGTAGCAATGCCCGGGCCGCGGCACTGGCGGATCTTCGGGGTGGATTTCACCAGCCGGCCGCGCGCCAGCAAGCCGATAACGGTCGCCGCCGGAAGCCTCCAGCGCCGCAGCCTCGTCGTCGAGGGCATCGAGGAATATCGCAACTGGGAAAGCTATGAATCCTGGCTGCGACAGCCGGGGCCTTGGATTGCCGGCTTCGATTTTCCCTTCGGCCTGCCACGGGAAGCGGTCACTGATCTTGCCTGGCCGCAAACCTATCCCGAACTGGTGAATCACTGCCGGAAGCTGGGGCGCGAGGAATTCCGCGCGATCCTGGACCGGTATCGGGAAAGCAGGCCCGCCGGCATCCGGTATGCGCACCGCATCGCCGACCCGCCCGCAGGTTCGCACAGCCCGCTCAAGCTGGTGAATCCTCCTGTTGGACTGATGTTTCTGGAAGGCGCACCGCGCCTGCTCGATGCAGGGGTTTCGATCCCCGGCCTGCGCGACGGTGATCCGGCCCGGCTTGCCTTCGAAGCCTACCCGGGCTTCACCGCGCGCGGGATACTCAGGGGTTCGTACAAGAACGACAGCGTTGCGAAACAGACGCCGGCGCGCCGGCGCGCGCGAAAACTGATCGTCGACCGCCTCGCCTCGACGGAAAACCCTTTTGGATTTCCACTGAACGCTTCGCCATCCCTGCTGGCCTCCCTGGTGCGCGATGCCACCGGCGACCGCCTCGATGCGGTGATCTGTGCCATGCAGGCTGCATGGGCGTGGCAGCGCCGGGAGGAGAACTACGGATTGCCTGTTTATATCGATCCGCTCGAGGGGTGGATCGTGATGGTGCCGGAGATTGCTCCGAGCTAACGCCAAAAAAAGGCCACCCGAAGGTGGCCATTAGTTATGGTGGAGATGAAGGGGATCGAACCCTCGACCTTCGCATTGCGAACGCGACGCTCTCCCAGCTGAGCTACATCCCCGAAACTTTTCGACTACATGCCTGTAAGTTTCACCACGACAACCCAAGGAGGAGATGAAGGGGTTGTGCAAGCGATCAGTGATCGACTGGTCAAACCCTCGTCCTTCGCATTGCGAACGCAACGCTCTCCCAGCTTAGCTGCGTCCCCGGTCTTTACACCGGATTGACTGGTCCGGCTCGGCAGGGCGCTATTATACTGCAACAGATTTCAGCAAAAACGCCCATGAAAATCACACCGCCGGCAGGCTACGAACAGATCGCGCCGTTGCAGAAACATCATCGCGTTACGCTCCCCGCCAGCGGGGCGGCCGCTTCCGCATTCGGCCGCCAGCATGCAATACCCATCGGCCTCGCGGAGTTCGGGCCGGCGAGCCGCGACTACCCGCTGGTGTTCATTCGTCACCCCGTGGCCGACGACTTTACCGCCGTTGCTGCGCTCGGACTGCAGGCCCAGCAGAACCTGTTCGTGCTTGGCGACGGTCTCTGGGACCGGCGCGTCTACCTGCCCACTTACGTGCGGCGCTACCCTTTCTGCATGTCCAAGGTCGCGGTGGATGGGGAGGATCGCAAAGAGCGGGTTGTCTGCGTGGAGGCGAGCGCGCTCCAGGACGAGGGCGAAGCGTTGTATGACAAGAGGGGAGAACCGCTGGCGCACTGGAGAGTACTGGAACGGCTGATCTTCGACTACGAATCCGAACTCGCCCGCAGCGAGGAACTGTGCAAGCTCCTTGCGGAAATGAGCCTGCTGGAACCGTTCACGATGAAGGCCGAAGTGGACGGTTTCACCATGCAACTGCAGGGCATGCACCGTGTGGCCCAGGACAGACTCGAGTCATTGCACGAGGACAGCCTGCGCCACCTGTTCGAGGCGGGGATGATGGACAAGATTTACGCGCACCTGCTTTCGCTCGAGAACTTCCGCCGGTTGCTGAACCGCCGCAGCTTCTTTGCGATCAAGCCGCCGGCGGATTCGCGCGAACTGAACTAGTCGCGGGTGCGCGGCTTGGGCGCCACCATGCGGTCCTCGCTGCGCCGGCCGGCCTTGCCCCGGTAGGCCCAACCCAGCAGCCCGATGCCGCCGACGATCATCGGCAGGCTCAGCCATTGCCCCATGGAAAAATTCAGGGCCAGCAGGCCGAGGAAGCCGTCGGGTTCGCGAGTGTATTCGACCAGGAAGCGAAGCACGCCGTAACCGATCAGGAACATCCCGGAGACCGCGCACACCGGCCGCGGCTTGCGCGAGAACCCCCATACCAGCGCGAACAGCAGCAGGCCTTCAAGGGCGAATTCATAAAGCTGCGAAGGATGCCGGGGCAGATTGTCCACCTGCGGAAACACCATCGCCCACGGCACATTGGTGGCGCGCCCCCACAGTTCGCCGTTGATGAAATTGCCGACGCGCCCCGCCCCCAGTCCCAGCGGGATCAGCGGCGCGATGAAATCAGTCACCGCCATCCATTTCTTGCCGCGCGTGCGGGCGAACCAGAGCATGGCCAGTAGCACGCCCAGGAAACCCCCATGGAAGGACATGCCGCCCTCCCACAGGAAGAGGATGCGCACCGGATCATGCATGTACTCGGCGAACTTGTAGAAGAAGATGTACCCAAGCCGGCCGCCGAGCACAGCGCCGAGCACGCCGAGGAACAAGATGTCATCCAGATCACGGGAGGCCCAGCCGTGCCAGGGCTGCTTCCGTATCCGGTAGCGCCCGAGGATCAGCACGATGAGGAAGGCGACCAGGTACATGAGCCCGTACCAGCGCACTGACAGAGGGCCGAGGTGGATCGCGACGGGATCGAACTGCGGATGGATGAGCATGGCGGCGCCGGAAGGTGTCGGCTGATTATACGTTACGGCAATAGGGCAAAGCGCTCACCGCAGATACCCTACGTGCCGAAGGACACGTCGGAGTACCCTTTTAGTACGCGGAGGACGCAGAGAAATACACGCAGAGAAAAGATGAAATTGATTGCACGATACTTGTCATGCAGCCATCAGTGACGACTTCATTGTCCACGCAAGTCTTTCTCTGCGGTTACTTTGCGTCCTCCGCGTCCTGCTCCGCTTCAAGTGTGCCCTTGTCTGCGGTAAGAGCATCCGTAGACTGTCGCTAAGGAACCTGTGCGTCGCCCATGCGGTTCAGGATGATCGAGGTGCGGCGCTCCAGCAGCGGCGTGCCGCGTACCCTGTCGTAGAAGCGCGGCTTCGGCACCATGGCCGCGAGCCGCGCGGACTGTTCGGCATTCAGATAGGCCGCGCTGGTCCTGTAGTAGTAGCGTCCGGCCGCTTCCGCGCCGAAGACGCCATTTCCCCACTCGATGATGTTCAGATAGATCTCGAAGATGCGCTGCTTCGACATCACGTTCTCGATCATGATGGTGATCAGCGCTTCCTGTGCCTTGCGCCACGGCGTGCGCCGTCCGGACAGGAACAGGTTCTTGGCAAGTTGCTGGCTGATGGTGGATCCGCCTGCGACGACTTTACCTTTTCTCAGATTCTTCTCGTAGGCCTTCTGGATCGCCTCCCAGTCGAAGCCGTCGTGGTCAAGGAACTTGGCGTCCTCGGCGGCAATCAATGCACGCTTGAGGTGGATCGAAATGCGGTTGTACGGAACCCACTTGTGGCGCAGTTCGGCATCGGGATTCTTTTCCTGCAGCACCTCCAGCCGGTTTTCCATGAAGGCGCTGGTGGAAGGGTTGAACCAGACCCACCAGACGACGTTGCCGAAAATCCAGAACTCGTAGACCACGACGACGGCTACGATAAGCAGCAGGCCCCGCGCGATCCAGCGCCAGAGATACTTCATCGTCTACGGGCTGCGCATCAGGTCGATGACGGGAGCGGTCCGCGGCCGCACGCCGCGCCACAGGAAGAAGGATTCGGCCGCCTGTTCCACCAGCATGCCCAGCCCGTCTGCGACGCGTGCCGCGCCCTGAGCCCGCGCGAAGACCAGAAACGGCGTGGGCGCTTTGCCGTACATCATGTCGTAGGCCAGCGAATCGGGCGCGAACAGGTCCGCTGGCAATGGCGGCAACTCCCCTTGCAGGCTGCTCGATGTGGCGTTGATCACGAGGTCGAAGTGATGCCCGGCCAGGTCGCCATAGCCAACTCCCGAAACCACCGTACTGGTGGCGCCCGGTAGATGGCGCAAGTTTTCCGCCAGCCGCAGCGCCTTGTCCACCGAGCGGTTGGCGATCGTCAGGATGGCCGGCTGTCGCTCCAGCAACGGGCCAAGCACGCCCTGGGCGGCGCCCCCGGCACCCAGCAGGAGTACGCGCCGGGCCTCCATTGTTACGCCGAGGTTGGCGGTCAGGTCGGCGACGAGTCCCGCGCCGTCCGTATTGTCCGCCCGGATGCGTCCCGGTTCGAAACTGAGAAAGTTGGCCGCACGCGCATCTTTCGCCCGCCTGGTGACTTCGTCGGCAAGATCGAAAGCCTCCAGCTTGAAGGGCAGCGTGACGTTAAGTCCGCGGCCGCCGCTGGCGCGGAATTCGGCCGCTGCGGCGCGAAAGGCATCAAGCGGTGCCAGCAAGC
>JBKJUC010000068.1:0-4305 GCA_046590325.1 Burkholderiales bacterium | reverse complement strand
GAGGAGGAGGGCCGGCGCCTGCTCGAAAGCGAGCGGGCTGCGCGCGTGGAAGCCGAGCGCAACGCGCGCCTCAAGGATGAATTCCTGGCGACCCTTTCGCATGAACTGCGCACGCCGTTGAATGCGATAGTCGGCTGGATGCACGTTCTCAAGGCGCGCCCGCCGGACGCGGAAGTGCTCAGGCAGGCGATTGCCGCCATTGAGCGTAACAGCCGCGCTCAGACGCAATTGATCGAGGATCTGCTCGACATGAGCCGAATCATCGCGGGCACGTTTCGCCTCGAGGTGCAAACACTGGACCTGGTTCCGCTGATCCATGCGGCACTGGGATCGGTCCAGCCAGCGGCCGATGCCAAGCGGATCCAGTTCGAGTCCGTGCTGGATTCCAATGCCGGCCCCATCAAGGGGGATGCTAATCGGCTGCAGCAGGTGGTATGGAACCTGTTTTCGAACGCGGTCAAGTTCACGCCGGAGGGTGGGCGCATCAGGATTCACTTGCAGCGCGTGAATTCCCACGTCGAGTTGAGCGTGACGGATTCGGGCATCGGCATGAGCCCGGAATTTCTCCCGCAGGCCTTTGAAAGGTTCCGCCAGCAGGACGGATCAACCACGCGGACTCAGGGTGGGCTGGGTCTGGGCCTTGCTATTGTGAAGCAACTGGTCGAGCACCATGGCGGCTCGGTCGAGGCAAAGAGCGGCGGTAAGGATCAGGGGTCAACGTTCGTGGTCAGTCTGCCCATTTCGATCGCCGATGCCCGCACCGACAGCAACGCAAACGCCCTTGCTGAGGCCGGTGAAATCTCGCTGGCGGGGATGGTGATCCTGGTGGTCGATGACGATCCAGATGCCTGCGAAGTGCTGATGCGCATCCTGGAACACAGGAACGCAAAGGTAGAAACCGCGAACTCGGCCGGCGAGGCCCTGGAAAAACTACATCACTTTAATCCCGACCTCATCATCAGCGACATCGGCATGCCCCAGCGCGACGGCTACGCGCTCGTGGCGGACTTGCGCGGGTCTGCGGAACAGCGGCTGCGCGAAATGCCTGTCGTGGCCCTGACCGCCTTTGCCCGCCCGGAAGACCGCATCCGCGCCTTACAGTCGGGCTACAACATGCATGTGACCAAGCCGGTCAATGCGCTGGAATTGCTGACTGTCATCACACGCGTGCGTCGGTCGGGGTAAGGCTTGAGCGTTGTCACCACAGAGCCCTCTGTGCGTCTGCGGTGAAAAGGTTTTGCTAGTGGGTGACGCTTGGTTCCCTGGAGCGTGACGGCTGCTGCCCCGGTCGACGATGCGCGTGTTCCGCAAACTCCTCCACCATCTTGCGGGTGAAGGCAGGCAGATCGTCCGGCTTGCGGCTGGAAACCAGCCCGTTGTCCACCACGACCTCCTCATCCACCCATGTTGCCCCGGCGTTGATCAGGTCATTTTTCAGTGAAGGCCAGGACGTGATGGTGCGGCCGCGTACCGCATCGGCCTCGATCAGCATCCAGGGGCCGTGGCAGATGGTGGCGATGGGTTTGCCGGCATCGACGAAAGCCTTCACGAATGCCACGGCTTGCGGCTGCATGCGCAACTGATCGGGGTTCGCCACGCCTCCGGGCAGGACCAGCGCATCGAAATCCTCGCTGTTGGCTGCATCGAGCGAAACATCGACCTTGAAGCGGTCGCCCTTGTCGAAATGAATCCAGGCCTGGACCTCGCGTTGTCTCGGCGACACGATCACGGACTTGGCGCCGGCCTCACGCAGCGCGCGCCTCGGTTCCACGAGTTCGGATTGCTCGAACCCATCCGTCACCAGGACCGCGACTTTCATCCCTTCTAGCGGGGTCATCGGCTAACTCCTGTGTGACAAGGATCGGCGGCGATCCGTCCTCGCCTTGCGCCGTTCCGGCTCCTGCATGGCGCTGCCGCTGTTCTGCGGCGGGCCGCCGGGATCGGCAGGGTTGCGGGCGAACTGGTGCGTCGATTTCGGGCGGCTGTTGTCACTGTCGCGCGGACCGCGCCGGTCGGTGCCGAACTGCGGCGCGCGCGACCGCGATTGGTTGTGGGTGCCTTCGCCCTGCGTTGAATGGTAGGGCCGGACTTTATCCGGCGTGCTGCCGCCGGCGTGGGGGTTCGAAGAGGGTTCGATCTTGTTCATGGTGTGCTCCGGTCTGTGAATGGGCACACGCCTGTCTTTGGCTGCGGGCGTGCCTGCGGGGATGGGCGCCGGGAGAATGCGTGCCAGGAGAATGCGTGCCAGGACTGATGCTGTAAGCAGTGGAGCGCTGGCAGCGCGAAACTTGCTGCTTCCGGACGTCTTACTGGTTCGACAGGCTTTGAGCGCTTAGTTCAAGCGGATTTGGTCTGCGAACGGCGACAGCCCCGTTAGAGGCGGGTGCTACTGCCTCTAACGGGGTGCGTCGCCTAGGATTTTCCTGTCTAGATTTCCCTGCCTAGATTTCCCGGCCGCTGGCGCTGGCGCTGTGGAGCAGGCAGTCGCGAATGAATGCGGCTTCGTGCTCTTCCGGTTTTTCAGGCTCGTCAAACACCTTGGCCGCGCGCGTGCTCAGGAACGCTTCGTCGGAATCGTCCTGAACGAACCAGCGCAGTTCGGGTGGGTAGGCACGGATGGTCAGCAGGTCTTCCTCCAGCTTGCCGAGGAAGAATTCCCGGGTGACGCCGTTCTCTCGGGCGAGCGCGGCATTGCGGATGAACTCCCCGCCCTCGCTGCATTCCGCGAGGGAAATGTTGCGGGCCGTGGCCTCGGCGACCCACGTGATGCTCAGGGCAAAAAGGCCGACTGCGTATGCAAGGCTTCGGATCATTTTCTTCTCCTGTAGCCCCGCGCCTCCGCGAGTCTTGGGCAGGTCAAAACCATGTTATTGACTCGCTGGTTCGCGTGGTGCCTGCCTGATCGGATTGTAAGTCCGAAAATTCGTTCTGTTAAACTGGTTTCGCGTGCTGCATTGCGATTGGCCGTTTTGCGATTCGGCGTTTAGCGATTCGGCGCCGATAAACTACGAGCGGAAGCTGCCATGACAACAAGATTCCCACTGGTCAAATCGATCGCCGGCATGGTTCTGCTCCTGCTGGCGCAGGCCGCCCATGCGGATCGCATCTCGCGGATGGAAAAGACCGAGCTCTGCGTGTACGTCTCCAAGCTGGAGGTTGCGGCCTACTACTATTTTGAGCAGGGCCGGCCGCGTGAGGAGGTCGTCATCCATTGGCATGGCGACGAAACCGAAAACGAGATCACCTTCATCAACAAGACCGTTGACGATGCCTATGCCTGGCTGGCGAGCTGGAAGGAAAGCAGCAATTCCATGCTGTCCGCGCAATCCTTCGGCGACATGATTTACCAGGCCTGCATGCAGGGAAAATCGCTCTGATCCGCATCTGCTCCGGCCTGCTGCTCATGACGCTGGCCTGCTCCGCGGCCGCGCAGAAAGACGCTGCCGAGAAAGTGCAGGAAGGCAACGTCAACAACTGGATCGAGTACTACAAGAAGCAGCGCGAGTCCGCGGCTTCGCCGCCGAGTCCTTCCGCGGGGCAGAATCCCGCGGCGGAAGCGGAAAGGGAAAAGGGGAAAGGTAAAAGTGAAGACTCAAAGGCGGGCGCGACGACGCGATAGCGGGGTCCTTCGAAGTATCTGGTGTAGTAGTCGCGATTTGACCTGACGGACACTGTCAGATCTTAACTCCAAGACCAGCACTCACCGCGGAGGACGCAGAGGACGCGGAGGACACACGCAGAGGAAAGCAGGAGTTTTGGTTGGATATTGCGGCGATGGGCCCGGTGTGGGCGATGCTACTGGGCACAATGAGCAATGGATTACCCACAACGGCATTGCACATCGGTTCTCTCTCTGCGGTTTTTCCTCCGCGTCCTAAAAGGGTACTCCGACGTGCTACGCACGTAGGGTATCTGCGTCCTAAAAGGCTACTCCACGCCACGCGAGGGTATCCGCGGTGAGTGCTGCCCTGGGTAGTAGAGAAGGCAGCCGTCAGGCAGCGGCGGGGCGCGGCGCGATGAGCGGCGCTTCCTTGATCGGGAGGTTGACGAATGCCGCGGCGAGCGCGAGCGCCATGTCCGCGTACCACATCCAGTCGTAGTTGCCGCTGCTGACCAGGGCGATGCCGCCCAGCCACGCGCCGAAGAAACCGCCGATCTGATGCGACAGCAACGTCAGGCCGAACAGCGTCGCCAGATAGCGCGTGCCGAACAGCTTGCCGACCAGCCCTGCGGTGGGCGGCACGGTGGACAACCAGGTCACGCCGAGGACGGCCGCAAAGACATAGAAGGTGAGCGCGGTTTTCG